>JACDGP010000003.1 GCA_013821605.1 Herpetosiphonaceae bacterium
GGGTCCAGTGTAGACTGACTCGGGTCGGATTAGGCGGGTGTTGTTGGTGAACGACTCGATCACATGCGCCGTCCAACCAGCAGTGCGGCTAATCGCAAAAATGGGGGTAAACTGATCGGTCGGGATGCCCAAGGCGGCATAGGTTGAGGCCGAGAAAAAGTCGACATTGATTGGCAGATCGGGCTTGGCTTCGTGCATGGCCGCTGCGATCGCCTCGGATACGTCGTACCATTGGGGATTGCCGTTCGCTTTGCCAACTTCCTGCGCGATGCGGCGTAGCTGGATAGCGCGGGGATCATCAGCACGGTAGACGCGGTGACCAAAGCCCATCACCACGTGCTTATGGGCCAGAGCATCCTGTACATAGGGCCGGCCGCGCTCAGGCGTCTTGACCTCGTTGATCATGCGCATCACTTGCTCGTTGGCACCGCCATGGCGGGGGCCTTTCAAGGCACACAAGGCGGCGGTAATTGCCGAATACATATCTGCGAGGGTTGATGCGACGACGCGCGCCGCGAAGGTTGAGGCATTCAAGCCATGATCCGCGTGCAAGATCAACGCAATATCGAGGACCTTGGCTGCTTGCTCGTTGGGTACTTCGCCGCATAGCATATGCAAGAAATTCGCGGCATGACCAAGATCGTCGCGTGGCTCAATCACTGCTTGGTCGGTGCGAATGCGCTCCCACACGGCGACAATCGTGGCTACAGCTGCGGTCAAACGCACTGCCTGCTTGACGAGATTTTCGTGCGTCGTTGAGGAGCTATCGTGCTCAAACGAGCCTAGGGCAGACACTGCTGTACGCAGCACCTCCATTGGTGTAGCCGTCTTTGGCAACTCGTGGAGCATTGTGATCAACTCGACTGGTAGACGGCGCTGGGCCTTGAGCTCGCGTTGTAGCTCGTCGAGTTGCGCGGCTGTCGGGAAGCTGCCGTGCCACAGCAAGTACACTGTTTCTTCAAACGTTGAGTGCTCGACCAGTTCATTAATCTCAATGCCCTGGTAAAACAAGCGCCCATGCTGGCCATCAATATAACTAATCGCGGTCTTGGCCGCTACAATGCCTTCAAGGCCTTTATCCGCTGCGGCGACGTCCTGCTCCTTATTCGTCATTGAACTCAGTCTCCTCGCGCTGTGCTCTACATATACCCATCTATAGCTTGACGGGCACATCGTTCTTGGCGCATTATAGCACCGCCATTTGGGGTGCGTGAGCCATGGGTAGTATGCATGGGGCCCAGGGTTGCATCTGTGAGGCGACGCTAGGAGGAGCTATGGGGCGGTTTTTCGTTCACCTGTTCGCAACGGCCGTGGCCTTATTTGTGGCTACTAAGGTTGTTCCAGGCGTGCGGATGGATCCAGTGGGGCCAGCCCTAACCCTCGGACAGTATGTCGTGAACCTTGGGCTGATAGCTATCATTTTTGGGCTGGTAAACGCCATCATCCGTCCGCTGATCAAGGCCTCGACCTGTTTGGTCAATCTGCTTACGCTCGGTCTTTTTACCTTTGTGATCAATGGTGTCATGCTGCTGATTACCTCGGCGATTGCTCAAAGCTTTAAGCTCGGCTTTCACGTCGACGGCTTCTTGGCCGCGATCGAAGGCGCGATTGTGGTGGGCGTCATGAGCTTCATCTTCGGCTTCCTGATTCCTGATCGAAGATAAGGGCGGATGATCCCGTATAATGGTCGTACATGAGGAGGGCCTTGCATGGCTGAAGCAATGACTGAACTCGACCTTGTGGTCGGGTCAATGATAACCACCCGTCCTGAAGAAGATCGCGAAGCGTATGAGGAGGAGAAGGAGCTTTACCAAGACATCCAGGATCTCCTCCGCGAGGAAGGCGTGACGGTCGATCTGCTATCCCAGCCGGGCACCGAAGTATGGGAAGGCGGCATCGAAAGTTTCTATGACCTCTACCAGTTGCGCCGGCTAGCGGCACATTTGGAGCGCGGCGACGACATTACTCAGGTGCTCAGCGATACATCCTTGGATGGTGAGGATGTCGATCCGGTGCTGGCCGATATTTGGGACGACGAAGCACAGACCAAGTTCCCACACCTGATCAAGCACCAGGGGGATGGTGGCTCGTACCTACCCGCTGATTTTCCCGAGCCGATCTGGGTCGAAACGGAGCCGGACGAAGGTGATGGGGAGGATGGGGAGGATGAGGAGGACGCCGATGCGGTCGTCTCGTTTGGATCATCGATCCGGCTGTTAAGCGAGTTGAATGAGTTAGATCAACTGTTCCGAGATCATAAGGTGCCACAGGGCGGGTACTCGCGGGCGCTCGATGTGCTCAAAATGGCGGCCCAACAAAGCGTGGAGCACGGCTTGCCCATTATCCTGTGGTAGCAAGGGTCCGGCCCATCCGACAATGACAAGCTTGTTGGTCGTTACGTCGCCCAGACCTGAAGTCTGGGCGGTTTTGTGATTGCTGCCAACCTACGTCAGTGCCTCAGGGCATACGCTTTGCTATACCCAAGCTAAGACAAAACGGAGCGCTATGTTTCCTATCGGCGACCAAAACCGGCCCGGCCATCTTGTGCCGGTCGTCAATTATCTGCTAATCGCGGCCAATGTAGCGGTCTTTTTGCTTGAGCTACAGTTGGGGAGTACCGAGGCGATGGATGCTTTCATCACGCGGTATGGTGCGGTCCCGACCGAGATCATCGCCCGCCAGCACCTCTCGACTCTCTTCACATCATTATTTGTGCATGCCGGTTGGGCGCATATCTTCGGCAACATGGTCTTTCTGCTGATATTTGGCGATAACGTCGAAGACGCCTTGGGGCATGCTGGCTATCTCATTTTCTATTTGGTCGTCGGGCTGTTGGCGAGCTTAACCTTTGTTGCACTTAATGCCGGCCTAGACACCCCGAGTGTTGGTGCATCCGGTGCGATCTCAGGGGTGCTGGGCGCGTATCTAATCTTTTTCGGCAATAATCGAATACGGGTGCTGATCTTCTTTTTCATCATGACGGTGCCGGCCTGGGTTATGATCGGCTTATGGGCCGGGCAGCAGTTCTTTGCGACGTATGGCGCCTTGGCGCAGACCGCGCAAACTGAGATGAGCGGGGTAGCCTATGCGGCGCATGCCGGTGGTTTTCTGGCAGGGTTGCTGATAGCTGCGGTCCTGCGCGTGATGCTCGGTCGACCAGAGCAACGACCTGCATCTCGCACGGGTAGGTATGCGTAATATTTATTAGGAGCTGTTTTGTAACAGCCGGTAGTGACGCTGCCGCGTCAGGAGAAGCAACGAGCATGTTCTTTTTTGATCCACGCTACTTCTTGTTTGCCTTACCCGCTATGCTTTTTGCTATGTGGGCACAATACAAAGTTAAATCAACGTTCGCGCGCTATGCGCAGGTGCCGAATATGCAAGGCGTGAGTGGTCTGGATGTGGCCCAGATTTTAATGCGCAACGAGCAACTACAACTCCAAGTCCACGAGGTTCCGGGCAGCTTGACCGATTTTTATAACCCCGCTGATAAGTCGATCAATCTTTCCCAAACCTCAACCGGCGGGCCGTCGGTAGCGGCGATGGCGGTGGTCGCCCATGAGCTTGGGCATGCAGTGCAGGATCGTGATGGCTACGTGCCTATGCGCTTGCGCTCCTCAATTGTGGGTGTGGCCAACATTGGCTCAAATATGGGGCCGCTCCTGTTCTTTGTTGGGATCATTATGGGCGGTGCAGCCCGTGGGCAAGGCAGCATCGGCTGGAGCGTTGCGTTGCTTGGCCTGTTGCTGTTTGCCGGTGCCGTCGTTTTTACTCTGGCAACGCTGCCTGTGGAGCTTAATGCTTCGCGGCGCGCACGCGAAATGCTGCTTCGGAATGGGTTGGTGTCCACGCAGGAGATGGCCGGTGTCAGCCAGATGCTCAACGCTGCCGCCCTGACGTACGTAGCGGCTGCGGCATCGGCAATCGCGAACCTGTTGTACTATGCGCTGATCTTGTTCGGTGGGGGTCGCCGCCGCAATTAAAGTTAGGGTATGATGGAACACCAACACATATGTGATTTTAAGGAGGGCTGCCCATGAATGATGAAACTAAACGCCGCTTGGTCTATGGCTTTTTCAGCTTAGTGCTGAGCGCACTCGCCACGCGTCTCGCAATGTACCTGACCAACAAACTTTTAGGCGAGCCGCTCGAAGAGTTGGCGTAAATCAGGTCAGTAAGCTATGAACAGGGACATCGCAAGGTGTCCCTATTTGATTTCCTTCCGTAAGGTGGCTGATGGAACAGCTGTTGCTATTTACTGGCACGAAATAGTTTGTTGTTGCCGATGGGATCAACCATGCAAGCTACTGCACCTGTAACCACACCACCGTTGCGCCATTGGACCGCCCGACGAGTTATTCTGGTGACCCTAACCGTGGCTGCGATTGCCGCCGGCTTTTACTTATTAACCCGCATCTCCGGCATTTTGTTTATTGTATTTATTGCGGCGGTTCTGGCCACAGCTTTTCGGCCGGCCGTCTTATGGATGGGCCGGCGTGGCATACCGCAGCGCCTTGGTATCATCTTGATGTACCTCGCGTTGGTACTAGTGGTGTTGGGTGTCCTGGGAGTCCTGGTGCCCCTCCTGATTAATCAGGGTGGTGGGCTTGTCAAATCCTTGCCTTCATATTATGCCGCCCTCCGTAAAACACTGACCCAATCCAATATTTTGATTGTGCGTAATGTGGCCGCTGGGCTACCCGCGGCGCTCAGCTTCAACATCGGTGGACTGGGCGGTCAATCATCCGATAATGCGGCTTTGTTGTCCGAGGCGTTGTCGGCCACGCGTGGCGTGGCCTGGGTGCTCTTTGGTACGATTAGCGTCTTTGTGATCGCCTTTTTTTGGGTACTCGATCGCGATCAAATTCTGAGAGCGACCCTGCTGCTGCTACCACTTGACAAGCGTGATGAGGCGACTGAGTTGTGGGGAGAGATCGAGACCAAGGTGGGTGGGTATGTACGCGGCACGGCTATTTTGTGCGTCTCGATCGGCGTCATGTCGGCCATCGTCTACTTCTTGATTGGCATTCCATCAGCGCTGATCATCTCGGTGTTGGCTGCCACGCTTGAAGCAATTCCTTATATTGGCCCCTTCTTGACGGCTGCTATCGCCATTGTCGTCACATTGTCCCAGGCACCCGATAAAATCATTTATGTCATCGTCGCCTGCATTGCGCTTCAACAGTTCGAGGGTGTAGTGCTGGTGCCACGGGTCATGGACAAAGCTGTGGGCGTGAATGCGATTGTGACGCTGCTCGGTATCGCTGCCTTTGGGTCGTTGCTTGGCGTGCTAGGCGCGATCCTCGCAATTCCCCTGGCTGCGGTCGTCCAAGTGTTGTTGGATCATTGGCTGTTGAGTGCTGATACGGCTTTGCCGGCTATTCACGGCCGCGATAAGGTAGCTGCGCTGCGGTACCAGGCGCAGGATTTGGCTGCCGATCTGCGCGACCGCATCCGGATCGATGATACCCCTGAGGCCGACGACATCTTTGAAGAACGAATCGAGACACTGGTGGGTACGCTCGATCAGATCCTCGTGCAGTTGACACCGGCAACAACGACGGTGGAAGTGCCTAGCGTACGAGGTGCGGCATGATTAAGCCTATGAGTCTGCCCCGGATTGCGGGGTATACTGCAGCAGTTCTCGCAACGCTGACGATCTTGTTTGTGGTCTACCGGCTCGGCCAAGTTGTACTGCTATTTGTGCTATCAATTATTGTTGCCGCTGCCCTCCGTCGGGGTATCCTCGCCCTCGAACGTTATCATGTTCCACGTGGGTTGGCTATTTTGTTGTGGTATGTGGTCGTCATCGGCATCATCGCCGGGGGCATCACGTTGCTGGGTCCACCGCTGCAAAATGAACTACGCTATGCCAGTGATACGCTGCCGCGACGGTATGACACCTTGTTGGGTAGCTGGAAGACCAGCGGTCTAGCCTGGCAACAAGCGATAGCACGGCGACTACCAACGACGGCTGCCCTACTAAGCGGAGTTAGTCATAGTGATCCCGCGACGATCGGCTTTGGCTTAATCGGCCTGACCTCCGGCATCGTTGGTGTGGTGATCGACCTGGTGGCCATTTTATCCCTGACCTTTTATTGGCTTGCCGATCAGGAACGGTTTGAGCGCTTGTGGCTGACCCTGCTCCCGGTTCAACAGCGCTCGATTGCGCGCGCAACCTGGCGTGATACGGAAACTCAGGTTGGTGCGTTCGTACGCTCGGAGGCAATCCAGTTCGTCTTGACCATCGGTATTTTATGGCTGGGCTTTCAGCTGCTCGGACTGCGCTACGCTACCTTCCTGGCCTTATATGCCGGCTTCGCCCAGCTTATCCCATGGATTGGTGTGCCACTCACTTTGCTGCCCTTGCTTCCGCTAGCTTTCACCACGCCCATTAGCGTGATCGTGCTAGCGGCCGGCATCGTGATCGTGACCGGTCTGCTTATGGATCGCATTTTGGAGCCGCGACTCAGTGAGGGTGCAGGTGCGCATCCGATCCTAGTGATCGTTGCACTGTTGATCATGGCGCAAGCGTCGGGTTTGTTCGGAATGATCGTCGCACTACCGATCGCAGCCACCTTCCAAATTGTCTTGAGCTCGGTCGTGCGCGCCAACTCGGCGGCCCGGGATACGAGTAGCGATCAAGAAGCGGCCCAAGTGCAGGAGTTGCGAGCACAAATCACACGACTGCATGCTGGCCTCCCGCCCGATCCTGAGCAGCGGCTGGCGCTTGAAGGTATGCTGGGGCGGCTCGAAGGCATGGTTGCTAAAACCGAGACGCTTATTCACGAGCGAACCCTGGTGACGGAGCGGACACGTCGCCGTGAGCGGGGCCAACTGGTCCGAGGTGCCTCGATCTTTGAACGGCGTCCGTAAATAGCCGAGCGGCAGTTACGAGGGCTGGTGGTCAGTCCAGATCAGGCGGGGCATAAAGTTGAGAAAGTCGCAACTGGTCAGGTGGTATATGACACCTGCCCGTTCACCTTGAACCGCTTGCTGCCAATCATGGCGGCGATGCAGGTGCCCATAGACACAGAAGTTTGCTTGCGCTGCTGCCAGTTGCTCGGCAAAGGCAGTAGCTGTACCGTCAAACAGGAACGGCGGATAATGTAACAACACGCCCAGTTGCTCGCCGTTTGTTTGAAGGCGGTGAGCAGCGGCCAGCGCACGCTCTAACCGGCCAAGCTCGCGGCGGTAGATGCGCTCATCTTTCTCGGGTTTGAAGGTTGCTTGGCCCGGTGTAAGCCAGCCGCGCGTCCCACAAAAGACCCAGCCGTTGAGCACAACGGCGTCCGCTTCGATTAAAGCCAGTGATGCAGGCAATATGGCGGGGCGCTTACGGGCATAGTCCCACCAGTAATCGTGGTTGCCCTTGGTCAACACTTTCTGGCCCGGTAAGGCGGCAAGCCACTCAAGATCGGGTAGTGCCTCTGGCAAGCGCAGCGCCCACGAGGTGTCGCCCGCGAGCAAGACCACGTCATCGGGTGCGACGAGTTTGTGCCATAGTGCGGCAATATGGGCAGCGTGATCATGCCAGTTAGGGCCGAAGATATCCATCGGCTTAGGGTTGGCGAAGGAAAGATGAAGATCGGCTATCGCCCAGATGCGCATCGTCTAGCCCTCAGTCGGCATGTGCGGCTCAACACCGTGGCCCGCTGTTACGTGGGCGACCGAGAGACAAGCGCCGCTTTGGCGGAAGCCGCCACGCAAAGGCTGTGCCGCCATAAACATGGGTGTATCGAGGTCAACAAAGCTAAAGCCGCCCAAGCCGGCAGCAAAATGCGCGCTCACCGTCATCGCCAGGATGGTTTCGACCATGCCACCGATCATGAGTTGGATACCGGCGGCACGACAAATCGCCGCGATGTCGAGGGCTTCGGCTATGCCGGCTTTCATAAGCTTGATATTAATACAGGTGACGGCGTCTTCATGTGCCGCCCGTAGTGCATCGGCGGCGGTCGTTACCGTTTCGTCGGCGGCGACCGGTACTGTGCTCCAGTGGCGGACCTGTTTAAGTCCCTCCCAATCATGGCGCGCTGTTGGCTGCTCGAACAAGGCCACGGGAATCGATCGGCGCTCAAGCTCGTCGAGCAGCGCACACGCCTCGGCTGCACCATAGCCACAATTACCGTCGAGGATCAGCGGTGCTGCCGGAGCTGCAGCATGGACGGCGGCGATGCGATCAAGGTCGATGCGCGGATCCCCGCCGATCTTAATCTTGATCGTCGTAATACCACGGGTGCGAATCGCCAGGGCTGAGCGGGCAGCATGTTCGGTCGAGCCGGCGGTAATCGTCATGTCGGTTTCGAACTCGGTGGCGGTTCCACCAAAAAAGGCCCACAGTGGTAGCTGCGCACGCTTACACCATGCATCAAGCAGCGCTGTTTCCAGAGCACAGCGGGCCGCGGCAGCCTCCTTTTCAGCAGCGCGCATGCTCGTGGCAAGCGCACGCCAGCAGCGAGTATCTTGTCCAATGAGCAGCGCTGCGAGGCGGTCCAGCGCGGCCAAGGTACTGCTTTGGGTTTCGCCGGTTACTGCGGCGAAGGGTGCAGCTTCACCCCAGCCGATTGTGCCATCAGCTAGCTCGACAGCGACAAGCACGTTATGCGCAATGGACTGCGTACCCGTTGCAATGGCAAAGGGTTCGATCAAGGGAATATCGAGCAGTTGGTGGCGGACCGCGCGAAGCGTGTAGTCAGACATTAGTTTTCGTCTCTCGCGAAGAGTTGCTCTTCAAGCCGGTCGGCGGTTGTCGCAACTTCGCGCAACATGATCAGCACTTCTTGTGGTTGTGCGGTGTCGAGCAGTTGGCTGGCGACGACGAAGATCATCTGGCGCACAACGGCAACGCGGCAAAACATCGTTTTGTCGTTCATCGCCAGCAAATACCAGGGATCGAGCCCGCGATAGACCTGGCCCACGCCCGAAACGAAATCGATCAGTTGATGGCCTTCGTGATCGGGCCGGATGGTCGCCGAGACAACCTGAAAGCGCGCACCAGGCAATGGGACGGTCAGGGTGTAGACATCATGTACGACATCAAGCGGTGTGCGCAGATACGTCGCCAGATCGTGCATGAGTTTATCGAGTGGCAATGGCATAGATGGTCGCCGTGACAAATTGCTGGGGGAAGTATACCTGATGAGTGACGCCGTGCTTGACAACAACACGACCAACCGTGGCAGCTGGCCCACGGTTGGTCCTATGTGCTTACCCCTGCGTAGAGTTGTGCTACAGCCCCGCCGCGTCTCGTAATTCTTCGGTTTTATCGGTGCGTTCCCAGGGGGCATCGATATCGTGCCGACCAAAATGGCCATACGAGGCCGTCTTTTGGTAGATCGGGCGGCGCAGATCAAGGTCACGGATAATTGCACCGGGGCGTAGATCGAAGTGCATGTCGATAATGCGCCGCAACTCCTCGTCGGCAATTTTGCCGGTGCCGAAGGTCTCGAAGGAGATCGACAACGGCTTGGCAACGCCGATGGCATAGCTGAGCTGGAGTTCGAAGCGGTCGGCCAGACCGGCGGCTACAATATTTTTAGCGACATAGCGCGCGGCATAGGCGGCTGAGCGGTCAACTTTGGTCGGATCTTTGCCTGAGAAGGCACCACCACCGTGGCGGGCGATGCCACCATAGCTATCTACGATGATCTTGCGGCCGGTGAGGCCGGCATCGCCCATGGGTCCGCCGACTACAAAGCGACCGGTCGGGTTAACGAAGTACTTGGTTTTGTCGTCAAGCAGTTCGGCCGGCATGACGGCTTTGATAACGTACTGCAGCACATCGTCGCGAATTTGCTGTTGTGAGACTTGTGCATCGTGTTGAGCTGAGACCAGTACCGTATCGACGCGCACCGGCTTGCCGTGGGCATATTCAACCGTGACCTGCGCTTTGCCATCAGGCCGTAGGTATGGCAGTTGCCCCGATTTACGCACGTCGCTTAGGCGCCGTGTCAAGCGGTGGGCCAGGGAGATCGTCAGCGGCATGAACTCTTCCGACTCGTTGCAGGCGAAGCCAAACATCATGCCCTGGTCGCCGGCACCGACTGCCTCGACCTCGGCTTCGGACATCGTGCCGATCTTGGCTTCCAGTGCTTTGTCGACACCCTGGGCGATGTCGGGTGACTGGTCGTGCAGCGCGACGATCACACCGCAGGTGGCAGCGTCGAAGCCATAGTCACTGTTGGTATAGCCAATCTCACGGATCACGCGTCGCACAATGTCCTGGACCGGGACATAGGCCTCCGCCGTCACTTCGCCCAGCACGACCACCAGACCGGTCGTCGTCGCGGTCTCACAAGCGACGCGACCGTTGGGATCCTTCGCCAGAATCGCGTCCAGAATCGCATCCGAAATTTGGTCGCAAATCTTATCGGGATGGCCCTCAGTCACCGACTCCGAGGTCAGGAAGAGCTGGGGGGCATCCGTAAACGTTGTTCCACTCATAAGCAGTAGTGCTCCACTATCGATTAAGTGCCTTCTTCCCAGGAGTTCAAGTACTTCGCTTGCTGGGGAGTCAAGATGTCGAACTGGACGCCCATGGCCGCCAGTTTCAGCGCCGCGATTTCTTGATCGACCTCTGCGGGTAATGCATAGACTTTGGCCTCCAGCTTGCCGCGGTTCTTGAGGAGGAATTCCCCAGCGAGAGCCTGGTTGGCAAAGCTCATATCCATGACGGCAGAGGGGTGGCCTTCGGCCGAGGCCAAGTTGATCAGGCGTCCTTCGCCTAACAAGTTCAGCGTGCGGCCGTCGGCCATCACGTACTGCTCTACAAAGGCGCGGGGCTGGCGCTTGCCGACGGACATCTTTTCGAGAGCGGGGATATCGATCTCGGCGTTGAAGTGACCTGAGTTGGCCAGGATCGCGCCATCGCGCATCACGGCGAAATCTTCGCCGTCGATCACATTGATATCACCGGTGGCCGTGATAAAGATCTGCCCAATGCGCGCGGCGGCCTGCATCGGCATGACCCGGAAGCCGTCCATGGCTGCTTCGAGTGCCTTGACCGGATCGACCTCAGTTACGACCACATCAGCGCCGTGGCCCTTAGCGCGCATCGCGATACCCTTTGAACACCAGCCGTAGCCGGCCACGACCACGGTCTTGCCTGCGATCAAGACATTGGTGGCGCGGATTACGCCGTCCAAGGTCGACTGGCCCGTACCATAGCGATTATCGAAGAGGTGCTTGGTCAACGAGTCATTGACCGCGACCACCGGGAATGAGAGTACGCCATCCTTGGCCATTGCTTTGAGGCGAATCACACCGGTGGTGGTTTCTTCGGTCGAGCCGATTAGATTGGTGAGGAGGTCTCGGCGCTCCTTAAGCATCCCCGAGACCAGATCCGCGCCATCGTCCATCGTCATCTGCGGACCGTGATCGAGGGCAGCCTTGAGGTGGCTATAGTAGGTGGCGTTGTCTTCGCCTTTAATCGCGTGCACCGGAATTTCATCATAGCGAACCAGCGCCGCAGCTACATCGTCCTGCGTCGAGAGTGGGTTAGAGGCGACCAGCATGAGGTCCGCACCACCCGCTACCAATGTTTGGGCCAGGTTGGCAGTCTCCGAGGTCACATGCAAGCAGGCCGACATTTTGATGCCTGCCAGCGGGCGCTCTTTCTCAAAGCGTGCACGGATTTGACGGAGCACCGGCATTTCCTGCGCGGCCCATTCGATCCGTTGGCGTCCCTGCTCGGCTAAGCCGAGGTCCTTTACATCATGCGATTTTGGCATTGGTCAATCGTTCTCCTGATAGTTGGTTTACATTCAGTAGCTTACGGCTACCGGCTTCTCAAAAAGGGCTTCTACGGCAGCATCGCTGCCGAAGTTCTCACGATAGCGCGCGAGGAACTCGGCCTGGGTATAGGCGTGTTGTTGTGGTCCAGCGTGCTCAATGGCATAAACAGCGGTGAGAGCGGCGATGCGCCCACAGGTGGCCCACGGCAAACCGTTGGCGATCCCTTTAACGAGGCCCGCCCGGAAGGCGTCTCCCGCCCCCGTGGGGTTAATCACTTCGCGTGGCTTAGCTGCTGGGATGATATATTCCTGGCCGTCGGCAAAGATCGACGAGCCGGCCTCGCCTTTGGTCACGACACAGAACGGTACCGATTGGTACAGGTCAGCCTCACTCATACCCAGCTTTTCGGCCATCATGCCGAATTCGTAGTCGTTGCCGGCTAAGATGCGAGCACCGGCGAAACCCGCGCGTAGCTCTGCAGCTTGCATGCGAGGCATCTGCATTGATGGGTCATAAAGATAGGGAATGCCGAGACGGATACATTCAGCGGCATAATTGGCCATCGCCAGTGGATCGTTGGGCGAGATGATGACCAGATCTTCGCTGGTTAGCCCGTGGTTATCCAAGTGCAACGTGTGGGCCTGGCTCATGGCACCAGGATAGAAAGCGATGATCTGATTATCCTCAAGGTCGGTGTTAATAAAGCAGGAGGAGGTGAACTCACCGGGCACGACCGCGATGCTGCGCGTGTTAACACCCTGCTGCTCCAGCCATGCGCGGTAATCCCCAAAATCTTCGCCGACAGTGGCAACGACTTCCGGCTGCTCACCTAATAAGGCCAGATTAAAGGCAATATTAGCGGCCGTGCCGCCGCGCTGCTTTTTCATCGACTCCACCAGAAACGACACACTCAACGTATGTAATTTATCGGCCACAATATGCTCTTTAAAATGGCCGGGAAAGACCATCAAATAATCATACGCGACCGAACCCGTCACGATAATCCGCATAGGTACTCCCCTAACTCCCTACTCAATGGCATAGGCTTGCCGTAATAACTCTGCTAGATCGGCAGTGAGCGTCAATACGCGTTCCGCCTCAGCCGGTGACAGCTGGTGTAAGGTGTCTTCCGGCATGATCATTGATGCACGTACCACGTATTCGACCGGCAGGTCCGCCTCTTGGAGCGCTTTTAATACCGAGCCAAAACGCGCCGCCAGTCGACCCGCCGTCACCTGCCGTAAGCCGTCGCTGGTGACCGGCACGATGCCCCAGCCAATCGCGCCTTTGCGCCGGATAAAGCTATGCAGATCGCCAGCCCAGCTTTCAGCCTGTTCCGGCGAGGGCAGGGTCACGCCCACGACCTCGACCGTTTCGCTGGCCAACAACTGCTGTAGTTGCACGTGTGCTCCCACCCACACGCCACGTATCCCGCTATGCTGGCCCCAGACCTCGCTCAGCGCATCGTGAACTGCCTCCCACGTCAGCGAAACAAACGGTGAATCGAGCAGCTCCAGATAGGGTTCATAGAGCCACTGCAGTACGGGTTTGTGCCAGTGGCCCAAGCGTTCGGCTTGGAATTGTAACTGGAGGTAGAGATGCTTGACGATGGCATCGACCATGGTTGGATCGCTCAAGGCCGACTCATACTCGGCGTTGATGAGCGTTAGTGCTAAGCTGACGGGCCCCCATTGCACGGTACTAAGCGCCTGTACCGACCGAAGTTTCCCGTCGCCTTGCTCAAGCTCTTCCAAGGCTGCCAAATCCAGCGCGCGACTCTCGGTTTGGTGTTTAAGGTACGCGACGTATAACGTATCAAGCGCCGTTTGCATGTCGGGGCCGCCCCAGGTGGCATGGTCGCCAGCCATGGTGGCTCCCGGCAAATTGTGGAGTGCCAAGCGCAGCAAATCTTCACCATGCTGGTGAAGCAATGGAACCGGGGCCAGCTGGCGAAGCCGGGGCAGCACAACATCCCACAACTCCACCGTCGGGGGATGGGGCAGTGGTCCTAGGGCTGTTGGCAAACAATTCGGGCGAAACGGCAAGGGCATGGGTTATGTACGGCTTAGGGCTCCCACCAAACAGTTTGTGTGTCCATATTCCAAAAAAAAAGCCACTCAGCATGAGAGGCTACGTACCAACTCTCATCTTTCCGCACATGCGGCAGGATTTGGCACCTTGAACGCGTCCATTCTGGTATCGTCGCCGGTTGCCGGAGCTTCGCAGGGCCTGTCCCTCCGCTCCTCGCGATGAGTCGCGTATTCACTTGTTACGCAACTATAGCATACTCTCCTTCTGTCCGCAAACCTAGTTGACGAAGGGCGATAGCGCCTCTACAATGGCCGGCTGCTAACAAGGGTACCATGACGATCATTACACAAAAAATGGTGCGTGCCTTTATTGAGGGGCGCTACTGGCAGCATCCTATTCGTGCGTGGCGGATCTTTCGGGCTGAAACGGCGCGCAAAAATTGGGGTTATAAGCAGGCCTGGGAAGCCGTGGGTCAGGATGCCGGCTGGACCTTTACGATGATGAACGGCAGCCCGGACGAAGCCACGTTGCAACGGACGGGTGCAGCCATGGCGCGGCGCTTGGTTGATGCCCTGACGATCACATCCGCAGACCGTGTGTTGGAGGTGGGCTGTGGTGTGGCGCGGGTCGGGCGTGAGCTAGCACCCTTGGTACGGGAATGGCATGGTGCGGACATTTCGGCCCCAATCCTGCACATCGCCCGTCGCCGTACCGCCCACTTGCCCAACGTGTATTTCCACGAGTTGAGTCGCACGAGCTTGCCTTTCGGTGATGACAGCTTCGACCGCGCCTACTCGCATCTGGTGATGTTCCACCTGGATAAAGAAGATATGTTTGGCTATCTCCAGGAGTTGGCCCGCGTGCTCGTGCCGGGCGGGCTGGTTTATTTCGATACCTGGAATCTGCTCCATCCGCAAGGTTGGGAACGCTTTCTATGGGAGCGTGAGCACCATCGCGACAAAGCGGTGAAACCGGCTCATCGTAACCAGTTTGCAACGGTGGAAGAGGTGCGCCTGTATGTGGAAAAGGCTGGTTTAGTGCCGTTGGCGGTGCTCAACGAAAGCTTTTGGCTGCAGGTTATTGCCGCTAAGCCCGGCCCCTCCGTCGATCTTGACAGCCTGCACAACTCGCTACAGCAGTTGGAGGCCCTGGTACCGCACGGTCATTGGTATTACGAGTGAACATCCTGCAGAGCTTCGACGGCGGCGGCTAGCGCCACATCGATCAAAGCAACATTCGGCCCACCTCCCTGAGCAGCATCGGCTTTGCCACCACCTTTGCCACCGACGATGGCGGCAGCAGTGCGGAGTAGGGCACCCATATCGGGGTGAAGTGTGGTGGCACGGCTAAAGACGAACTGCGCTTTGTCACCGGCCAGAGCGAGCAGGGCGATCCCGCCGCCGTCAGCGATGGCACGGGCGAGCAGACGCACTTCGTCGAGTGGGCGGTCATGGAGCACCTGGGCTACAACCGGCATGCCGTTGATCTCCGTAGCTGCAGCCAAGGAGGCCTGCGCTTCGTAGACACATAGCTCGCGACGTGCCGACGCCAAAGCCTTGCGACTTGTCTCCTCGGCGAGGCGTACCCGTTGCAGGGCAGCGGGTAGATCAACGGCGGCCACGCTGAGCTCGTTCGCTAAGGTCGTGATGATCGCCGTCTTCGCGCGATAATCATGTAACGCACGGCTGCCGCAGATAAACTCGATGCGCAGGCTGTCGCCCCGCCGTTCCCAACGACGGAGGGCGACGATCCCAACTTCGCCCGTGCGGCGAGGATGAGTACCACCGCAGGCCGAGTGATCGACATCACCCGCCGATACGATGCGAACGCGATCATGAACCTTCGGCGGCCGGCGTAGCGCCAGTGAGGCGAGTTCTTCGGGCGTGACAAAGCGCACGTGTACCGGTAGATCATCGTAAATGACCCGGTTGGTCCATTCTTCGGCTGCTACCAATTGGTCCGGACTAAGGCTCGTATTTTCGATATCGACCGTACAGCTTTCTTCCCCTAAATGCACCGCTACGGTCGGCGCGCCAAAGAGCTGCTCGAAGGCGGCCGACAAGAGGTGCTGGCCGTGATGCTGCTGCATGAAGTCGAAACGACGCGGCCAGTCGATCAGGCCGTGCACCTCGTCAGCGAGTAGTGGGGCAGGGAGGTGGTGCCATACTATCTCGTCTGCGACCTGCACATCGGTCACCGGTACCCCGTTTAGGGTGCCATGATCGGGCAATTGACCACCGCCCTCGGGATAAAAGGCCGAGCGGTCGAGGGCGACCAGCCAGTGATCCTCGGTCTGATGGCGGGCAACGACCTGTGCCGTGAACTCCTGCAGATAGGGATCGGTGAAGTACAAGCGCACGGTGGGCGCGATCTGGTGAGTGGTCATGGTGAGCTACTCCAGGGAGGCCGTGGCGACGGTCAGCCGCTCCAGGGTCGCGGCTTGGCCTAGCACAGCAAGGGTTTGGAAGAGCGGTGGAGTCGCTTTGCTGCCGGTCGCAGCTACACGCAAGGCCATAAAGAGGTCACCGGCTTTGACGCCACGCTGCTCGGCCAGGTCGCGTAGGGCTGGCTCAAGCCCCTCCTCGTCCCAGGTTACGAGTCCACTGAGCGTGGTATAGGCGTGCTGTAGCAGTTCCTTGGTTGTCGCGACATCGAGCTTTTTCGGAACCAGATCGTTGCGCACATACTGTGTCGGTGCCTCGAAAAAGAAGCGGCTCAGGTCGATCGCGTCGGACAGGGTTTGTAGTCGGTCCTGGATCAACGGGACGATGCGTTCCACCAAGGCCTGCTGCTCAGGAGTGGCCGGTGTGCTCACCAATTCGGCTTTTTCGAGATAGGGCATGATCATGCCGGCGATCTCCTGCGGCGTGTGCTGGCGAATATAGTGGCCATTAAACCAGTTGAGCTTGTCGTGCGAGAAGACACCGCCGTTGGGCGAGATGCGCTCGATCGAGAAGCGCTCGATCAACTCCTCACGCGTCATGAACTCGGTCGTTTCGTCATAGCCCCAACCGACCAGCGCCAGGCAATTAGTCAGTGCTTCGACCAGATAGCCGCGCTCGATGAACTCGTTGATCGCCGTCGCACCATGGCGCTTGGATAACTTCTTGCCGTCGGTGCCCAGTACTTGTGGCACATGCACCCAGACCGGCTGCTCCCAGCCCATGAACTGGTACAACAGCACGTGGTACGGCGAGGTGGCGATCCATTCGTCGCCGCGCAGCACATGCGTAATCTCCATCAGATGATCATCAACGTTAGCGGCGAAGGCGTAGGTCGGAAAGCCATCGCTTTTGATCATGACCGGATCGTTTAAGACCGCGTGTTTAAAGGTAATTGGTCCACGTAACACATCATGAAGTACCGTCTCACCATCCAGCGGTGTAGCCAGACGCAAGACCGACGGTATACCGGCGGCTTGTTGCGCCGCCCGATCCTCCGGCGATAGATTACGGCAGTGGCGGTCATAGCCCGGCGGCTCTCGGCGGGCCTGTTTTTCCCGATTGACCGCTTCTAGCCGCTCGGGCGTGCAGAAGCAGCGGTATAAGATGCCACGCTCTTCCATCTCCGCCGCTAATGGATGGTAGATTGGGAGCCGCTCGGATTCGCGGTAGGGTCCAAACGGTCCGCCGACATCGGGTCCTTCGTCCCACTGAAAACCCATCATCTGGAGCGATGCTTTAAGTTGTTCTTCGGCCCCTGGAACATAACGCTTGCGATCGGTATCCTCGACGCGCAGAATAAACTGGCCGCCCGTTTGGCGGGCCAGGAGCCAATCGAAGAGGACGGTCCGCATGCTGCCGATATGCACAAAGCCGGTCGGACTGGGGGCGAAACGGGTGCGAGCGGGACGAAGATCAGGCATGAAGAGATCCTTATTGTTATTTATTGCCGAACCAAACCAGGATCGCTACGACGAGGATGCCCCATGACATGATCGAAGTAAAGAAAGGCCGGTCGCGGAACAGCAGATCCGCCGGTTCGCCGCCTTCCTTTTTTTGGACGATCAAGTACAGGTAGCGAAACATGGCGTAGATCACGAAAGGGATGGTCAGCATCAGATACGGAAAGCCTTCTTTGGGCACGGCGGGGGCGGTAAAGGTAGCCTGGCTGTAGGCCATGATCGTGCAGGCCACGTCGATCAAGATCAGCTGTTCAAGGAGCTTATGCGAGTATTCTTCGAGGATGCGGCGGTGGCTACCGGCATCACTTTCCAGCACTTGTAGCTCGTTATAGCGCTTACCTAAGCCCAGGAAGAGTGCTAGCAACAACACACACAGCAACCACCAAGGTGTAATGGCGACGAATAAGACGGCGGCACCGCCCACCGCCCGCAGCACGAAGCCCCCGGCAATGGCAAACAGGTCGATAATGACGACATGCTTCAGCACAAAAGTATAGGCCACCTGGAGCACAAAATACAGCACCAGCACAACGGTAAACGCAGCCCAGCCACGGTCGAAGGCACCCCCAGTCCAGATCAGGGTTAAGGGAACCAGCAACGAACCAAAGGCGAGTGCCACGGCTGTAAGGCGGGCGAGGACGGGTGAGAGCTGTCCGGAGGCGAGAGGACGCAGCCGTTTACGAGGATGCTGGCGGTCTTGTTCGATGTCGGCCAGATCGTTGATCAGATAGATCGAGCTTGAGACCAGGCAAAATAGTATAAAGGCGATAAGCACGCGGCCCAGCGCCGCGACGTTGGTGAACAGGTGTTTTTCGGCAAAGACAATACCGGCGAAGACGAAGGCGTTTTTGACCCATTGCTTGGGGCGCATCGCCTTTAGCAGATAGCGCAAGGTTGTCAACAGCGAGCTACGAGCAAGCGTGATTGGCTCATTCACAAAAGTTATTTCCAGATACCAGCGGATCACGCACAGCAGCATGTAGAGATACTGCGAATGATGATCCTGCAATCTGTTCTATTGTACCTGAGGGGTATCAGCGGTGCAAAAGCGTTGATCACGCAATTAGGCAGTCGCCTTGTCACAACTGCCTTTTTCAAGGTATGAGTTTGGTTGGGCTTAGGCTGCTTCCCGCGCTTGCTCTTGCAGCCAGTGAGTAATCAGTGCTTCCGCTGATACATGCTGAGTCTTGGCAATAGCTACGACTTTCTTCATGAGGTCTGCATCGATCGCAACTAAATAGTGTCGTCGCTTGATGTCAACATCAAAGGCAGCTTCAGCCATGTGTTCAACGTATTCACCCATATCATGAGTGTCGAAAAAGTCCGTAAGCTCCTGGATAGACTCAAATTGCGGAAGCGACGAAGATTTATTTTCTGCCATACCAGTTACGCTCCTTCGTAGCCATGTCTCTAGCACTCAAAATCAAGGCTTCTTTCGCTAGCTTGTAGATAAATAGCACAGTTAAGTACCTTCCAGCGTCCGTTTGGCCCAACGCCATGTACACATCCTCACCAGTTCGATCACCAGACGCGATAAAGCGAAACTTGCGCGCATTATACAAAGCTTCCTCAACTTCCTCTGGCTCCACATGATGCTTAACCGCAAGTTTCTCGACGATCACCTCAAGCCATATGATACTCTCAATTCTCATGCCATAACTCGCATACTACGCTTAGTCACATACTGTACTGTAACTGGAGGCTGATCCAGCCACAAAACTGGCGCAGAAAGGTATCCGCGCTGCTGAGCGCTGCTGCATCGACCAGTTGAGAATCCAAGAGTGCGACGCGCTTACTGGCACCCGTTGCCGCCTCAGCCGTGCGCAGGAGCAATGAGCTCTTGCCCATCTGACGTGGGCCTTTGATCGTGATCGTCACGCCCTGGCGTTGAATGGTCTGCAACGCCAAAGCATCGGTCGGACGGACGACGTAGAACGCCGAACGAGGATCCATCGTCCCCTCGGGTGCCTCAAGTGGTACGGCTGGCATGGGCGCGGGTGGAGCGTTATGATATTCGGGTTGAGCCATCGGTCCTCCGCAGACTGGAACCAGATGGACCTACCACCTCGTAGTTCCAGAGCGCCAGAACCGAGGAGGTGGGCTGCTACAAGTATATCCTAGCAGAGCTGTCTAGCCTGTCAATTGTGGAAGCGCGATTTGATGCACTCAATCGGTTGACCTCGACCATGACGGGGCCACGACACCGAGTTTCGCCGACAGTGGCGATGGCGTGCTGGTGACCTTGATGCAGGGTGGGGCAACTATTCAAGGGTAGGTGCAAGCTGGTTAGCAACTGTGACGTCATTGCAGGCTATTAATGTTAAGCTCGCGGCGTAATCCTTCGCGTCCGGGGGCAGTGAGACATACCGCACGGCTGCTCGAGACGCGAACGATCCAGCCTCGCTCAAATAGTTTTTGTGCTACGGCGGCCCCAAGGGCGCCTGCTAGGTGCGGATGTCGCTCACTCCAGTCGAGACAGGGCGTCGCAAAGTGCCGGCGTGACTGGCGTAGCTGGCCGAGATCAATACCCCATCCGGCACACCAAAGCGTACCTGCCTCCGTCACGTGGTAGGTTTGTGCATCTGCGGTCAGCAATTGCTTGTTGAGCATAGCCTGTGTGATCGCTACACCCACCACTCCGGCAAGATGGTCATAACACGTCCGAGCGAAGCGCAGGGCGCGGGCCTCCTCCGAAGCGCGGAGCGAGCGTACGCGGGCACGCGGGGCGATCCGGGCGAGGGCTTCCCATGCCGCACCGACTTCGGGACTCTTTAACCGGTAGTACCGGTGGCGTCCTGTCGTGGTCATCGTCAGTAGCCCGCCGCCCACGAGCTTGGCGAGATGCGTGCTCGCCGTTTGAGGCGAGATCTGGGCGCAGGCAGCGAGTTCTCCGGCCGGAAGCGCTTGTCCGCCGAGTAATGCCGCAAGCATCGCTGCACGGGTCGGATCGCCGATCAGGAGCGCCACGCTCGCCACATCAGGGTCTGTATGCACCGGTGCCTCCTCATTCTGTACGTCTGCTTACACCAGTATATCACGCGCACACTTCGATAAGGAACGAAGCATTGTTGTGCTAGTGGGTGCTATAGTGAGGATAGCTCTGCGATGATGAGCTGTGTGCTTGGTACCAATAAGGAGAAGCTTGATGTTTCCATATGATCCCATCGCCGCGGTAACTGCTCCCGATCCGTATCCCTGTTATGCAGAACTCGTGGCACGCGGAGGCATCTATCGCGATGATACGCTCGGGTTGTGGATTGCGGCAAGTGCCGATGCGGTGACGGCGGTGCTGTCCAGTGCATTCTGCCGCGTTCGACCAGTGGATGAACCGATTCCCCGGGCGCTGCTTGGCTCGTCGGCAGCTGACATCTTTCGGTATCTCGTGCGGATGAATGACGGTCGCAGTCATTGCTCACTCAAGCAAGCAGTATCGGCAACATGCGCATCAATTGAAGCAGGTGAGGTTGCCAAACGGAGCAAGTTGTGGGCCCGTGTGCTGATCGACGAACTGCGGCCACTCGATGATCATACGCGTCTCTCAGATTTTGCATTTCGGCTACCAGTGTATGTTATCGGCGATCTGCTCGGTGTGCCGCATATCATGCTGCCGCTAGCAGCTGCCTCCGTTAGTGCGTTCGTACGGTGTCTTGTGCCTGCCAGTAGTCCTGAGCAACTTGAGGAGGGCAACGTCGCTGCAATGACCTTACTGGACTTGTTCCATGCGGGGGTGGACCAAGGCTGCTATAGCGATGGGTTGCTGGCGGTGCTCGTCCAGGAGGCACAGCGTGTTGGATATGATGACCCTACTATCAGTGTAGCAAATGCGATCGGTTTGCTTGTGCAAGCACATGAGGCGACGGCGGGCTTGATTGGCAATACGCTCGTAGCTTTGGCCACTCGGCAGGAGCTACGCGAGCAGGTGATGGATGATCTCACCCTTCTTGACCCCGTCATCCAGGAAGTGCTGCGCTATGATCCGCCGGTTCAGAATACACGACGCTTTGTTGCGCAGAACGGGCAGATCGCAGGACAAGAGTTGCATGTGGGCGACACCGTACTGGTGCTGCTCGCAGCCGCGAATCGCGATCGACGCGCCAATCCCAACCCCGACCGCTTCGAACTCTGGCGGAATGACCGGCGCATCTTCACCTTTGGCCTTGGGGCGCATGGCTGCCCTGGGACAGCACTCGCGCAAACAATAGCACGCAGCGGTGTGGAGCAATTGATGCTGGCGGGCCTAGATGTTGAGCAGCTGGCCGAAAAAGTAATGTATCGCGCGGCCACAAACACTCGTATTCCACTCTTCGGCGCACATGGCGGCAACCGATGAATGAGGCGACAACGAAGCTCCGTAGCTTATGGAGGTCCAACGTATGATTGCTGTTATCTTCGAAGTGTGGCCAGCGGACGGGTGTAGGCAAGAATATCTCGACATTGCGGCCAGTCTACGGCCGCTGCTGGATGAGATTGATGGGTTCATCTCGATTGAGCGTTTCGAGAGCCTGTATGAATCCGGCAAGATTTTGTCGCTCTCCTTCTGGCGCGACGAGCAAGCAGTTCAGGCATGGCGGCAGCTTGAACAGCATCGCGCGGCGCAAGTCAAGGGCCGAGCAAGGGTATTCCAAGATTACCGATTGAGGGTCGCGGCGGTCATGCGGGATTATGGGATGGTTCGTCGTGCGGAAGCTCCTCCTGACAGTCGCCAGTTGCATGATGAAGGGTGAGTTGATCGTTGATCAGTGATGATCCGGCGGCTTTGAGAACAGGACTATTTGCGCTTGCGGTGGCATTAAGCAAGAATTGCTTGATGCTAGGTACAGGCTAGTGGGAGGTGGTCATGGCGATGCATGCAAGTGGGACGTTTGAAGTACAGTTGAATCCTCAGGTAGGGGATGACAACGCTGAGGTGACAACCCTCGGCAGGATGTCAATCGATAAGCAATTTCACGGCGATCTCGAAGCGACCAGCAAGGGTCAGATGCTGACCGCAGGCACGGAGGTCGAAGGCTCGGCGGGGTATGTCGCGATTGAGCGCGTAAGTGGGACGCTGCATGGACGCAAGGGCACCTTCGTACTTCAGCACAGTGCTACGATGACGCGCGGTGCACCACAACTGCGGATTGCGGTGGTGCCGGACTCCGGTACCGACCAACTGATGGGTCTGGCGGGCACGATGGGTATCATTATTGCCGATGGGAAGCATGGGTACGACTTCGAGTATACGCTTGAGGAAACTTCTTGAAAACCGGTCACTTGTGGACTGCTAAAGCTCGGTGGTGCTGGCTTCAGCTGCGTTTCGGCGGAGGTCAATGGCTTGGGCCAGGGCAACAACGGCGGCGCGTAGCACGTGGGAAATGTCGGGATCGGCAAGCATATCAGCTTCATTAAGGTTGTTCGTCATCAACGACAGGGTGGGAGAGGCCTCAGCAATGATGGAGGCCATCATCACGTTGAGGGTCTCCGTGAGGGACGACTGGGCATAGGTCGAGCGGGGCGACGCCTTGAGTAAGGCCACGGGCTTGCCAACGAACTCGCCGCTACCAACAACCCAATCGAGCGCGTTCTTAAGCACGCCGGGTACGCCGTGGGCATATTCGGGGTAGAGATCAAGATGCGCAGGGGGCGTGGTTCGGGATGGATGGTCACGTCAGGTTGTTGTTGATGCATAGGTGCCTCTTGTCTTCAGACGCTTCATCATCGTGCATTGCCCATTGTAACGCGATGAAGCCGTGCAGACCCGGCTGTGAACCAAGATGCTTAGTATTCAAGTCCGGCAACCTGCGACGGCTCACGAGTGCTCGCTCGTGGCGGTAGCCGGGAATGGGTAGCGCCTTGGTGCGCTAGTTGCTGAGGTTGCGCTATGCTGATCAGGACGGTTTCACCGGCGGACCTGCAGGCGGCGTATGCGCAGGGACTATGCCCAATCTGCGCACTCAATGAGCGTGACGAGCGACGCTATATTGACACGATGTTCTACGACCAAGTCACGAATGTCACTTGGCGTGCTCAGATTCGTGACGCGCGTGGGTTCTGTGCCGCCCACACCACACGTATCCTCGTTGAGGGCCGCTCCGCGCTTGGCGTTGCCCTGATTGCCGATGATCTTCTGAAAACTGTTCGCGAGGCACTCGGTGCTGCCCCAGCTTTGCGGAGCAGTGCTTTGAGCCGGTTTCGCACAGTCGTTGGGGCTGGCAGGCGGCGGGTTGGCGCGGTGCGGAGCACGGCTGCCTGCCCCCTTTGTCTGCATCTCCGGCAGCAGACGCCGGTCCATATCCGCTCGCTGCTCCAGGACCTCGCGAACGATGGGGGCCGCACTGCCTATACGCTCTCGCCAGGCTTATGTGTCGCCCATCTGGTCGGAGTGCTCGATAGCAGCGATCCGCCAGAAGGCATTCCTTTTTTGATTGAGCATCAGCAGCGCTGCTGGCAGCGTCTTAACGACGAGCTGCAGGAGTTCATCCGTAAGAGCGATTACCAATTCGCCGGTGAGCCAATCGGCGAGGAGGGTGATGCCTGGCGGCGCGCGTTCCGGTTACTAGCGGGGTGGCAAACGGGCCAGCAGTTACGCAATTGATATTGATAAGGAGGGAACGTTGGAAAGCTCAGTCATAGGGGAGGTCGCACTGATCACAGGTGCCGGGCAAGGGATTGGACGCGCGATTGCGCTCCGTCTTGCCCAAGATGGCATGGACGTGGTGATTGTGGATCGCCAGGGCGATCAGGCTGAGAGCGTTGCTGCTGAGGTGCAAAGCCGCAGTTGTCGCGCACTGGCACTCACGGTAGACGTCACGGTCGCAGCGCAGCGACAGCAGATGCTAGATACTACGCTGGGTACGTTTGGCCGGCTTGACGTGGTTGTCAATAATGCGGCAATCCAATGCGCGGCACTGCCTCGCGATGTGACCGAGGAGCACTGGGATGCGCTGATGAACGTGAATGCTAAAGCGGTCTTCTTTTGTTGTCAGCTTGCGCTCCAGCACATGGCGGAACAGCGAAGTGGACGGATCGTGAACATGGCCTCGATCGCCGGCAAGCTTGCCAGCACGATCTACCACCCTATCTATAATGTCAGCAAAGCCGCAGTGATCGCCATGACGAAAACGTTGGCGCTGGCGTATGCGAGCGATGGCATCCGCATCAACGCTGTTTGTCCAGGGGTTGTCGATACGCCGATGCAAGCCGTAGTGGATCGCGAGTTTGCGCGTGTGACGGGCCGGCCAGCCGCAGAGATTCGGGCCGAACGTGTGGGTCGCATTCCGATGGGTCGTATCGAACAGCCGGAGGAGGTCGCGGCGATGGTTTCGTTTCTGGTCGGTCCCGACGCGGGCTATATTACCGGTGAAGCTTTTAACGTCAGCGGAGGCATGCTCGCGGGCTAAACGACTGACGGGGCGAGGAACGAAGGTCCACGATGCTTGATCATTGATCGTGCTGCGTCACAGCAAAAAACTCCTGATAAGAAAGAATACTATGTCCTTCTTATCAGGAAGTTGTAGTGCTCGAACAATGGTCGGGATTTATGCGGACGTGTTACTTGCGGGTATCATAAACCTTGGCTTCGCCCGGAGTTGAATCACGCATTACCGGCTGTGGCTGGGGACGGCGCAGACCGGCTAAACCGGCCAGACCAAGCAAGCCGAGCAGACCGTAGGGGAATGGATTGCTCGTTTGCTGAACCGGCTGCGTCGTCACCGTGGTATCAACTGCGGTAGCCGTTGTTGTGGCAGCTTGGGCGTAGGCCGACTGGGTTACATGCGTGTCGCGGGTGACGATCCCTGCAACGCCGAGGAACATTGCGAACGCAAGCGCGCCGCATAATACCAATTTTTTCACCAGAAACTCCTGCTATTGTCTTCTTATGTAAGACGGATACCCTTTAAAGCAATAACTGGACCACCTAACGGTGTCATCCGCTTAAGTAGCCAGGTTGTATGATGAGACTGGGTGACAACGAGCTCATCGTCATATTGCCATAGCTAAAGATGGGCAGGTCCGCCGGCCTGCTGACATACTGTTGTCACACCTATCTTCTATAGTTGATGTGTCGAGCATGTATGTGCGCAACACTGCGCCTTGGCACACACAATAAATGGAGGTTGGTGATGCAATTCGAAATCAAGCCGAGCGGTCCCTTTAGTCTGACGCTGGCGAATCGCTACTTCGGTGGTTGGCTTTCCTTAGACCCCAAGACAACTGCACCAGTTGTGGCGTTTCCGGTTGAAGGATGGAATACGGCGGCAGCGGTGATCATGCGGCAGGATGAAGGTGGGAGTGTCGTTGGTGAGGTCCATACGGCACCGGATGCTGCTGAGGCGGCTTGGTGGCAAGCGCTGGCAACACTGTCGCTGGATATGGATGGCAGCGCTTGGCCGGAAGTTGGCAGTTGTGATTCTGTCATCGGACGATTACAGCAGAAGTATGAGTGGCTACGGCCGGTCTTGTTCCACTCGCCTTATGAAGCTGCGGCAGCTTTCGTGATCGGGCACCGCATATCGATCCAGCAAGGTCGCGCGATCAGGCAGCTGATGGCGCAGGAGTTGGGGGAGGTCGTACAGGTTGGTGAGGTGTCCATTCCCACATTTCCACGGCCTCAGGTGTTACGCGAAGTCTCAAGTTTCAAAGGCGTAAGCGCCGAGAAGATCGCGCGGCTGCATAACATTGCGCAAGCAGCCCTTGATGGACTCCTTGACCGTGCATACCTGCGTTCCATCGCAAGGGAGCAGGCGCTTAAGGAGTTGTGCGCCTTGAGCGGGATTGGGCCATTCTTTGCACAAGGGATCTTATTGCGGGGGGCAGGCATTGTCGATGAGGTGACCGATGACGATATAACCAAGCAGGCGGTCCAGCGGGCGTACCAGCTGCCGCAGCTCCCCAATCATTCAGCTGTGCTCGAAATCGCGGAAGCGTGGCGGCCATACCGGATGTGGGCCAACGTACTGTTGCATGTGTGGTTGCGCAGTGAGGCGGGTGGTCCATTGCGGCAGGGGAAGCGAGGGAAATAGTTTTCCTTCTAACCTAGGCGACGGGCGGGACTGTGTCTGGCCCTGCCCCTCCACGTTGAGCGTGGTCAAAGATTTTATAGGTACCTTTGGTCGTGGTCTTGACCTGGTACATCGCACTATCGGCAGCGCGGAGCAGATCGTCGGCGTTCATGTGATCTGGAGTACTCAGTACCAAGCCGATGCTCGCAGTCATTGATACTACTTGTTCACGCAGGCGCATCGGCTTGTTCATTTGGGTCAAGATGCGCTCGACCACACGCATTGCATCACGAGAGTCCACAATATGTTCAAGCAGGATCGTGAACTCGTCTCCTGCGAAGCGGGCCACGGTATCGTGAGGCCGCACACAGGAGGGGAGACGTGTGGCAACTTCCACAAGAACCTCATCCCCACTATGATGGCCGAAGTTGTCATTAATGAGCTTGAAGTTGTCGAGATCCAGAAAAATGATCCCGACAGTAGTCATGTCGCGGGCCGTGCGGGCCAGGGCGTGATCGAGGCGGTCGATGAATAACGCTCGATTTGGCAGATTGGTCAACGCGTCATGCCAGGCCTGATGCACGAGCTGCGCCTCAAGCTCCTTCCGTTCAGTGATATCCCGCCGCAGTTCTTCCATGAGGGCTACGCTTTCGAGCACAAGCGCAACCTGGCTTCCTAGGGCCTGTAACCCGTCCTTGCAGTCGGGGAGCATGGTTCCGTCGCTTTCCACCGTCAGTGCGCCATGGAACGTGTTCCGGATGAAGAGTGGCACGACCAGTAAGCAGCCCGTCTTTGGACTGAAGCTGAGGGCTTGCCGCACGTCCGGATCCTGCGGATCGAGCTCGATCAGATTGTTTTCGGTTAGCAATGTCGAAGGATCGTCCAGACGAAGCTGGAGGGTGATACGGCCATCGATGATATCGGTGGCGTGATCCCCGGCTACCGCGACCACGATGAGTTGCTCTGCGGTTCCCCGCGCTAAACTAATGCGGACACCTCGGACTTCGGCGGTCAATTCAACTGCGGTGGTGACTGCAGCCGCTTGAACACTGGTGCGGTCCTGGGCGACTGTGAGTGCCATCCCTCCTCGTCGTAGAATTCGCTCACGTGCCACTGTCCGATCATGCTGGTGTAAGAGCTGTGCCAAGAGCTGCATCAGGCAGGTGGTCAGCAGGAAGCCCGGAATATTTGCGAGTACCAGTGGTGAAAAGAGCGAGAGAGCAGTAGGCCCATGAATTTGGGTTACTACGGACAAGAATGTAGCAAGGTAGACAAGTACCAGAATGCTTGCCTGGCGCGGTGAGCCGTATAAGGAGCGAAAAAACAGGCTGCAGTAGAAGAGGCCAAGGGTATTGCGCGGATCGCTCGTCGCGATGCCGACTACCACGAGGGCTAGTCCTTCGAAGATCAACCCAGTGCTGGGGAAGCTACCGCGCCGATAGCCCCAGATCCACCACGCGGCAAGCAGCGGGATGAGTACGCCGGCTATGATCGAGGTTGCTCCAGTCTTGGGATAGGCCAACACCAGGAGCGGGACACTGAACAAGGCGGCACTTAACAGTGGGATAAGCAGGAAGAACGTGCGGATTCGCACGAAGAGCTGATCGGTGGGCGGAACAAAGCGTCTGATCAACTGCATCATATATCGCAGGGTTCATGGTAAAGCTACGCATGCGTGCCAGATCAACAGAACTAATGGTTATGGACACCCTGAAAGTATAGCATGCCCACGAGCGCGGTCCCAAAAGACCGTTTGTCCCATATGAGGGCGGCAACTGGCTGCGAAGAGTCATGCTGTTGAGTTCGGACACCACCGTTCGATATTTGACACTCCCAGCCGATGTCCCTATGCTGCCCCTATGGATTTATTGATCGCTACGACTAACCAGCACAAGCTGGCGGAGTTCCGCGGACTGTTTCGCGCTTTGCCGTATCAGGTGATGAGCTTAAGCGATGTGGGGATTACCGACGAAGTGGCCGAGACGGGGCTAACCTTTCGGGAGAATGCCATTGCCAAAGCTGAAGGCTATGCGGCATTGAGCGGCCTGCTGACGCTGGCAGATGATTCGGGGTTGGCGGTCGATGCCTTGGGTGGACGACCGGGCGTTTTCTCGGCGCGCTATGGGGGACCAAATGCGGATCCGCCAACGCAACATCGTTTGTTGCTGCAGGAACTGCAAGGCGTGCTCTGGGAGCAGCGCACTGCCCAGTTTGTTTGTGGGATTGCGATGGCCCAACGCGGTCGAACAACAGCGTATGTCGAGCGCCAGTGGCCGGGGCTGGTGGCATGGGCGCCGCAGGGCAGTCACGGCTTTGGCTATGATCCGTTGTTTTGGTTGCCGGATGAGGGCTGTACTGCCGGGGAATTGCCTCCCGACCAAAAAAATAGGATCAGCCACCGCGCGATGGCTGCGCAGGCTGCCCACGCGTTGCTGTTGGATTGGCCGGGATAGTGAAATGACGCGGCACGTCGTGATGCAAAAACGGTTATGTGAGCAGCAAAATAGCGCCTCTATCCTTGCAAAAGTACGTGTGTGTTGTACAATTATTTGTGCATAAGCATGGCTGTTGATCGCTTATTGCGTAGCGGCGAGGATGTAAATGGCTAAAATTCAATTGTTAACGCCGGAACAGCTGTCCGAACGGGATAAAAAACCAAGAGGTAAAAGCGGACGTCGTCGTAGCGAGGAGCGTACTCGTATTATTGAGGATTATAAAGACCAGTTACGTACGGCTGAACCAGGTTATGGTGGTGATGTGACATTGGGGAACGATGAAGATAAACGCATCGTGCGCCAAAATCTTAAAACGGCGGCGGATGAGTTGCATAAAGCGATTGAATTTCGCCCGATTAAGGATAAAAGTCGTATTCATTTCCGTATCATCACCGCCGAGGAGCGGGCAGCAAAGCCGAAGCGTACGGGCCGACCACGTAAAAACCCATCGGTTTGAGCGGTGTTCGCTTAGCGCGGCGCGGCTGAGGGTGGGGGTGAGTGCACTTCATTGGTGAGGGGGCGGGCCAGCAAGAGCCGAGGTGGAACGCCCAGCCGGAGCAGTGATAATAGGCCACGACGGTGCCGAACGAGCGTGTAGCCGTGGCTTTCATAGAGGCGTAGTGCAGCGCTGTTGGTTGCTACGACCTCCAGGGCGATGCGGCGCTTGCCGCGGCTCCATGCCTCCTGCTGCAGCACTTGCAACAAAGCCTCGGCCACGCCGCGCCGCCGCCAAGAGGCGGTGACCACGACGCTATACACAAAGGCTTCATCGGGTCGCAGTTGGTAGTTGCTAGGCTCAGTGAGATCGGCCCGGAGTTCAAGCCAAAAGGCGCGAGCAATACCCAGTTCCTCCAGCTGAATACTTTCCTCTTGCCAGTTGGTGGTCGGTCGAAGCTCGGTGGTGCGTAGACCGGCCATGCCAACCGGGCGGTCGGTGGTATCCGCTGCGACAAACATGCCGTTTAAACGACCGGGCAGCGCATGAATGCGTTCTAGCATGCGCTGCCCGGCCTTGCCAAGCAAGGCCCCTCCATAGTCGTGCCCGAAGCCTTCCACCAATAGTGCGGCGATGACCGCGCTATCGGTGGTCCGTGCCTGCCGGATGCGGTAGGGTTCCGTCAAGCAGTGCGCTCCAGCCCGCGCAGCAGCCCTTCGGCCTCGTCGGGTGTGATTTGGCCTGCCGCAACCATACGCAGAATCGCCAGGCGCTCTTCATCCGGGTTAGCGGGCGGTGTGACCGTCGAAGAGGCATAGCCGGGTGTGAGGGTCGCACCCGCAGGCGCGGCGGGTGGTGGTGGGGGCGGGGTTGCCGCAACAGGCGTGCTGGGTGGCGTGCTCGCTGCGGGAGCCGGGGCATGATCAGCATGATCGATGCGCACGGTCTGACCGGTGTAACCACCGCCCGGTGCTGGTGGGGGTGGTGCCGGTGCGTCGGCGTTTTCGATCCGAATGTTTTGACTCGGCTGGGCCGGTGGGCTGGGTGGAGCCGGTGGCGTCGGGATGTTCATATTATTAAAGGCACGCATGACGGCTTCCTGGGCACGTGCAATGCCGTTGGCTGCGGCGGATTGAGCCTCGCGCTTAATGCGTTCGACCTGCTCGGGATCGAAGTTGAACTCGCGGTTATTGACGCGCACATGCACCCGCGGGCGACCCGGACGGCCCGGCTCGCGTGGCTCGTCGTTCATCACTTCGCGCATAACCTCACGCTGGACATCACGCCCGACGTTGCCTAATTCACGCGCAAGATCGCGCGCCATGGCTTCCATCTCGCGGCCAAAGGAGCGCATCTCGCCGCCGAAGCCCCAGCCGGGCCGGCGATCACCTTCACGCGAACCGCTGAGCGACGAATTGGTAACCGGGCCGCCTTCGACTTCTAGCTCGCCGCCAGCGCGCAGATACAGCGTAGCGGTACCCGCGCCAAAGGTAGCGTTCAGGGTACTGCTGTGGCCTTGGATATCCCAACCTTGGCCATGGCCCTGGATGTCGCCTTGAGCTACGCCGGTCAGAATGAAGTTGGCTTCGGAGCCGACGCGCAGCCGGGCATCGCCGCCAACCTTGATGCGTAGTTCGCCCTCGACAGCTCCTTGCCAAGCTAGTTCGAGATCACCGCCGACCTTTTCCAGGCCACGCAAGGTACCAATATCTTCGAGTTCGGCATCACCGCCGACGACACCAACGGTGAGTTGGGCCGCCCCACGGACTTCCAGGTCACCGCCGACACGGCCAATGGTCGCCTGGTCACCTTTGAGCATAAATTCGCCGTCGCCGCCAATCGCGTCGACACGCACCTGAGCGACATCCTCAACTTCGAGATCGCCGCCGATGGTCGCTGCTTCCAGCAGAGCAACGTCGCTCACCTCGGCGTCGCCGCCGACGCGATAGACGACGATGCGCGAGCCATGCGGCACCCGCAGATCGAGATCGCTGCTGACCATCCCAATCGTCCATTCTTGCCCGTTTTGCCGCACGGCATCATCGCGGAACTTGCCACGTACTTCGATTTGATTGTCCGTAGAGCCCTCGACCCGTAGATCGCCGCCGGTTGCTTCGATGCGGATGGTTGGTTGTGCGTCCGTTGTATAGGTCATGGTTGCCATAATAATCCTCATATCGCCAGCACAGCATGCATGGCTTATTGAATAGTGATCATGATTCGTTCGCCGTTCGCTGTATCTTCGAGATGAAGATCGAGCGGCGTACCCGCGTCAAGCGCGCCGGTCAGCTGTTGCGTATCCTGGTTCGGTGGCAGCAAGCGTGCCCCCGAACGTAGTGCAACGGCCGCCAGATTGGTCGGAATGCGCACATCAACTTTGTGCTGACCCGTCTGGAGATCGTCGATCCGGATATGCAGTTCGCGACTACGCTCCTTGCCCGACGTTGGTGGTGTGTCCATTGGTTATCCTCAGTTATTTCTGACCCTTGAGCAGATCAAGGGCCACTTCGGGTGATAGCTCGCCGCGTTCGAGGCGGGCTAGCACGTCGAGCCGTTCGGCCGGTGGCGATACAGGGGTATTGTAGCCGAGTGCCGCCACAATGTCATCCATACGACTACGGGCTGTGGTATAAGAAACGCCCAGGTCGTTGGCGACGCCGTTGATGTTGCCGCGATTTTTGACCAATAGCTCCACGAATTGGAGGTGATCGCGCTTTAAGCGCGCCAGGCCACCCAGGTCAAAATGGCCTTCGACTGCACCGTGACAGCTCTCGCAGGCGAGACGTGTCGCGATCAACGACTCCCCGCAGATCGGACAGCGGGTCAGGAGGGGATAATTCATACAGTTTCCTTTCTTGCCTGCCAAGCTGTATCGTCACCGACACTTTTCACGGCACTTGGCTGGTCAGTACCGGAGGCCAGCGGCTCTGCCATATCGGGAGCCGACGTGGGAGGATGCTCCTCGTGCTCGTCGTCCAGGACAGCCAGCAGTTCATCTGCTTGCTCGGCCGATAACTTGCCGTCTGCCACCATCCGCAGCACTTTGAGCGATGCTTCGTTCATGCTTTATTCCTCCTACAATTTTGGTTGATGATCGTGAGGCTATGGAAATTGAAGTCAAGTCATAGTTGTTCCTCCAGTTCCAATGGTTGTGGCGGTGGCAGGGCCGCCGGCTGCATATGTACCAAGAGTGGAAGCAAGCCGATGCTGCAGTACAGCATCGCTGAGATATTCAATGTCTGTACGATACCAATGCGGTCGCCCAGCACACTACCAAGTCCTAAGCCGAGCAGCAGCATCAGCGAGACGGCCATGCCTAAGGTACCGAAGACCCGTCCACGAAATTGGTCGGCAACGCTCGCTTGTAACATCGTCTGGATGGTAATAAAAAGACCAATGAATGGCATGCCGCCGATGCCGATGAGTCCAGTCGCCAGCAGGACTGGCGGGAGATTGAGCAATGGCCCGAGGGTAGCAGTATGGTAGATGGCGAGCAAGATCAGCCCCGAGATGATGCCGCAGACACCCATGAGCACCGTTGGTTTGATGGTTTTGCCTAACCGCCCGAGCAAGAAGCTGCCAATGAGTCCGCCAACACCCTGCGCCGTCACGATCTGACCGAGCTCAACCGAGCCGCCGTGGAGCACGCTTTTGACGAAGGGTACCAGCAGCACATTCAAGAGGCCCTGGCTCAAACTGGCTATACCAAAGATCACGAAGAGCATGGTAACGAGGCGGTCGGCACGTACTAGGCGCACACCGGCGCGCCAGTCCTGCCACACAGCTACCAAAGCTGCCGCCGTGACCGGTGAGCTATGTATTTCGGCAGTCATGTGCGGTGCCACTGCGACCATGAATAGGAGGGTCGCAGAGAGCAGATAGGAAATGGTATCGACCCAGATGATGCTGTGGAAGCCCAAGGCGGCGAATAAGACGCCGCCAAGCGCCAGACCTAGCACCTGGGGTAGGGCGTCACTGATGGCCGTTAGTGAATTCGCGGCGAGGAGTTGTTGCTCATCGACAAGCTCCGGGACGAGCGCACTTTTGGCTGGATTGAAGAACTGCGACATGCTGGATTCAAGAAAGGCCGCTACATATACGAGCCCGATCCACTCGCGCGAATGCACCAGTAGGAGCAACAAGAGGACAGCGGCGCGGGTCAGGTCGGCGACGATCATGGTGCGCCGCCGGTCCCAGCGGTCCACAAAGACACCAGCCAATGAACTCCAGAGTAGTGAGGGTAGCGTTTGGGCGACGAACATGCCACCGGTCAGGAGCGCCGAGCCCGTCAGGTCATAGATGTAGAAGGGCAGCGCGATAAACAGGACGAAGTCGCCGATGGTGGAGATGAGGCCGGCAATCCAGACGCAGCCAAAGTTCCGTTGGCGCAAAAGCTTAAGCATGAGATATGCTCCTTCTTGCCGCTATTTCCAACCGACCAGACAAAGCAACCAGAGCGCGAAGGTCCGGCGCAATGTCACGGGCTTGTTCCCGCGCGGAACCATGCAACCATTACGTTCCAAAATCACCATGCTCGCCTCCTGCTGCTACTTCGTCGCTCTGCCCGCTTTTCGAAGGCACGTTACTTCTTGTTGTTTGATAAACATATATTACAATAAGAAGTGATATTTTGCAAGAGGTAATTGGCATATTTTGCAAAAACTGCTCAAAATGCGTCAGCAACGGCGACACAAAGGAAAATCGGTATAATGGCAAGGCCCGCGCAAACATGGCACGCTGAGGCTTGGACGTTCAAGCACAGCAGCCGGTTGCCGATCAATTAGGATGGGAAAGGGTAGCGAGTGGATACGGTGTTTGTGGTTTTGGACGTTGAGTCGACAGGGCTGGAAACGGGCGTTGACGAACTGATCGAGGTCGCGGCCGTGAAGTTTCAGGGCGACCGTGTGTTGGAGACGTTTCAACAGTTGGTCAAGCCCCGTCATAGCCTGCCGATCAAGATCGCCCAGCTCACAGGTATCAACCAGAGCGACCTGGAAGCAGCCACGCCGTTTCATGAGGTGGCTCCAGCGTTTGTGCGCTTTCTGCGGAGCTACCCGGTGATCGGTCACTCGATCCACTTCGACTTACGTATGCTGGCTGCACAGGGCCTCCAGCTCAGCCAGCGCTCCTACGACACCTTTGAGCTCGCCACGCTGCTGTTGCCGGGCCAGCCCTCTTATAGCTTGACCGCACTCGCTGCCGCACTTGAGATCCCGCATCCCGATGCGCACCGAGCACTGGCCGACTCCGAGGTCACGCGCCAGCTTTTTTTACGCTTAATGGCGCGCATCGAACAGCTGGACGACACGATGCTGGGCGAAATTATTAAGTTTGGCGGGCAAATGGATTGGGGTCCACGCCCCCTATTTGAGCAGGTGCTGCGCGAGCGCGCGATGGTCGCGTTGACCAAGCCCTTGTCGAGCACGCCAGCGGTTGAGCCGGGTGTGCCGTGGCGTCAGTTTGTTCCCCTGGAGCCGGCGCGCCAGCCGGTGCCGCTCGATCCAACACTGGCCAAGGGTTTTTTTGCGACCGACGGCTTGATTGGGCGGGCCTTTCCGGGTTATGAAGCGCGCCCGCCCCAGGTGCACATGACCGAGGCGGTAGTCGATGCCTTTAATGCCGCCGATACCTTGATGGTCGAGGCCGGCACCGGCACGGGCAAGTCCTTGGCCTATCTGGTTCCGGCGGCGGAGTTTGCAGCGAGCCGCGGTCAGCGTGTCGTGGTGTCAACCAACACGATCAATTTGCAAGACCAGCTGTATGGCAAAGATATTCCGGCCTTACAGCAGGTGATCGATCATGCCACGGTCCATAGTGGAGGCGTGGCGGCGACGCAGTTCGAGGCGGCGCTCTTGAAAGGCCGCGGCAATTATCTGTGCTTAAGGCGCTACGGCCAGCTACGGCAAACACTAACGCCAACGCCGGAGCAGGCGCGTGCGTTGATCAAGCTGGGGTTGTGGGTCGGGACGACCCAAACCGGTGACCGCGCCGAGATCGCGCTGCAAGACGAAGAAAACCGGGTGTGGGGCGATGTGAACGTGACGCTCGATACCTGCACCGGCCCCCGCTGTCCGGCCTTTGACCGCTGCTTTTTCTTTGCCGCCCGCCGGGCAGCCGAGGCAGCGCATGTGATTGTGGTCAACCATGCCTTGCTGTTGTCGGATCTGAAGGCCGATGGCAAGGTGCTGCCACCCTATGATCATGTGGTGATCGATGAAGCACATCACCTGGAAGATGTAGCGACCGATCAGTTGGGCTGGGCGACGGATCAGGGCACGCTTTTGCACTTTCTGGATGGCATCTGGTTGGCAGGGGGCGCGCGGATCGTGAGCGGCTTGCTGAGTGAATTGCCGAATCATTTTAAGGGCTCGGGAGCGACGGCTGCTGATGTTGATCGCGCCGAGGGTTTTGCCGCGCCACTGCGCTTAGAGGTTGATCGCGCGCGCGTGGCCGTGCACGAGCTATGGAATCGGCTGCGGCTGTTTATGGAGCGACAGTGCAAAGAGGGCAGCTATGAGCTGCGGCTGCGCTTGACACCGGCACTGCGTAAAGGAGCGGACTGGATTACGATGCAGGGAGCCTGGGAGCAGTTGATGTTGCCGCTGGCCGATCTGGGGCGTGGTCTAGCCAAGCTAGAGGAGCATATTCGCGGTCTGGAGGACGCCGAATTACTCGAGTATGATGCGCTGGTGTTGCAGCTATCGGGGCTAGCGAATATGGCGGTGGATACCGCGATCGCCGGCTCGGCGCTGTTTTATGGCGATGACGAACAAATCCAGTGGCTGTGGTGGGACCGGCAGCGTGACGTGCTACGCTTGCATGCCGCGCCGCTGCACGTTGGGCCATTGCTCCAAGAAAAGCTCTTCGCCGGCAAAGAAACTGTGGTGCTAGCGTCGGCGACCATGTCGATCAACGGTTCGTTCCAATATATTAAAGAGCGGCTAGGGCTGGCCGATGCACCGATTAGCGAACTGCAGTTGCCTTCGCCCTTCGATTATCAGCGCTCGACGCTGCTCTACCTGCCGACCGATATGCCGGAACCCCAAGAGCGTGGCTATCAAGCGGCTCTGGAAAACGCGCTGATCGAGCTGGCCAAGGCGACGGGCGGGCGGATGCTAGCGTTGTTTACCTCGAACTCGGCGCTGCGCCAAACCTATCGCGCGATCAGCGAGCCCCTAGAAGAGCACGATATCGTGGTGCTGGGCCAGGGGCTGGATGGGTCACGCCGCTCGGTGCTGCAGCGCTTCCGTGAGCATCCCCACTCGGTGCTGCTGGGTACCAGTTCCTTTTGGGAGGGTGTGGACGTGGTGGGCGATGCCCTGAGCGTGTTGGTCGTCTGTAAACTCCCTTTCGCCGTGCCCAACGACCCAATCTTCGCCGCCCGCTCGGAGCTGTTCAATGATCCTTTTAATGAGTATGCGGTGCCGCAGGCGATCTTGAAGTTCAAACAAGGCTTTGGCCGCTTGATCCGTTCCAAGGAAGATCGGGGCGTTGTGGCAGTCCTCGACCGTCGTTTGCTGTCCAAGCGCTATGGCGAATTGTTCCTGCGCTCATTGCCACCGGCAACAACGCAGCGCGGCCCATTACAACAACTACCGTTGCTGGCTGCGCGCTGGTTGGTGTAGGCAAGCTATTCCCCAGGACAATCACTTCTTACATGCGTATTTTTACGAAGCTAGGGCGTAAAGCCTAGGAGCTTGGCCCAGATATCGCTGGCGAATCATTGCTAGGAGCCTTTTTGGCGAAATTGGAGCGTTTTTGACCATCGATGCAAGTACGACTCCAGTTCTGTCTGGTGCCCAATAAGGTGCTCCGATACCGTCCTCGAAACATCTCACAATCTGTCACACGTTGATCGGTTGTGCTCGTCATCGGAAAGGTGGGTCCAGACATCGAGCAAAGGATAGGGAAGGAAACGTGCTCGCTCCACGCGGTCAGTTAAGACCGTGTGGCCTTTCAGGATGCTTTGAGATAACTTTCGTAGGCGCTTACGAAGCGTATAAATCCGGCTGTCACGAGGCAACCTTTATTTATGAGGAGGAAGGTGTGGATTTCGTCGATTGGAGCGAGTTAGTGCTAAAAACGCTTGTGCAAGCTACTCAAGTATCAGCCACGATGCGCATGATCGGTACTGATCTGACGCCTCTGTCATCGGCTATATTTGGAGAAGACGTTTCAAGCGCTCCCGGTTTTTGGGGTTCGGATCGACATCTAGCGATGTTTGACGCGCTCGAAGGACTCCAAGCGGTCGGGCTTGTCGAAAATGATGATCAGTTGCTTTATTGGAAGCCGACGAAGCGCGGACGAGATTTTGTCGAAGATTTGACTCCACTATGGCAAGACACATGTAGCATATCATCCTCCGCGTCGTTAATCGACTGAGTCCACAAGTTAGTCTAGACGGGGATTACGTGCGGTTAGGAGAATTCGACCAGGAACAAGTGCTCGCAGAACTGGAGTGGCAAGAAGCAGAGGATTTGCTATCTGCCATAGCGCAGGAGGTCAGTGACCTAGGCTTGATTAGGGCTGTAATGTTCATCGGGTTGATTTCAAGCGCGAACTACACCTCAATACAGCCTCAGAGAAAGCCAAGTTCATCAAAGATATGTTGGGCTTAGCAACTACACAGGCAAGTGGAAGGCGCTGGATGATCATCGGGTTTGATGACAAGACTAGGACCTACTATAGTCCACCCGATCCTAAAGTCATCAAGATCTGTCCGCTTTTCTCCATGATCTTCGGATCCGTCGCCAGTGCCACCACCGCCCGCCCCACAAACAGGGGCGTTTCCATCCACGGGAGCAGCTTCTGGCTCTTCCGTCCCGCCATCAGCATCTCCGTGGCAACCATAAAGGGACACAGGGCAATCACCGCCACCTGGTGATCGCGCAGTTCATGCGCCATATCGGTGGCCATGCGATTCACCGTGGCTTTATTGACGCCATACGCCACATTATCTGTGGGGCCGTAGGATGCCATCGACAGATGGACGATGAGACCTCCTCCGTGTTCAACCATCGGGGCTGCTCCATACACGCTAGCAACATAGGTGGACCGTACCCCAACCGTATGCATGGTATCCCAAAACGTGGGGGGCAGTTTCCAGAAAGCGGTCTTGAAGCCGCTCTTCTTACTCCGTTGTTTGGCTTGGTAGCCGGCCCACGCATTATTTACCAGAATGTCGAGCCGTCCGTGATCGGCATAGATCTGCTGAAACACCTGCTCGACTTGCTGATCGTCCCTATGATCACACCGGAGGGCAATGCCGACGCCGCCTGCCTCGTTGACCAGTGCGGCAGTCTCATGAATGGTCCCAGGCAGTGGCACGGTTGCGGTATCGGCATCTTCGGTACGTCCCGTCACATACACCGTTGCGCCAGCGGCACCGAGTGCGTGGGCAATCCCCTTCCCGATCCCGCGACTAGCCCCCGTCACCAGTGCCACACGCCCCTTCAGGTCTTGCATGAAAAACTCCTCCTGCAAGAAACAGATGATGCATGTCAGTCATTGTAGATCACCTTGGCAAGATAGCGTCTATCGCACCAACCTATTGCCTACCACATTGGTTCCATCACCACCGAGTTCAGGGTCAACGTAGATAGGAAGTGGCTCTCGTTATCCAGTGATGGTGTGCGCTACGTACATCCTATCCAAGGCTTCAGGGAAGCGGAAGACGCACTTGGGGGTGAAGCTAGCGAGGGACGCGCAGTAATCGCGGCAGCTCTGAGGGCGAATTATAGAAGAAGTGAGAAAGCTTACAAGTACCCAGGCCACTATGAGCCAGAGCCAACTCCATTCAGGAGACGAGCATATGCAACTCCCATCAGTGGAGTCTCCTTGAAGTTACGCCAGCCGAGGGGCCGTAGTGCCTGATCGGACGGTCGAAGAGGAGACAGCATAATGACACCGATGACAAAAGTATACGCCGTCGTTTTGGAGCATGGCGAACATAATTGGTCAGCCTATGTACCCGATCTACCAGGATGCATAGCGACGGGCACAACACGTGAGCAAACGCTCGCCCTCATACAGGAAGCAATTGCGTTCCACATTGAGGGAATGCAGTTCCATAATCAGCAAATCCCTGAGCCTACGACTCAGGTAGAATGGGTGGAGGTAGCGGCCAGCTAGCAAGTAGTGTGCTCTCAGAGGGCCAACGATATACCACGCATCAGAAAATAGCATTTTGCTTTCGGGTATTCTCGTGTTCGAATGCTATACTGCCCTACGCCTCGCTGGCTAATTGCAAGATCGCTGTACGTAACGCGGGACTAATCCAGAAGCCATTGGCGATAAGTGCATCAATGAGCGGCATAACCGCAGGGACAATGTGTTGCTCTTTGGCATCGAGCAAGCCGCCTAACACGCCAGTGAAGGTAAGTCCTAGTGTTGCTGCTACGTCCCGACCGGCTGCTTCATCGATGATGAGCACGTCAGCCTGCAGTTCATGTGCAAGCACGATCGCCTCGACCTCAGCCTGGGCTAGTGCCTCGTGCGTGACTAGCAACTGCTCAACCATGGACACATCCGTTACTGCACGTGTTACGATCCACGCCTCGGTCTGCACGGCAAGGGCTCCCGGATTGGCAGTTCCGGGACCCACCAACTCGTTCCGAACGGCCTCAGGTATCACGATTTGCCCATATAATGCTCGCAGAAGATGCAGTTCGTTAATGGCAGCAAGGTTCGTGATGGCAGTTGTATCGGACACAACGATGAGCACCGTCTGCTCCTTGCTAGGCAGAACGATCAGCAATGCGTGAGGCATGGAATTCGCGCCCAGGCCTCACATCGATGTCGGCGACTGGCTCGTCAGCAGTGTTATTCAATTGGTGTGTGCTTGTGCAGCTTCCGGAGCGTGTCGAGATCAGCCTCGACGTCAGTCACCATGATATGGAGCGGAACACGGCGCTTTGCTAGGAGCCGTTGGAAGTCGAGTCGCGTCAGGCCAGCGATTTCAGCGCCCTTCGCGAGGCTGACCACCCGGCGTTGATACAGCACAACCGCGAGATCCTGCTTCACTTCTACAAGCTCTTGCTCGGTCATGCTCAACGGTAATTCGAGCGTGGTTGCCATGTCGTCACTCCTCTTTGCCGCGCCAACAGAATGTTCCCCTCAGGTAGAATCGGTAGGGTAGCGGTCAGCGCTTACGGATCGATTCGCCCGAATAAGTCACGTTCTAGCGTACGTTGGGGCTCCCATGGTGGCTCAATGCGGGTGAAATACTCGGTGCTGTTGAGTTGGCGCACAATGCGCGGGATGCGGCGCAGGAAAGCGGGACCGCCACCAAGCTGGCTAGCATGACAGGCGACCGCTTGTTCTTTGCGCGCGAGCATCGGGCCACTATAGATCGCGGTCGTAATCGGTGTGATCTGTGCCAGGGCTTCGACGAGGTCGATATCCGCATTCTGACCAACCTTGCGCGGATCCTGCCCTCGTAGCCGCATGAAGGCGAGGGCGATCTTCAGAAAGCGGTTGGTGAAGGTCGGATAATATAGCTTGGTCGGCTGCCAAGGCACGAGGCCCGCCTCGGCTTGCTCCGCGTAGGCTGTAGCATCACCGGCTAGGTGAAAAGCTGCTTGCGTAACTTTGTGCGCCATAATGTGATCGGGATGACCATAACCACCATACGGTCCAAAGGTCACTACAACCTGGGGCTGAAGTGCGCGTATCGCCGCCACAACCTGCCCGACGGCTTGCCCAAATGGGGCCTGAACAAAGGCATTTGGATCCTCGTTGTCGGACGAGCCGGTCATGCCTGAGTCACGATAGCCTAGGAAGTGGACACCCGATAATCCAAGCGCCTCGGCGGCGCACATCTGCTCGGCGGTGCGCAGCTGGCCAACATCTGCATAGCCGTCGAGAAACTTGGGATCGACGGTGCCGCATTCACCGCGAGTGGCACAGGCGTAATGAACGGCGGTACCGGTCGTGGTATAGCGCGTGATCGTACCAGCGTTGCCGAAGCTTTCGTCGTCGGGATGGGCATAGACGACGAGCAAGGTGTGGCGGGTTGGAACGGGATTAAGCCAATGCGACTCGATGCCGAATTGTTCGAGGGCTGTCTGGTGGGGCGCAGTAGTTACTGTATTCATGCTTCCAGTATAACATCGCGGTGCTGGGTCGGGCGATACCAAACATAGGCTCCATACACCATCTGGATGGCGACCAAGAGGATCAAGAGCAGCAGCGAAACAATCGACCGCACAGGTAGTGCCATCAGCCCGATGATAATCGCTACCAACCCGGCCCCAAGCTTAAGCCCGACGCTTACGGGTGCCCATGTTGGCTCATCCGCCTCTGCACGGAGGGTCAATTCCAGCAGACCGATCGCAATTAAAGCGACACCGACTGCGTCGTTGAACAGGTAGCGGCTTGCCAGTGCTGGTAGGTCGTTCCCGGCACTCAGGACGTTCACCACGGCTGCGCCAAGAGCAGCCGTGGTCATGACTAAAGGCAGATGCAGATAGGTCCAGACCACCTGTGCCCAGACGTTATGGCGTGGTCGGCGGCGCGCGACAAAATCAAAGTAGATCCAGCAGAGGCCGAAGACCAAGGCCATGCCCAGTGTACCGGTGAGAGCGAGGCTAGGCGTCAGGGTAGACAGGCCGGCAATCCCTTGTACCACGCCGACAACCGCTTCGCCCAGGACGATTAACACAAATGTCGCAAAGCGTTCCGGTAAGTTTGAACTATTCAAAGCTGGCAAACGTGCCTGAAGCTGCAAGGTTGTAATGGGTGTCAGGAGGTCGAACATAGCCCCCAGCCCCCACAAGCCATAGCGCCAAGGAGCGGGAACAAAGACCGAGGCGATGAACAGCAGCACCGAACAGCTGAAACCAAGCGCGTAGCGGGTGGTAACCGGGCGGTAGCGCGCATCGTGATAGCCACCGCGCAGCCACATGCTGATCAATAAGATGCGTACCACAGCGTAGGCTAGGGCGAAGCCGCGCGAGTTGGTTGCGAGGCCATCATGGACGAAGATCGCCATCGCTGCTACCGGGAGCATCTGCAGGAAGACAAAGAAACGGTAACTAATATCATAGGTTTCGAAGCGATCATTATAAATCGTACCGCCGATCCAGACCCACCAGACCGGAACAAATAAGACGATATAACTCCCGATGCCCGCAAGCGTGGTATGACCGGCTAAATAGTGGGCCAGTTCGGAGACGATCACGACGAAGACCAGATCGAAGAATAACTCCTGCCAGCCCGTACGCCGCTCGTACCGGTCTTCTTCGTTTGTGCGGAGCCGTGGAACTTGCCACCAGCGTCGTTTTGCGACCATGCGGATATCCTCCGTACGGGTCATGCTTGCACACGTACAGCCTTGGACCGATGCGCTGCTGCAGTATAGTGGATCTCCAAAGACGACGATATCAGTCATTTGGGGAGGAAGTGCGTGGCGGATGAGGAGTGTGGCGGCGTGGTCCATGAGTTGCTCCCGGACTCAACAGTTCGAGGAGGAGACGATGGCGAAGAAACAACACGTGTTGCTAGCGGAGCGAGGCGGCGTTGACCTGAAGGTCGGCTCGGTTTTTTTCATTGGCACGGCGACGACCTTGCTGCGTTATGCTGGCTTTACGATTTTGACCGATCCCAATTTTCTGCACCAGGGCGAGCAGGCTAAACTGGGCTATGGCTTACGCTCGACTCGTCAAACCAATCCGGCGATCCCGATCGACGAACTGCCGCCGCTTGATCTCGTGCTGCTGTCACATATGCATGGCGATCATTGGGATCATGTCGCGAGCGAGCGGCTTGACCAGCGCTTGCCGATCATCACAACCCGCTCGGCAGCAGCGGCACTACGCGGCGAGGGTTTTCGCGAGACACACGGCCTAAAGACCTGGCAGAGCTATATCTTCCGCAAAGGCGACGTAACATTACGCATTACGGCCATGCCCGGCAAACATGGGCCGGGTGTGATCGCACGCCTATTGCCGCCCGTGATGGGCAGTTTGCTCGAGTTTGAAGGTGCAGATGGCACTCGGCTCCTACGCATCTATATCACTGGCGATACCTTGATCTATAACCAGTTGAAGGAGATTCCCAAGCGCTACCCCGAGATCGACCTAGCGCTGCTGCACCTTGGTGGGACGCGTGTGATGGGCATCCTGGTGACGATGGATGCCGAGCAGGGTGTGAAAATGCTACAGCTCATCGATCCAACGATTGCGATCCCGATCCATTTCAATGACTATACCGTCTTCAAGTCGCCGTTGGAGGATTTTCAATCGGCAGTCAAGGCGGCCGGGCTCGAACGCCAAGTCCGCTATGTTGCGGCAGGTGAGCGCTATCGCTTTGAGGTGCCACGCAAGCGGCGGGGTTAAGCACGGGATGGCCGGTATGAGTCACATCACACGTAGGCACCGCTCCCGGTTATCAGATCGGGGCGGTGCCTTAAGGGTGGGGAAGAGGTTATCCTGTGGCCTGTGCTAGGCGTTCGGCCTGCGCCCCAATGGCTTTAGCCGCCATACCCTGGAACTGCCGGCGCATACCCGCGTCTGTAAAGGTCGAGGCGAGTTGGGCAACACCGACTGCTACAAAGATATTGCGGATCACAGGACCCCAGGGGCCGTTGGGGTCAGGACCATCGCCCTCCGGATTAGGAAATCCACTCGTGAGCACACTACTGATGGCGCTCGCCAATATCAGACTAGCCGGGTTGATGGGCTTCGGCTCGTCACCACCGCCGATGGGTCCCCGGAACACCAGATTCTTGAGCAACCCTGCCACCAACAGATCCCACATGACTGGATTATCCAGTCCCAAACCGTTGTCGTTCATTGTCTCCACCTTTCATGATTGTTGACCTTGCTCTCATAAATGCGGGTGGAAACAAAATATCACGCGCGCTCGGCGTTCAAGCGCAACAGCTGCTCAAGCAGTGCGTCATCGTCCAAGTCGTTTGGCACCACGGCATAGAATAGACAACATGATCATACAAGCAGTGACACGAGAGAATTGGCGAGCTGCCCTTCGCTTGATGGTCTCCCCTGAACAACAGCGCTTCATTGCTGAGTACACTCCCATAGCGGCGATTGCGCTCGCCAAAGCGTATATCCGACCTGGAGGGCTCTTCTGGCTACCCTATGCATTCTATGCTAACAATGAGATGGTTGGGTTCTCAACACTGACATACGAACCAGAGAGTACCGAGAACTACTGGATCTTTCACTTTTTTATTGACGTACGTTGGCAAGGCCAGGGGTATGGAAAGCAAGCACTCCGCAGCTTCGTGCACTTCATCGAAGCTCACTACCCACAGTGCCGTGCCATTCACCTCACGGTTCATCCTGAAAATCAGCGTGCTCAGCACCTCTATACCGGTCTGGGCTTTCAACCAACTGGGGCAGAGGTTGATGGAGAACCTGTCTACCGCCGAGCAACAGTAGCCCAAGATGCTATGATAGGGTCTTAGGCGTGCCCCACTGTAGGCCACACATGAAGTGCGCGAGGAGATCATGACTGATCCCCAGTTGCTCATTCGCTTATACCAACCCGCCGACGAAGTGCAGGTCATTGATCTGTGGCAGCGCTGCGGGCTGACTGTGCCGTGGAATGATCCGCAGCAAGATATTCAACGCAAGGTCGTGTTTCAACCCAGCCTTTTTTGGGTCGGTGTGATCGATGGGCGCATCGTTGGCACGCTCATGGCCGGGTATGAAGGCCGTCGTGGCTGGATTAACTATCTGGGCGTCGCACCCGAGTACCGGCGCATAGGCATTGGCCGACAGTGGATGGCAACGGCAGAAGCTGCCTTGCAGGAGCTGGGTTGCCCTAAGATCAACCTACAGGTCCGCTCGTCGAATACCAGTGTGATCGCCTTTTATAGGAGCTTAGGCTTTACGATGGACGAGGTAGTAAGTCTGGGGAAGCACTTATAGCTCACCCAAGCGCTCGTGCTCGTGGCCGATCCACTCGGCTGCGCCATCGGCCCAATGTTCGCGCTTCCAGATCGGTGCGATCTCCTTGATCCGATCCATAATATATTCGGCGGCTTCGAAGGCCGCATGGCGGTGAGGTGCCCCCACCGCAACGAGCACGGCTGTTTCGCCGATCTGCAGCTGCCCAATGCGGTGATGCACCGCGACCCTTCCGATCTCGTAGCGGCTACGCGCTTCCTCCGCGATCTGCGCCAACACCGGCTCGGCCATCTCACGATAAGCCTCGTAGACCAGATGATCGGTCGCGCGTCCACCGAAGTTATTGCGGACCATGCCGGTGAAAAGCACGACCGCACCATCATCGGGTGTGGCGATATACTGCTGCAAGGGACCCCCATCGAGTGGCTCGGCCGTGACGACGAACGGTGCCCAATCGCTGCCCCCGCTCACCGGTGGAATAAAGGCAACTTCATCGCCCTCATGGATCACGGTAGCCGGGTCGGCATATTCTTGGTTAACGGCATACAACAAGCTGCCGGTCATCGCCGCGAGCCGTGGATATTCCCTGCCAAGCTGCGCCCACACGCCCCCGACTGAGCTCCCGTCCGCGACCTCGTAGCGAAGCTCGGGCGCACCGACGATATCACGATGCTGGGCAAAAAAACGAACGGTGATCTGCATACGGACAGTTTACCATGCGGTTCTCATCAGAACATCAGTTCTTAATATTGGAATGTGCCGAACATGTGTGTTATAATACACCGTTCCGTATTGCTCCCAAATCGCGAAATATCCCTTCCTGATGCGGAAACTCCATACTCGGGGATTTCCATTGCCAGCAATACATTGGGGACCACCTCGTTATAACTAGTTCCCGACGTTCCAACAGCCGTGGTGAGGTGCGATTCGTGGTTGCGGCAGTTGATATGATCTGCTATACTATCGCACAACGTGGTGGATGTAGCTCAATGGCAGAGCGCCGCACTGTGGCTGCGGATGTTGCGGGTTCGAGACCCGTCTTCCACCCCAAATCGAGGTCCTAGACGAGACGCTACGGTTACAGATTTTTCTGTTCGTGGCGTCTCGCCATTCATGCATAGCGCTCGCAATCCTCCTTACTCGCATCATTTGACATAATATGTGAATGCCTTGGGAAGTGCTCGATAGTTAATCGAAGTGGTACACGAGCGTGCTACAATAATAAGGTGTGATAGTTTATTGAGGAGGGATCGTATGGGCGAGAAACGCTTCACCAAAGAAAAGAAAAAGCCCAAGCAGGAAAAGCCCAAGCCGGTCAAATTCCAGGAAGCGACCGTGCCTCCGGAGCCGGCCAAAAGCTCAGAAACGACCAAGCAGGGCTCGAAACGCCCGTAGCAGGGAATTGCGGGCAGACACTGTGTTTGCCCGCCAACACGATGATGTGCGGCTCCGTTGACAGCCGCGTGATGCCCCGTTAAAATACAATTATGGATACAGTGGCAACGATCAGCCCCGAACTGCGTATGACCGGCAACCGTCAGATTGTGCTGGAGGTCCTGCGGGGTACGACTGCACATCCGACGGCCCATCAACTCTTTCTTCTGGCGCGCGAACAGCAGCCACAGCTTGGTTTTGCGACGGTTTATCGCACGCTCGACTTGTTGGTCAAACACCATCTTGCGCAGGAAGTGTTTCGGGATAAGGATGGCGCGGCTCATTATGACGCGAATGTGACGCGCCATGACCACGCCATTTGTGACCGCTGTGGTCGGATCGAAGATGTATCGGCACCGTTGCATGCGCTCGCCTATGCAATCGTCGAACGCTCATCGGGCTTTCACATTCAGTGGCATGCGTCGGCATTCTCGGGCTTGTGCGCCGATTGTGCTGCCGACGCCGAGTAGTTTCCGCACTCCCAACCTGAAAGCCACCCCAGATTGCATGATGCGTCTGGGGTTCGTTATTGTCCACGGCTTGCGAGGAGGTATGCCCCTTGGATGATCTGCTATATTACCTGGGCTTCAACCTAGTAACCGGGATCGGTCCCACCCGCCTTGACCGGTTGATTGCCTGCTGTGGCGACCTGCAGGCCGCGTGGGAGGCCGATCCGGCCCAGATGGCATTGGCCGGGCTAGACGGTAGAACGAGCGCCTCCCTGCTCCACGCACGCAAGCGGCTTAATCTCGCAAGCGAGTTTGAGCGCATAACGGCTCGCGGCGTGCGCCTCGTATCGCGGGATGACCCGGCCTACCCGGTGCTTTTGCTCCAAACTGCCACCCCACCGCCGCTACTGTATGTACGCGGCACGCTAACACCCGCCGACCGCTGGGCCGTAGCCATCGTCGGCACCCGCAAGCCTTCAACCTATGGCATCGATGCAGCGCGCAAGCTGGCGCACGATTTGGCTGCTTCCGGCGTAACCGTGATTTCGGGCCTGGCGCTGGGGATCGACGCGGTTGCTCACCAAGCGGCGTTGCAGGCCGGTGGACGCACGATTGCCGTGCTGGGCAGCGGCGTCGATCACCTATCGCCACAGACGAATGAGCGGCTGGGGCTACGGATTATCGACCAAGGTGCGGTGGTCTCCGAGTATCCGCTAGGAACGCAAGCCGCTGCGTCGAACTTCCCACCCCGCAACCGGCTAATTAGTGGCTTAGCGCTCGGCGTGATGGTGGTAGAAGCAGCGGCGAAAAGCGGCGCGTTAATCACCGTCGACTTTGCCCTAGAACAGAACCGCGACGTCTTTGCCGTCCCCGGCTCGATCTTCAGCCCACGTTCTGATGGCACCAACGGCTTGATCCGCAAGGGCGCATTGCTTGTAACCTCGGCGCAAGATGTGCTCGAAGCCTTAAATATGCTCGACACGGCGACGCACCAGGAGGTCGCGGGTGCCGTCCCCGATACGCCCGAGGAGGCGGCGGTGCTGCAGCTGGTGGAGGCTGAACCACGCCATATCGACGCGATTGGGCGCGACAGTACCCTCAGCCCGTCGGAAGTATCGGCGACGTTGTCGCTGCTTGAGCTCAAGGGGCTGGTCAAACAGGTGGGTGCAATGCAGTATGTGCTGGCGCGCGAGCAGCGCGCCTCCTATGATGCGTGATGAGCGGGGCAAGGAAGTCGATGTAGACGTAAGCGAACGCCGGCAAGGGCAGCGGCGCTGGCACCCCATCCTGCAGCGCCACGAATGGCTCGTGAGTGCTGGTGCGATTCTAGGCGTCTGGGCCAGGTTTGCGATCAGTGACTACGTGAGCCACCATGTCTCCATTGCCTTCCCGGTGGCCACGTTGGTGATCAACCTCCTCGGCTGCCTGCTGATCGGTAGTGTACAAGCCTTATTTCTTGATCTATTGGCGCTGCGGCGCGAACTCCAGCTCTTCCTTGCCGTAGGGCTCCTTGGCGGCTTTACCACCTTCTCAACCTTTAGCGTGGAAACGATCCAGCTGATCGAAGCCGGTCATGCCGGTCGCGCCGGGCTATACGTATTCCTGTCGCTCGTAGGTGGTCCCCTCATAGCCGTGCTCGGCATCCTCCTGGCACATCGCGGCTACGATCTGCTCCGTCCGCATGTTGGACCGCTACGATGAATTGGCTATGGCTGGCGACCGGTGGCGTGTGCGGAGCACTCTGTCGCTTCCATGGTGCACGACTGATCCAGGCACGCTGGCGCGGGAACTTTCCTGTCGGCTCGCTGGTGATTAACCTGACCGGTTGTTGTCTACTGGGCTTGCTGACCGGCCTCTTCCTCCGCCACTCATTGTGGCCCGTCATGCAGCTGCGGCTCTTGCTCGCAACCGGCTTTTGTGGGGCCTACACCACCTTTTCGTCCTTTGCCTTTGAAGCGGTTCAACTGTGGCGGCAGGGACAACGCCGGCAGGCGCTACTCCATCTTGTCGGCCAACCTTTAGTTGGTGTTGGGTTGGCTTGGAGTTGCTTGCTGTGGGGCAGACAACTGTGAAATACAGTGTTAAACAAACAAGTCATCCACAGCCATCGTCCAGCCTGGAACGGCTGGCTCCGCCTCAGCATCGGCCCCACGGCGGTAGAGCGTGGGCTGCTCTGGTGCACTCGTCCGGTAGACACGCACAACATCGTCGCTTAGGAGATCGACATCCCAAACCACAAGCGTACCGGCGGCGAAGTAATCGCGCCGTTTCTGTGCAATCTCCTGCTCGGCCTGCGGCCCATAATCGCCCTGACTTCTCACCTCAGCGGCAAAGGTGGGAGCACCATCATGAAATTGCATCGACCCAGGCTCACCCTGTGCAAAGGCGGCATCGGGGCTGAACGATTTGCGATGGGGCAAGTTAACGGTAAAGCCGGCATTGTCACCGATTGCAATACCGTCGCCGACACGTCGCTCGTAGCTATATAAGCTGAGCCAGATCTTGCTGCTGGCACGGCTAGGAAAAATGCCGGTTGGACTCATCGCGACAACTGCTCCGTTGACAATCTCGGCCTTGCCTTCAATATCATGCAGGTCTGCGATTGTTGCTTCGGTTTGCATGCTCATGGTCTGCCCTTCGAGGTGTGTTTGATCTACTGGATCTGGCCCTCGCTCGTCGGGTCACCGTTGGGACCCATCAGAGCGCGCGCCTCATGGCGGCTGATGACTTCGTCACCGCGCGCACTAGCTCCGGGTCGTGCCAGGCTGCTAAGCGCTATGATGATCAGGAAGCCGTTAAAAACGATCCCGGTTGCGACAACGATCCAGCCGGTGATCGGCCCGACAGCTGCACGGCGTAGAAGTTCTGCGGGAAGTGTCGAGGGTGTGGGGTGCACGACGATCTTGATGATCCAACTTACCGTTAATACGGCGAAAATCCAGCTATAGTTGCGCCGCAACCGCCGCCCGACCGCCTCGGTCAGGCTCATATTGAAATGCGGTTGTAGCAGGTCATTCGCCAGCAGTTGGCGCCAATGCTCGCCGTCGTGGTCTTGGCGTTGCGGAAGCAAGAGCCCGGAAAAAAACTCGGTCTCCATCACTCGAATACGGGCGCGCCAGAGGTCATAGTAGCGGAAGCGGCGTGCCTCGATGAGCAAGAAGAAGCCGATCAACAGTGAGTTGATCATGATCATGACATGCGTGTTGTTGGGGCTCGAAAAGGCAAACGAAAGCGTCGCACCCGTGGTCAAGACGGCCCAGTTGGTGGTGCCATCTAGTCGGTTGCGCCATGTATTCGCGCGGGCGACTTCGCCGCGGTAGAGATGGACCATCGCCGTGTTAAACTCGCTGGGCGTGAGTGGGCGCGCCCCTGGCAACGTGCTGGGCGTTGAGCCTGCCGCTGTGAAACCCGGCAAGACCGGCTCGCTCGGTGGCGCAGAGCTTTTTTGTGTTGCCATCGTTACCGTTATTGTACCACCTGGGAGCGTGTTACACTTTCGCTGCTACGATGTGATTGAGGAGGCGCGAGCGCCATGGCTGCTCAAACAATGGACCAGTTGGTATCGCTGTGCAAACGGCGTGGTTTTATTTTTCCTGGCTCGGAGATTTACGGGGGCTTGCAGGGGGCATTTGATTACGGGCCGCTGGGCGTGGAACTCAAAAATAATCTGAAGCAGCTCTGGTGGCGCACCAACGTGTACGAGCGCGATGATATGGAAGGGCTCGATGCGGCGATCTTGATGAACAAGCTGACGTGGCGCTATTCGGGCCATGAAGAAACGTTTGTGGACCCGATGGTCGATTGTCGGCACTGCAAGGGTCGCTTTCGCGCCGATCATATCAAGGGCAAGTGCCCCAACTGCGGCTCGACCGACCTGACCGAGCCACGGCCTTTCAATATGATGTTCAAGACCCAGATTGGGCCGCTGCCCGACCCCGAGTCGTATTCGTATCTGCGCCCGGAAACGGCGCAGGGCATCTTTGTGAACTTCAAAAACGTGCTCGACTCGACCAATCGTAAGCTGCCGTTCGGTATCGCGCAGATCGGGAAAGCATTTCGGAATGAGATCACGCCGCGCAACTTTATCTTCCGTGTGCGTGAACTGGAGCAGATGGAGATCGAGTACTTTGTGCGACCGGGCGATGACGAGGCCGCGCACAAGCAGTGGGTCGAAACCCGCGTTAACTGGTGGGTTAACACCTGCGGTCTGGACCGGGCCGATGTGGAAGAATATCATGTACCCGCCGGGGAACTGGCCCATTACTCCAAAGCCACCGTGGATTTGATGTTCCGCTTCCCAATCGGCATGGAGGAACTGGAAGGCATCGCCAACCGCACCGATTTTGATCTGGGCTCACATACAGCGGATCAAGAAAAGCTGAAGCTGACGGCTAAGGTCGCCCCTAACCCCGATAGCATCGCGCGGCTTTCGTATTTCGATCACACGACCAACCAGCATATTGTGCCCTTCGTGATCGAGCCCTCAGCGGGCGTGGACCGTGGAACGCTGGCCGTCTTGACCTCGGCGTACGAAGAGCAACAGCTTGACAAAGGCGATGTACGGACCGTGCTGCATCTCAAGCCGGCGCTGGCGCCGATCAAAGTCGCGGTATTGCCGCTTAAGAAAAACCACGACGGGATCGTGGGCTTGGCCAAGAATATTAAGCGGACGCTGCAGGCGAGCGGCGAGATGCGCTCGGTATATGACGATACGGCAGCCATTGGCAAGCTGTACCGCCGCCAAGACGAGGTCGGCACGCCGTTCTGCGTAACGGTCGATTTCCAGTCGTTGGAAGACCAGACGGTGACGGTGCGCGACCGTGATACGATGGCGCAAGAGCGCATCGCAGTACCGGATTTGCAGCCCTATTTTCGCGAGCGATTGCGGTAGTAGCCGGTGTATCAGCGCGTCGCGTATCCGCTGCTGGCACAACTGGATGCCGAGCTTGCACATGACATAACACTTCGCCTACTTGGTCGTGCGAGTCGTAGTCCACTGCTCCTGGGCCTGCTACGACGCCGGCTGCTACTTACCGACCCGCGGCTGCATGTGCGCTTGTTTGGGTGTGACTTCCCCAATCCATTGGGCGTGGCCGCCGGGCTAGACAAAAACGGCGTCGCTGTGACTGCCCTGCATAGCCTCGGTTTTGGCTATGTCGAGGTGGGGACGGTGACGCCCGAACCCCAGGGCGGCAATCCACAGCCGCGCATGTTTCGCTTGCAGGAGGACCAGGCATTAATTAATCGCCTGGGCTTTCCGGGCAGGGGCACTGCGGCAGTGGCAGGCCAGTTACGGCGGCTGCGCGGCCCGCGACCGATCCTAGGGATTAATCTGGGCGCGAACAAAGCGGCAGTCGAGGGCGGGACGGCAGTGGCCGATTATCTACACGGCATGCAGACCCTGGCCTCGGAGTCCGATTACCTGGCGATCAATATCAGCTCGCCCAACACCGCGCGCTTACGTGAGCTACAAGGCCGTGAAGCACTGGCCGGACTGCTGCAAGCGGTCATCGCCGAGCGTGACCGGCTCTCGGTGCGCCGTCCCGTGCTGGTCAAGATCGCGCCCGACCTGTCGCCGGCAGAACTGGATGAGTTGCTCAATGTCGTCATGGCGCACCGCGTCGATGGGTTGATCGCCACCAACACCACGCTGGCGCGGCCCACCACTCTGCGTAGCCCACATAGCGCACAACAAGGAGGCTTGAGCGGTCGTCCCTTAGCCGATCGCTCTAACGCAGTCATCCGCACGATCTACCGGGCAACCGCCGGCCGTTTGCCGATCATCGGCGTAGGCGGCATCTTCAGCGCTACGGATGCTTGGCACAAACTACGGGCCGGTGCCTCGCTTGTGCAGCTATACACTGGCTTTGTGTATGGCGGACCGTTGACGGCTACCACGATTAATCGTGACCTGTTGCAACGTCTTGTAGCCGAAGGTGTATCACAGATAACAGAGATCGTGGGCACCTTGTAGATCGTGACCGCACCCTTTATTTGGTACCGTGACTTTTGGCCTGAGCGGCAGCAGGTTGTTGGTAAATTTGGGTAGTCGAAATTGAGGCATGACCAAGCAAGGTTTGGACGGCCCGCAGGTCAGCACCGTTGGCCAGCATGTGTTCGGCGAACGAATGGCGCAACATATGAGGTGTCAACTCCTGTACACCCAGTTGGTTCGCATAGCCCTTTAGGATCAGCCAGAAGCCCTGGCGCGTCAGTCGTTTGCCGCGATGGTTCAGAAACAAGGCCGCATCAGGTTCGTTGGCGGCGCGGGCGATCTGCGAACGGCTGATGTCGAGGTATTCTTCCAGCGCTGTGCCGGCCGAGCCACTAATCGGCAGGATCCGCTCCTTCGAGCGTCCTACACAACGAACCTGCTCGTCGTCGAGCCGCAGGTCGTCGATATTCAAGGCGACCAGTTCGCTCACACGCATACCCGTCGCATATAACAACTCCAGCATGGCCTTGTCACGCAGCGCTTCCGGACCGGCCTGTCGTAACGGCAGTTCGAGTAGCTCGTCAACCAGATTAACGGTGATCGAGCGCGGTGGCGTGCGGTCAACCTTGGGCGAGTCAAGCTCGGCGGCAGGATCGGTCGCTACAACACCGTTGGCGGCCAGAAAGGCGCTGAACGACTTAACCGCTGCCGTGCGTCGAGCCAGCGTCGAAGTCGCATAGCGGCGCTCGCGCAGAAACAATAAGAAGGCGAGCACGTCGTCGCGGCTCAAGGTTGACCAATTCGTGTGGCCGCGTTCACTGAAAAAGCTGCGAAACTGCTCAAGGTCGGTACGGTAGGCAGAGCTAGTATTCTCCGAAAGCCGCCGCTCATCTTTGAGGTGGCTGAAAAAGCGGTCGAGCTGCTCCTGCATGGACATGATTCTCCTGACCTGGTGTACATCCAGGGCGATGGTAGCTCAGGAAGGGGGGTTATGTCAAACGCGACCGCTCACAGCATGTTGCTAGAAATACCGGCTCAGGTTTTCAAAGACCTTGTTAATGTCACTGGTGCCGCCTTTGATCACCTCGCCGCGCCCGAAATCCGCGATCGCTTTGAGGACTGTCTCATTGGCATCACTGCCATAGGCAATCGGGAAGATGGTGGTGTTCGTTTCAACGAACTGTTGCTTGATCTGATACAAGTTGGTTTTACTAGAATTATCGGCACCATCCGACAGCAGCACCACGGCCTGAATCCGGTCTTGAGCATCTGGTACGTCCTTCAGCGTTTGGAGCGCCGTCTGGAGTCCGTCATACAGCGCAGTCCCACCATTGGCCTGGATATCTGTGATCGCGCCATCAAGTTGGAGCCGGTTGTCTCTGAGCTTCGCCAACGGTTGCACTTGTGTAACTTTATCAGAGAAGGTAACGAGGGCCACTCGATCATCGGGCAGCAGGCGGCTCAAGAAGAGTCCCACTCCGTTCTTGGCCTGATCGAGCTTGTCACCGTTCATCGATCCAGAGATGTCGAGCAACAGTACGATATCGGCGCGTTTGCGTGCCTGACCCCATGCTTGCTTGGCGGCGACCAGCACCGCGCCGGATGGTACCTCAAGTGTCGTTTGGGGTTGGGCCGGATCAATTCCAAAGGCCGGCGTCAGCGGAGATGCCAGCTTGACATTGGGGTTAGCGGGGCGAAAGCCATAGCTCATCGCGACCGTCTGTGACGCAGGCGTCAGCAAGAAGTCATAGAGCTGTGCAGCAGCCTGCTGCTCTTCGACGGGCGCGTTGCGCATGACAATAAAAGGATCATCATGGAAGAAGGTGCCTTCACGCGGATAGATCGCGACGAGCGGCGGATTGGGCTGCCCCTTATTGAAGTCGATCAGCGTTATCTCCTCCATCGGAAAAGCGGAGATATACGACATACCGTACTTTTTCATATTGTCGGAGAAGACCAGCGTGTTGTAGCCGTAGTGGCGAATACTATGGCTCAGATCACTTAAAAACTGGGTGGTTTGGGGACCTTGCACATCGGCAACCGTTAGACCGCGCGCTTTGTTATTGGCGGAGTAGACTTCGGCCAGGATGGTTGATAGCGCGGTGGTACTGATCTCAGGATCGGTATGGCCCCAGGTAAAGCGGCCCCACTCGGGATGGTTGTATTCGCCCCAGCCCTTGTCGGACTTCGTCAGCGCCAGCAAGTCGCTCCAGCCAATAGGTTTGGTGGGCCAGCCCAGCGCCTCGGCCATCGGCTTCCACATCGAAATCACGACGGGTGTTAGTACGAGCGCCTTGTTGGAGACCGCCGGATCGGGCGTATTCGGTGCCTCGTTTTTAAGCACTTCTAGCCAAGCTGATGAGGAGGGTGACCAGACGGTTGGCTTGAAGGTACCCTGCACCATCTCGGTGCGAGCGGCACCGGATGATTTATTAATACCTTCGACCACGATCGGGCGGCCATTCAGCTTGGGCTTGCTGGCAGCGAAGGCCGCAAAGCGATCGGTGAGCCAACCTTCCTTCTCGGGTGAATAAGCCAGTGTGATCTTAATCGCGTTCGCCGGAACGCCCGATGCCGACGTCAGGATGCCAGCATCGGCACTACATCCCGTCACGACCACAAGTATGACCAACAGCGCACTGCACAAAAAACGTTGCATGTTTGATCCTTGTCTATCGTCGTGCAAAGTAGATACGTTCGGGTGCTGTTCGAGGTTGCAGCGTAGCATACTCGGTGCTCGCTGTACATAGCCATGAAAGTAGCGGTACAATAGCATCTGATAACGTCGCCCCCAGGGAGCGCACAAAGGAGTGTTTGAACTCTTATGACTGATTCGCACGCATCAGATGCGTCGCAGCTACATCCGGCTGAGCGGTATGACCAGCTGACCGACGGCAAAACAGCCTCTGATAGCACCACACGCTCGGCGCAGGATGTTGGTAGTATGCCGTCGGCAGGCCAGGGTGCCGTGGAAACCGAAATGACACCGCTGACGCCTCCTTCTGCCGATAGTGATACCAATGCGGGAGCAGCAAGTGCCGATGACGACTTCGATCCCGCCGATGAAATTACACCGGGGTAAATAAGCAGGTCACACGCCTCGGCGGTGGTGGGACCATATATGTAATTAAGAGGAGATCCTCATGAGCACGGTAGACGTGCAAGCGGACGTCCAGCACAGCGCGGTGGCGGAGCGTCCCACAGTTGTCAACGATTTTTCTTTTGTGGCGGCTACGGTCAATGGATCAGGCAGCCAAACGGCCAACAGTGTCTTGATCCGCGCGATCTTTAAGATGGGTATTCCGGTTAACGGCAAGAATCTGTTTCCATCAAATATTTCGGGCTTACCTACCTGGTATACCATCCGAATCAATAAAGACGGTTATATCGCACGGCGCGAAGGCACCGAGATTGTGGTGGCCTTTAACAAAAATACGGCGGCGGCAGACCTCGCGGGGCTACCCGAGGGTGGCGTGTGCGTTTATGCCGACGATATTCCCTTGGATCGCGCGCGCACCGATGTGACCTATTATGCACTGCCCGCGAAGGAGCTGGTCAAGCAGTCGGGCGCGGATGTCAAGCTGCGCGATTATGTGGCGAACATGGTGTATGTCGGTGCACTGGCCGAGTTGCTGGGCATTGACCGTGACGAGATTAAAGCGGCACTCACGTTTCATTTCCAGGGCAAGACCAAGCCGATCAACCTAAATTATGGCGTGGTCGAAGCCGCCGCAGAATGGGTGCGAGCTAACAACCATGCGCCCTGCCCGTTCCGCGTCGAAGCGATGGCTAAGACCACCGGTCAGATCATGATCGATGGCAACACCGCCGGCGCACTGGGTGCGGTCTTCGGCGGCGTGTCGCTGGTTAGCTGGTATCCGATTACGCCTTCGACCAGTTTGGTCGATGCACTCAACGAATACTTGCCTGAGTTCCGCCATGATGCCGATGGTGCGCCGACCTATACGGTCGTGCAGGCCGAGGACGAGCTGGCGGCGATCGGGATGGTGATGGGTGCCGGTTGGGCCGGCGCGCGCGCTATGACAGCCACGTCGGGCCCCGGTATCTCTTTGATGTCCGAGTTCGCCGGTCTGGGCTATTTTGCCGAAATTCCGGGCGTGATCTGGGATATTCAACGCATGGGACCCTCAACCGGTTTGCCGACGCGTGTGTCACAGGGCGATGTGCTTTCAACGTACTTCCTCGGCCATGGTGATACGCGGCATGTATGCTTGCTACCCGGTACGATGGCCGACTGCTTCGAGTTTGGCTACCTTGCCTTCGATCTAGCCGAACGGCTGCAAACACCGGTCTTCGTGCTTAGCGATCTTGACCTTGGCATGAACTCTTGGCTGAGCGAGCCCTTCACCTATCCGCAGGAGCCGATGGATCGTGGCAAGGTGCTGTCTGTCGAAGACTTGAAGCGGCTTGGTAGCTTCCAGCGCTATGCCGATGTAGATGGCGATGGGATTGGCTACCGCACCTTGCCGGGCACCGATCATCCCGCTGCGGCTTATTTCACGCGAGGGACTGGTCATAACGCCAACGCGATCTATAGCGAACGGCCTGATGACTGGCAGGGCAATATGGAACGGCTGGATCGCAAGCACGAGACAGCCCGCCGCCTGGTGCCGAAGCCGGTCATCGATCAGCATGCTGCGGCGAAGCTGGCTATTCTCGGCTTTGGTTCGAGTGACGGTGCGATCCAGGAGGCGCGTGACCGGCTAACGACGCAGGGCGTCGCTACCAGTTCGTTGCGTCTGCGGGCGTTGCCCCTGACGGACGAGGTACGCGACTTTGTGGCAGCCCATGAGCGGGTGTATGTGGTCGAGTTGAATCAAGACGGCCAAATGTACCGCCTCCTGTGCATGGAATACCCAGAGCTTGCGACCAAATTCATTTCAATCGCCCATTGTGATGGTCTGCCGCTGACGGCGCGCTTTATCACTGAGCAGATACAACAAAGAGAAGGTTAATACCATGGCAACCGCAGCTAAACCCGGTGATAACCGGAAAATCAACCTGATCGGTCTGGAGCGGACCGACTATAAAGGCAACGTTTCAACGCTCTGCGCGGGATGCGGCCATGACTCGATCTCGGCACAAATCATGACCGCCGCGTTCGATCTATCGCTCAAGCCCCATACGATTATTAAGATGAGCGGCATCGGCTGTTCATCGAAGTCGCCCGCTTATTTCCTGAGCCGCTCGCACGGCTTCAACGCCTTACATGGCCGTATGCCGTCGGTCGTGACCGGCGCGACGCTGGCCAACCGGTCGCTAGAGGCGATCGCGGTTAGTGGTGACGGCGATACCGGCAGCATCGGTTTCAGCCAGTACAAGCACCTGCTACGCCGCAATGTGCCGATGGTGTATATCATCGAAAATAACGGTGTGTATGGATTGACCAAGGGCCAGTTCTCGGCTACTGCCGACCAGGGCCAGAAGCTCAAATATGCGGGCCTTAACGAGTTACCGCCGATTGATCTGTGTGCCGAGGCGATCCTGAGCGGCTGTGGCTTCGTGGCGCGCTCCTTCAGTGGTGATGCCAAGCAGGTACGCGAGTTGCTCAAAGCTGCCATGTCGTACCATGGTACGGCAGTTGTTGATATCATCAGCCCGTGCGTGACTTTCAACAACCATGACGAGTCAACCAAAAGCTATGCATACGGCAAGGCCCACGAGGAGCCGATCCACGATATCACCTTTATTAAGCAATACGAAGAGATCACAGTCGATTACGAGCCTGGCACCGTGCAGGTGGTCAAAATGCACGACGGCCCGACGATCCGGCTCAAGAAATTGGATCGCGACTATGATCCGACCAGCAAAATGGCGGCCTTGCAACTGCTCGAAGGTGCGCACGAAAAGCAAGAATTTGTCACCGGCCTGCTGTATATTAACGAGGGTCGTCCGACCCTGCCGGAGTTGCAGCATCTGCCATCAACGCCACTGGCCAAGCTGTCGCCCGATCAGCTACGCCCAGGCGAGGACAAGCTGCGCGAGATCATGGCGACCTTCATGTAACGTGTGCCAACCTGAAGCTAAACACCGTAGTCTCCGTGACGGAGCTGCGGTGTTTGGTTTAAGGACTGGTCGAGTGATTGGTTGGAACTCCCGCTGTAGTGCCTGTTGAGTCCTATTGTGCACAAGGAGAAGGGAGCACCGGCCATAGTCCGAATGTCATCTATCCCCGGCAGCCATTCCTCCGTATGCTTACAACTGCGTACAGAACGAGGACAACATGCTGCTCAAAGCACGACCCGACCGCTATGCCCACTCGTGGATCGAGAACGAATTGTTCCGGCGCGACTGGACATACCGGTGAAAATCCAAAGTTTTCAATGGATTGTGGGCATCTATTGTGCGGTGATCGGCACCCTCATCCTGATTGTCCCCCATCAGTTCAACGCTCCCGTCTATGCGCTCGTCCAACCCCAGTTGATGTGGTGGGGCACCCTCTTTTTACTCACCGGCATAGCCCTTATTGGTGTAGCCACCCTCGCTCCCTCACACCGCGTCCTGATCGTCGTGCACCTGCTTGCCGTCGCTCCCTTGCTCCTGGTGGCCATCGGATTTGCTCGCGTAGCAACTTGGACCGGCACACTGAACTTTCTGCTCTTGGGGCTAGGCCTCCTGCTGGCCCCGCTCCTAACCCGTGACAGACCGAGACGATCTGGGACTGCGCCTGTCTTGTCCCCCGATCTCTTTGCCGTCATCATGGGTGTCTGTGCCACCGGCATGGGGCTCATCATCCTGCTGCTTCCGGCCCAATTTATGTCACCGATCTATGATATTGTCCGCCCCAGGTTGTTCTGGTATGGCTTGGCGCTGCTTGTGAGTGGCCTGGTGCTCATCGGTACGCAGCTTACCCATCTTCGTTCCCGTTTCTTTGTCTGGGCTGCGCCCTCGTTGGTGACCACCGCATTTCTGCCCTTTCTCACCCTCTCCGTTACCAATCACATCTGGACCGGCGTTGCCTTTTATGGTGGCTTTGGTCTCACCTTGGCGCTCTTGCCCTGGCTCGGGCCACGGGTACGCCGTGTTGATCCTGCGGCGCTTCAGACCCGGCTGGCCTTAGTGCTTATGGTTGTGGTCACGCTGCCGCTGATTGTGATCGTCGCCATCGGCACGGCATCCTACGAACGACAGGCCACTCATGAGGCACTCGCACGTCAACAGAATCTGGCCACCGTGCTCGCGCAGGACGTTGCAACCTATGTGCGTCTCCATCGTGCGCCCATTGCCGGCATCGCTGCCTATCCTGATTTGATGGCCCTCTCAGCCGCACGCCAACGTACGATGTTGGAAGCCTTTGGACATGCCTATCCTGATATGGTGGCCGTTGCCTCGTACGATGTCACGGGCCGGGGAATTGCTCGCAGTGATGGGCGTCCCCCAAATTCAGTGAAAGGATTTACGTTTTATGATGAGGCACGGCAGACCAATCAACCCTCACTCCAGATCCTGATCTCCCCCATCCTTCACCGTCCGATCTTTGCTTTCGGCTCGCCTGTGCTTGACGTTGGCGGCCACTTTATCGGCTTTGTCACCGGCGTGCTTGAAGCAACACGCCTGGCAGACGTGCTGGCGCGCGCGGGTGCGGAGACTAACGGAAGCGCGTACTTAGTGGATCAGGCCGGACGAGCCATTGCCCATCCTGATACCCGTCTGGTAAGTTCCTTTGCGTCGCTCACTGCTCTCCCACCAGTTGCGGCTTTTATTCACGATCCGCGTGACGGTGGTATGCTGCGCTACGGTACGCCTGCCACAGAGGTCTTGGCTGCCTATGCCCCGGTACAAGGATTTGGCTGGGGAGTGATTATTGAGCGACCGGTACGCGATGCATTGCTCGGGGTGCGTAGCGTCCGAGAGCAGGCCTTCGGTCTGTTACTGCTGCTCATTGTGCTGTGCTCATTCTTTGGTGCCTGGATTTCGCAGCGCCTCGCGGCACCGCTCAATATGCTGACCCATGCCGTCGCGGATTTCGCTACCGGTATGGGAACGACACCGTTGCCGCACACCACGTTGAGTGAAGTCGCTCATCTTGCATCCGGATTTGGTGTCATGCGGCAGCAGATATTGGCGCGGACGCGTGAGCGGGAGCAGGTCGAAGTAGAATTGCGTGCTGCAAAAGATGTCGCTGAAACTGCTAATCGCGCCAAGAGCGAGTTCTTGGCGACGGTGAGCCACGAGCTTCGCACGCCGCTCACCTCCATTCGTGGCTCGCTCGGCTTGGTGACGGGCGGCGTCACCGGGCTGGTAACACCGCAGACCAAAGCCCTGCTCGACATCGCTGATAAGAACAGCGAGCGCCTAGTGCGCCTGATCAACGATATCCTGGACATCGAGAAGATTGAGTCGGGTAAGATGACCTTCGATGCCAAGGTGCTGGAGCTGACATCGCTCGTCGAGCAGGCAATCGAAGCCAATCGCGGTTATGCTGATCAATTTGGGGTCAGCTATGCATTGACCCATGCGGAGCCGCACCTCCAGGTCAATGGTGACGCCGACCACCTGATGCAGGTGCTGAATAACGTGCTCGCGAATGGTGCGAAGTTCTCGCCAGCCAACGGAACGGTGGAGGTCTCCGTGGTATGTCAGGGCGACACGGTGCGTGTGGCGGTGATGGACCAGGGCACGGGCGTCCCTGACGAATTCCGCAGTCGCATCTTCCAGAAGTTCGCGCAAGCAGACTCTTCGGACACGCGGCAGAAAGGGGGCACCGGGCTGGGGCTGAGCATTGCCCGCGCGATCGTGGAAGAGCACGGTGGGCATATCGACTTTACGACCGCAGGTGGTGCCACCACCTTCTTCTTCGACCTCCCCATATGGCGGGAGGCTGTCGCTCCAGTGTCACTGGACGTGAATGTGCCACGGTACTCTCACGTATTAAGCTAAGCGAACATAATGAAAGCTGATGTGGCATCATGAACTGTGGCTGCAAGCACTATTTCCTCGAATCTATTGCTCGCAATGGAGTAATGGCTTACGGACGGGAAATAACGTGCGTATGCCGCGCCGCATAGTTATACGCGGTCATCGCAGCGATCACATGGCAGACCCAGCCAAACATGCCGCCGGTACCGATCCACAAGCCGGGCGTGACGATAAACCAGAAGATCGCCCGAAAAATGGTGCCGTTATACAGTTGGCCGAGGCCAGGAAGTAATGCACTGAGGACTGCCGCAGTACCTGGTTGTTTCATCGTGGTTGCTCCAGCGTGTTATTGTGCAATAGACGACTGTAGCCAGCCTAAGGTTGCAGCTGGGTCCGTCGTTTGACGCTTAGCGCTCGGCGCTGCTAGACTCATGGCTAATGGAGGCCTAGATGGACATAACAACACTTCTCTTTGATCTTGGTGGGGTATGTTTGTCGAATGGGTGGGATCACGAGCAGCGCCAGCGCGTTGCGACGCAATTTGGCTTTGAGTATGAAGCGTATGACGCTCGTCATCGTCAGGTCGTTGACTCACTGGAACGGGGTCAGCTTTCGTTGGAGGATTACCTTGATTGGACGTTGTTTTACGAGCCACGACCGTTTACGCGCCCTGAGATCGAACAAGCGATCTTTGATCTGTCAACGCCGATCCAGCCGACCCTTGACCTCGTACGGCGCTTGCATGACGGTCGGCGCTATATGCTCGCGACGCTGAACAACGAGTCGTTGGAACTCAATAACTTTCGCATTAATAAATTCAAGCTCTGCGAGATCTTTACCGTCTTTTTCAGTTCGTGCTACCTCAATATGACCAAGCCTACGCCTACGATATACCGCCACGCACTTGATCTGCTCCAAAGGGAGCCGGGTGAGTGCTTGTTTGTGGATGACCGGCCAATGAACTGTGAGGTGGCGCGCATCCTTGGCATGCAAACCATCCAGTTCAAGGATGCCGACCAGCTTGCGCATGAGCTCAAGCAGCATGGGGTAGAGGTATGAGCGACGACCATGCAGCGGCACCCGATCCGCGAGCTGAGTTGAAGCGGGAGGCCGCCGAAGCAGCGTTGCAGGAGGTCCAAGACGGCATGCGGCTGGGGTTGGGCACCGGGAGCACGGCGCGCTTTGTAATCGAAGGCGTTGGACGACTGGTCGCCCAAGGGCTACGCGTAACTGCCGTCGCAACCTCAGAGGCGAGCGTCAGGCTGGCCCAGCAGTATGCGATCCCACTCACCGATCTCACGCCCGCCGGTCTCGATCTGGCCATTGATGGCGCAGACGAGGTTGACCCTACAGGTGGCTTGATCAAGGGTGGAGGTGGGGCGCTGCTACGCGAGAAGCTGGTTGCCAGCGCAGCCCGCCGCTTTGTGGTCGTCGTGGACGAGACCAAGCAAGTTGCACAACTTGGCAACCACTTCAAGGTGCCGGTTGAGATCGTACGCTGGGGCTGGGAACGGACTGCTGCCCAGCTCGAAGCCTATCATCCAACGCTGCGACGTACCCCAGATGGTGCGCTCTTCGTGACCGACAATGGGAACCTGATCCTCGATTGCGCGACCGGTCCGATGGATCAGCCGCTCGCCGTACACCGACAGATGAAGAGCTTGGTGGGTGTGGTAGAAACGGGCTTGTTCATTGGCATAGCCCGGCGCGCGCTGGTGGCGACGACAGGCGGTGTCAAGAGTGTGGAATTTGACGACCCGCATGGTCATGGCTTGAAGTAGATAATTTCTTTCCACACTGCTGTAACCTGATCGGCGAAGACGACCAACAGCTCACCTTTCACTGCGTGCTGGAGCGCGTAGTGAACTGCTTCGAGCTCGGGTAGGATCGTCGTGATCTGTTCTTCACTCATACCGCCTGCCAAGGCTCCTCCTTTAATCAACTGGGCCGTCTGGCCATCTGGTCGCCCGCGCAAGCTGGTATCCTGGCGGATGATCAGATGGTCGAACATGCCGGCGGCCATATTGCCTAGGCGTAGCAGGTCTTCGTCGCGGCGGTCACCCGGACCGGCCAATACACCGATGATCCGTGAGTAGCCCGGTGATAGCTTGCGCAGCAGATCGGCCATAAGCTCAAAGGCGGCAGGGTTATGGCCATAATCCATTAGCACACGGAAGGGGTGTTCGTCGAACACATTCAAGCGACCGGGCGTCTGGTAGAACGAGGTCGAGAAGGTGCGCAAGCCCTGCCGGATCGTCTCGACTGGTGTACCATGGGCATAGCTGATCGCCGTAGCCGCGAGCGCGTTCGCGACATTAGCCAGCGCTTTGCCTTCGAAGGTCGCGGGGATCAGGTGCGTCCACAGCAGCGGAATATATTGTTCGTCGTGGTAGATTGCGATCATGTCGCCCTTGACGCCGCGCTGCAGTACGACCGCGATGCCGCCCTTGGCGATATGCTGCTTAAGCTGGTCGGGGCCGTCATCACCGCCATGCAGCGAGAAGTAGACCGGCTTGCCACCGGCACGTTCTGCCAGCGCGACACAATGCGGGTCATCGGCGTTAAGTACCGAGTAGCCATGCCGTCCGACGACCTCTACCACCAGCCCTTTAACGTTGGCCAACTCTGCCAGCGTATTAATCCCGGCCAGCCCGAGATGGTCTTCGCGGACGTTGAGCACCGCGCCCACATCCAGCCGGTCGTAGCCTAATCCTTCACGCAGAATGCCGCCGCGAGCCGTTTCCAGGACTGCCGCCTCGATGGTGGGATCTTTCAGGACCATGCGCGCGCTCCAGGGGCCGGTTAGATCGCCGCGCATCAGCAGTTCACCATCGATATAGATACCGTCGGTGGTCGTCAGGCCGACGCGCAAGCCACTGAGCTTCAAGATGTGCGCAACCATGCGCGCCGTGGTCGTTTTGCCGTTGGTCCCGGTAATACCGATCATTGGGATGCGGGATTGGCTCCCTTCCGGGAACAACATCTCGATCACCGGCTTGGCGACGTTGCGCGGCGTGCCTTCCGACGGCTGGAGATGCATCCGGAAGCCCGGCCCGGCATTGACCTCCACGATGCCACCGCCAGTATCACGTAACGGCTGCGAAATATCGGGCGTGATCATATCGATGCCACAGACATCCAACCCGATCACCCGCGCGGCCCGCCGCGCGATCTCAATGTTGTCGTAGTGAATATCATTCGTGCGGTCGATGGCCGTGCCGCCGGTCGAAATGTTGGCCGTGGCGCGCAGGTAAAAGATTTCGCCGGCCGGCAGGACCGTATGGAGGCTATAGCCGGATTGATCGAGCAAGCGCTCGGCCTGCTCTTCAACCGTGATGCGCGTCAACACCTTTTCATGGCCAATGCCACGGCGCGGATCGCGATTCGTGATATCGATCAGCTCCTGGATCGTATTCTTGCCGTCGCCGACAACATGAGCTGGGACACGCTCAGCGACGGCGACCACGCGATCATTGATCACCAGCACGCGATGGTCGCGGCCCGGCAAGAACGTTTCAACCAACACCGATGAACGATACTCGCTGGCTACCTCGAAGCCCCACCGTACCTGCGCCGCATCAAGGAGGCCGATCGATACGCCCCGGCCATGGCTCACGTCGAGCGGCTTGGTAACGACCGGGTAGCCAAGCCGTTCGGCAGCAGCAACGGCTTCGTCAGGGCTACGGACCAGAACATTGCGGGGGACCGGCAAGCCAACATCATGCAGCAGCCGGTTCGTGAGCTCTTTATCGCTGGCGGTCTCGACAGCGATATTCGATGTACGCCCTGTCACGGCGGCCCGAATGCGTTGCTGGTACTTACCATAGCCCAGTTGCACCAAGGATTGGTCGTCGAGCCGGATCGCGGGGATGCCACGCCGCCGAGCTTCGTCAACCAATGATTGGGTCGACGGTCCGAGCGCCATCTTTTCCGCGATACGGATCACAGCTTCTAGTTCGCGATGATAGTCGAACGGCTCGCCTCCTGGTGGCAGTTCTCCTCGATCAGCGAGTTCGTTGAGGCCGCTCAGCGCTTGGAGTTGGGGTGGAAGGAGCTGTTGAATCAGTTGAAGTGCCAGGCGACCTGCTGCCAGGCCGACGCGCTCTTCGCGATACGAGTAGATTACATAATATTCGCCCGCTTGGCTACCGGTTGAGCGCGTTTTACCGTAGGTGACGGGCGTGCCCGCCAGACATTGGATTTCCAGGGCTAGGTGCTCCGCGACGTGGCCCAGCCAGGTTCCTTCGCGCAGCCGGCGCACAAAGCCACCGGGCTCGCCGTAGGAGCAGCCATGCTCTTGCAGTGTCGGTATCAGGAGCAGCAGCCGGTCGACAAAATCACCGAGCTTGGTGGTTGGGTATTCCTCCAACGCTTCAAGGTCAAGTGTCCAGCGAATGACTGGCCCTAAGCCATAAATGTTCGGTCCACGATAGATACGAACAGCAGACAAACGCATAAGAGGCTCCTGATCAAATCCCTTCACCGCTGGCAAAAGTGGGTGGCTCGAATGGCAGGGGTGGGGTAGCTGGCACCAGCGGCGTGCGCGTGGCAATATCAAAGCTATGACCGTGCGTCAGCAGGTGCATCCGCAGGTTAAAGATCGAGAGTGGGGTATTGTCTGGCAGACGGTGCAGGTCACTATAACTCATATCGCCAGCGTCCACGACCATCACCGAGCCCCGGCCAAAAACGTGCATCAGGTGCTTGGCATCGATCTCGATGGCCGTATCTTCGTCCAGGCCAACCCCCAGTAGGTAGGGATTATGTGCCAGTGCGGTAATCAAGCGACCGGTACGACCCCGTGCACCAAAATGTTGATCGACTAGCAAGCGACTGATCAACCCGAGCCCCGGCGAAAAGTGCATCATCGCCTTGCGTGGCGTGGTGCCACTATCGCCGTAGGCCATCATATGCTGGCAGACCGCCGAGGCACCGGCACTGGTACCGGCAACCACACAGCCATAGCGATAGACTCGCCGAATGCGGGTGGCCGCACGCGTGCCGCCCAGCGTCATCATCAGCTTAAGCTGGTTACCACCGGTCAAAAAGATGCCGGTTGCATCATTAAAGGTAGCCAATATGGCGTCGTCGTCGCAGGCTTCACGACTATATAGGGGCATAATGCGCACATCGGCCACGCCAAGGTCGGTGAAAATACGGTGGTAGGTCGTGGCGACAATATCATGAATTTCGGAGGCCGTCGCTACAACGGCGATGCGGGCCGCCGGTCCGCCGGCCAGTTCTATGAAGCGGCGGAGGACACTACGATGTCCGACCTTATCCTCGGCTCCTCCGATCAGCATCAGCATGCCACTATTGTCGAGTGCATTGGATGGAGCGTCTGGGTCAAATGCCATATGGAGGGCGATTGTAGCATATAATCATGATCGGTCTAACTAATGCTATAATCTATATTCCCAGCGAAAGGAGGCCGGTGCTGCCCCAGCAAATAATCCTCGTCGGTTTCGGTTTTTGTCTCGCTTGTATCTAAGGAGCGCACAACCATGAATCTTCGCTTACGGGCGCGGTTCGCCGCCCTGATGCTGCTGACGGTATTGGTGCCGGTGCTGGCAGCGTGTGGTAGTACTCCCGCTGCAAACACATCAGCGACGTCTGCAACCAGCAACGGCGCAGGCACGGCGGCAACGACCGCCCCGGCTGCCACCGATGCGGCTACCGCCAGCCAAGCAACCGCCGCTGCACCTGCAACGGCTGAGGCCACGACAGCTGCTGCAACTATGAGTTCAGAAACAACGACAGCAGCAACCATGAGTTCAGAAACAACGACGGCCACGACCACAACCGGTGCGGCTGCCGACACCAAAAGTTTCCTGGTGTATGGTGGATCGGGCGAACCTGATACCCTGGACGTGCTGGCGACGACTGCCGGTACCGCTTTGATCGTGGGTGATCAAATGCTTGAGCGACTGGTCGGTACCGTGCCAGGCAAATTTGAACTGCGACCGAGTCTGGCAACCAAATGGACGCCGAATGCCGACTCAACCGAGTGGACCTTTAACCTGCGCACCGGTGTTAAGTTTCATGACGGTACGCCCTTTAATGCGGATGCGGTCGTCTTTAACTTCACCCGCATGGCCGAGCATCGCTACGCCGACAAGAAGGTCAACTATGACATCTTCCCCGAGATTTTCGGCGGCTATGCTAGCGATAAGGGCACGACCTGGAAGGGTGTGACCAAGGTCGACGACAATACTGTGAAGTTCTCGTTCACGCAGCCGACGCCGCTGTTCCCGAACTATATTTCGGCCGGGTACTTCGGCCTGTCGAGCCCAACCGCAGTCAACAAGGCAGCTGAGAAATACGGCACCACCGAGGTCGGCGTCGTCGGTACCGGCCCCTTCAAGTTCCTGGAATGGAAGGCGGGCGAGAGCGTAACGGCGGTGCGCAACGATGACTATTGGGGTCCAAAGGCCAAGATGCCAGGCATCGTCTTCCGCACCATTACTGATCAGGCCGCACGTTTGACCGAGCTGAAGAACCAGTCAATCGATTTTACGGTGAACTTGGCACCGGATACGCGTGAGGCGCTCAAGAGCGATCCTAATCTGCAGCTCGTGTCGGTTGAGCCCTTCAACATCGCCTACCTCGCCGTCGACACCTCAGTTAAGCCGCTGGATAACCCCAAGGTGCGCCAAGCGATTGCCTACGCCATCAACAAAAAGGCGATCCTGTCTGGCTTCTATGGTGATGAAGGCGAAGTCGCAACCGACTTCTTGCCGCCGAGCTTAAAGGCTGCCCGACCACAAGGCGTGGAGACCTACGACTATAACGTCGATAAGGCGAAGCAGTTGCTGAAAGAAGCCGGCGTGGAAAACGGCTTTAGCAGCATTACCCTGACCGATACGTCGAAAATGGACCTGGATCTGTGGTACATGCCCGTGTCGCGACCCTACTTCCCGACGCCCGAGCCGATTGCCGGACAGATCGCTTCGGATCTGCAAAAGGTCGGCATCAAGGTCAAGCAGGTGACCGAAGATTGGGCCGTTTACCTCAAGAATGAGTCGGCGGGTAAAAAGCATGGCTTGTATATGTTGGGCTGGACCGGGGACTATGCCGATCCGAACAACTTCTTACAGGTGCATTTTGCCTCGAGCAGTCCGAACTCGACCCACTATGCCAACAAACAGGTTGATGACCTGCTGAGCAAGGCGGGCTCGGCTACGACAGCCGATGCAGCCAATAAGCTCTTCCAACAGGCCGGGCAAATCATTAATCAGGACTTGCCACGTATCCCGATTGTTCATGCACCGCCCGTGTATGGTGCCTTGAAAGAGGTCCAGGGCTGGGTGCCTAACCCCACCGGTGGTGACGACTTCTCGGTGATTACGGTTACGAAGTAACATGGCGGCTCGCCCCAAGCACCACGCTTGGGGCGAGCTTGTATCGTAGCAATGGTGGCAGGCTCTCGTTGCGCCTGCGGTTTTCTGTGGTATATGCGGAACAACGCTTATGGGTCGCTATATCGTACGGCGTGTCATCGGTTTGATTCCGGTGTTGATCGGCATTTCGCTGCTGATCTTTTCGTTTTTGCGCCTGATTCCAGGCGATCCGGCCGTGGTGATGCTGGGCGAACGAGCAACGCCCGCTGCGGTCGCACGCTTGCGTACCAGCTTAGGGCTGGACAAACCCCTGTGGATCAATGTGCAGAAGGGCGCAAATCCCTTCGACGCGCAATATCCACTGTTTATGGGGCGCTTGTTGCGTGGTGACCTGGGCGAGTCGCTGGTCCGCAAAACAGCGGTGGCCACCGAACTGCGCCAGCGCTTTCCCGCAACCCTCGAACTGACGATTGCAGCACTCGGTATCGCCGTCTTACTGGGGGTCACGATTGGGATCGTCGCGGCGACCAAGCGTGGCTCGTGGTTCGACGCAGGCGGCATCTTATTGGCGCTGGTCGGCGTCTCGATCCCCATCTTCTGGCTGGGACAGATGGGCCAGCTTTTGTTCGGCGTCAACTTGCATCTCCTGCCGGTGAGCTTACGACTCACGCCACGCTTAAGCCGTGGCTTTCAATCAGCGACCGGTTTGTATTTGATCGATGGCTTCATCCGGGGCAAACCTGAGGTCGTCAGGGATGCGCTCTGGCATCTGATTTTGCCGGCATGTGTGCTGGCGACGGTGCCGCTCGCCATCATCGCGCGTATGACGCGCTCGGCGATGCTCGAAGTCCTCAATCAGGATTATGTGCGCACGGCGCGCGCCAAGGGTTTGCGCAGCACTATTGTAGTTTTGCGCCATGCCTTAAGGAATGCTCTGTTGCCGGTGATTACGGTGATTGGGCTGCAATTGGGTGGCTTGCTGGCGGGGGCAGTCCTGACCGAAACCATTTTCTCGTGGCCCGGCATCGGGACCTGGATCGTCAACGGTATCCAGGGCCGCGACTACCCGGTGGTTCAGGCTGGGGTGATGTATATTGCGCTAGCTTTTGTGCTCGTGAATCTCGTGGTCGATGTCTTGTACGCGGTCTTCGATCCACGTATTTCGTATAGCTAAGGGAGCGCCATGGCAACCATCACCGCCCCCACCCCGGCCCCTACGCCGGTGGAGCAGGATCTTAAGCGCCCCGCCCGTTCATTATGGGGCGATGCCTGGCGTCGCCTACTCAGCAGTGTTACGGGCCGCATTGGGCTGGGCCTTAGTTTATTTTTGATCCTGCTGGCCTTGCTGATCCCGTATCTGCTGCCTTATACACCCGGTACTGATAACAACCCGGCGGACCGGCTGCGTGCGCCTTCGGCACAACACTGGTTTGGCACAGATGAGCAGGGCCGTGACGTGTTCACGCGCGTCTTGCATGGCTCTCGCTTATCAATCACGGTCGGTATTTTTTCGGCTGGATTAGCGGTGATCGTCGGATCGGTGCTGGGCTTAGTGGCCGGCTTTCTAGGTGGCTGGTTCGATGTGATTGCCACGTGGATCTTTGATATTATGCTGGCCTTTCCCAGCCTGCTGCTCGCCATCGCCATTGTTGCCATCCTCGGTCCGAGCCTGATTAACACGATGATGGCGGTGGCGATCGTGGAAATCCCGGTGTTTGGACGCATCGCGCGGAGCGCAGTCTTATCTACCCGTAACTATGAGTACGTCACGGCGGCCACAGCGACCGGTGTGACCCGCAGCCGCACACTTTTTCGTCATATTTTGCCCAACAGCCTGTCGCCCATGATGGTCCAAGCGACACTCTCGATTGCGACCTCCATTACGTCAGCAGCGGCACTCGGCTTCCTCGGGTTGGGTGCGCCGCCGCCGGCCCCCGAATGGGGCAAGATGCTGGCCGTCGCCCGGGATCAAGTGATATTGGGTAAGTGGTGGGTCTCCTTCTTCCCCGGGATGGGCATTATGCTGATGGTGCTGGGCTTCAACCTCTTGGGCGATGGTCTACGCGATGCGCTCGATCCGCGGCTGAAAAAGTAAGTGGCAGTAGGAATCAGAACTGGGCTATAGGAACTCGCGCTGGCTGACGCGACGGCGCCATTCTGCTTTGAGTTCAACGACTTGGTCCTCGTCAGTGAAGAATTGGAGCAGGGCGCGTGTGAACTGGTTTGATTGGTCGAGAAAGGGAAAGTGGCCGCTTTGCTCGAAAATCAAGAGCTGGCGGAAGCGGCCTGCCACGTCCTTGATCGCTGCACTGTGGGCCGCTGGCAAAATTGTATCACCCTTGCCATAGATGGCGAGGAGTGGCTGCTGTAGCCGGGCAAGGTCACTCCGCAGGTCTACATCAGTGATAGCCGCAAGTACCTGGTTGACGACCTGGGGATCGGTGGCCTCGATATCTTCCAGGATTTCGCTGAAGTTACTCGCACCATTGGTGCCGCCGATCACTTGGCGGACGAGCTTGAGCCATTGCTCGTTGCCCCTTGCTCCGCGTCCAAACAAGCGACCAATGCTGCCGGTCTGTGGAGCTGGCTGCAGGACAGTGCCGACGATGGGCGTCGCGGTGATTAACACTTTGCCGTAGCGGGCCGCTTGTGTGCTGGCAGCCCGGACTGCGATGAGGCCGCCCAGACCATGACCAACCAGATGCGGCGTTTGGATGCCAAGTACTTCAACGAAGCCATTGAGTTGGTCTACATAGCGCTCGATTGTGATGTCATCGCGCGGTGGTGCTGAGTCACCGAAGCCCCAAAAGTCAAATGCTAGGGTACGGTAGCGGTCCGAAACGGCCTCCATGCTCGGCATCCAACTGCGCCATGAGCCGAGCCAGCTATGTAAGAAGATGATCGGCCGACCACGGCCAAGCAGTTCGTAATGCACCAGTTGTTTATCGACATAAACGACACTCATTGCTCGACCATGGTCAGCGGCAGCCGCTGAAACTCTTCGGCGCCTTCGAGGTCGGGTGTGGGCTGCTCAAGCGGCAAGGTAAAGCTAAAGGTGCTGCCTTCCCCCTCAACACTTTCGACCCATAGCACGCCATGGTGTAATTCGATGAATGATTTGGCGATACTGAGGCCCAGACCCGTACCACCGGCCACCTCTTTTAGCGGGTTCTCGGTGCGGAAGAAACGGCCAAACATCTTCGGCAAATCTTCCTTGGTAATGCCTACGCCGGTATCCTGCACATCAACCTGCACCAACGCGTCACGTTGACGCGCCCGGATGTTGATCGTACCGCCATCGAAGGTATATTTGTGCGCGTTCGACAGGAGGTTGAGCAAGACCTGGCTGATGCGCTTGCCGTCTGCTTCCACCAAGGGGAGCAACGGATCGATATCAAGCCTCATATGCATCTGCTTTTGCTCCGTTTGAGGTCGTAAGGACACCAGCAGGTCATTGATCAACTCGGAGATGCTGATCTGAGCCAAGTTGAGGGCAACGCTACCATTCTCGAGTCGCGAGATCTCCAGTAAATCCTGCACAAGCGCATTAAGTCGTTCGGCGTTGGTTCTCACCACTTCTAAGAAGGAGCGCTGCACATCGTTAACTGGGCCGGCAGTGTTGAGCAGCACAAGGTCAACGTAGCCCTTGATTGATGTAAGTGGCGTGCGTAGCTCATGCGATACGGTCGAGATAAAGGCCCGCTTCGATTGATCGGCCTCGATCTCGCGTGTGATATCGCGAAGCACGCCGGCTGTCCCGATGCGTCTGCCATCCGGAGTAGCTACCGGTGCGAAGGTAGCCGCGATCGTTTGCCCGGTTAACTCCAGCGTCAATGTCTGCGGCCTCAGGTCGCGATAGGTTAGGCCAACACCTTCGACCAGCCCTGCATATAACAAGAGGCTACGCTGATGATCAGCAGCAGTGGGGCCGTACTGGGCGATATGCTTGAGCGAGCGTTGGTAGACAACGCTGCTCGGAATACGGAGGACTTCGGCTGCTGCTGGGTTATACAAGACGACTGCGTCATGGTCATCGATCACCAACACGCCTTCGGCGACCGACTCCAGGATCGCACGATTAGTGCTCGTTTCTTGCCGCTGCACCTGGAGCATCTCGGCTAAACGCGAGGCCTGATCGTTAATCAGGTCGTAGAGCTTGGCATTGTTCATGGCGATGGCGATCTCACTGGCGATCGTCGCCAGGAGGCGCAAGTGTTCGCCGGTGAAGGCTTTAATCAGGCGGCTCGTCAGGAGTAAGACGCCGAGTTGCACATCGGCGGCAACGAGCGGTGTTGCCATGACAGAGCGTACGGTGTGTGGGGAGCCGCCCATCTCGATCCAACGTGCGTCCTCGCGAACATCGTCGATCAACACGCCTTGTTGGTGGTCGATGATCCAGCCGGGTAAGCCCCCGCCGGGTACCACCAATGGTTGGTGCACCGCCTGCAAGCCCTGCTCTTCATTCAAAAATGCCCGCACAACCAGAGCATCATTGAGGGGATCACGCACGACGACCATTCCTCGGTGCGCGCCGACTGCCGCTGCTGCCAGTTCGAGCGACTTGAGGATGATTTGCTCGCTATCGAGCGAGGAGCTTAGGGTGGTCGTGATGGAGTGTACCGCCTCCAGACGCTCTTTTTCGGCGGTCAGTTCGGCGGTGCGGACTGCGACTTTTTGCTCCAATTCACTGTTAAAGCTACGGATCGTATCAAACAACGTTGCTGTGCCGATCGCGGTAGCAGCTTGATTTGCAATCGTGACAATCGTTTGGGCTTGCTCATTCGTGTATTGGTGGGGCATGCTGCTACCGACCGCGATGACGCCGATCACCTTGTTATTCAGCACTAATGGCACGCTAAGCCACGAACGATGCTCGGCCTGATGCTCTGGTAGCACGGCAGCGACTGCGCGCGTATCAGCGATGAGCATGGGCAGACGCGTGGTGAGTAATTGCTGGAGGTAGAGATTCATCTGAGGGCTACCATCCAGTTGCTGGATGACCGACTGCTCGCGAAGGCCCCGGTTGGCGACGACCTTCCAACGGTCCTGCTGATGATCGAGGAGCAGGGCGATGTCGTAGGGCACGATGCGGACGAGCTGGTCAAGCAAGAGTTGATAAATTTCAACAATCTCCAGGGAAGCAGTAAGTGAGTGTGATACTTCGCGTAACGTATCGGCGAGGCGGCGTTTGGCTTGTTCGGACTCAAAGAGCCGGGCGTTCTGGATGTTGAGGGCTACTTGGCCGGCCACATTGGTTAGGAAGTCAATGTCGCGCAGGTCGAAGGCATTAACTGCGTAGCTTTGCATCGCCAGTACGCCAAATGGTTCGCCGCTTGTGTTGCGTAGAAGCACGCCAGCCCACGATTGAATTGGGGTTTGGGGGCCATCCGGTTTGGAAATTGGATTGCCTCGACCTTGCTCGGCGCTCCCGAGCAGTACTGGTTCACCACTCTGGATCAAATGGTGTGTGTGGCTGTTCGGCAAAATTGGGCGGACCGTGTTGACGAAGGCGGCTTCACCTTCGTCAACGATGAGCATACGTGTGATCTGGTAGCTGGTCAGTTCGAAGGTTGTTAGTAAAAAGGCGTCAATGGGACGGTAACGGGCGACCTCCTGGTAGATCGCCAAAAACAGTTGCTCGATATCGAGGGTCGAACTGGTGACTTTGCCGATGTCGCTAAGTGCCTTGAATTCGGCGACCTGACGCTCGCGCTCCGCTAACAGGCGCGACTTTTCGATGCCACTGGCGGTTTGGGCTGCGATCGATTGGAGTAACAGCAGATCCTGGTGGCTATAGTTATCAGCTTGATCATACAGCTGCACACTGATCACACCGATGCTGCGTGGCCCCACGATCAAGGGTACGGCCAGCAGGGCCTGGGGCATCAAACCATCTTGCACAACCGGGATACTCCGTGCAGCAAGCTCGGTGGCGATGTTGCCACTGAGCAGCAAGGGCTGCTGGGTATGCATGAGGTAGCCGACGAGACCGCTGAGGCCGCGCCGCGTTTCAACCGTGTCGATCACGCCATGATCCACCGATAAGGGAAATTCAAGGAGATCGCTATCCGGATCGTAGACTGCCAGGTAAAAACTATCGGTGCGGAGCGCCGCGCTTAAGTGCTCATGTAGGACCATGGCCAACTGCTGCAGCGTCATCGGTGCGCTGATCTTCGCGGCAAGCTGATTCAAGATGCTGGTTTCTTGCAGACGGCGCTCGCGTTCTTGGAACAGGCGTGCATTCTGCAGGGTGAGCTCCATTTGCCGCCCGACTGCTTCTAAGAAATGCAAGTCACGTTCGTTAAAGGCACCGGCGGTGTAGCTATGGACCGACAGTGCCCCAATTGCTTCGTGCGCGCTGCCAAGCATTGACCGGTCAACCAGTGGCACCCCGATCCAGGCGGCTGAGCGCCGACTATGATCGCCAAACGTGACCGGAACAACGTTCGGCGGCAAAGGAGCATCCGGCGAGCGCAGATCCTTGATCAGCAAGGGCCGGTGGTTTGTGATCAGGTGCAGGTGTAACCCTTGAATACTTTTGATCAGGACGTCGTCGTCACTGTCCCAGCAGCCATCATCATAGCTGACTGCGAGACCTCGTTCCGTACTGCTATGGTAATACGCAATGCTATAAAATGAGTCGAAGTCGAGCACGACGTGTAGGCCGTTGAATACCTCCTGAACGATCTGGCGAATATTCAATAAGCCGCTGATCGCTTGATTGAGTTGGTTTAGGGCATTTTGTTCAGCGAGTTGCCGCTGAGTTTCGCGGTACAAGTGCGCGTTTTCGATCGAAACCTTGGCTTGGTTCGCAAAGATTTCCAAGGCCTCGATCATGCGGCGGTGGGGCCGGCGGTGGTCGAATGGATCATCAACGCTTAACACGCCGAGCAATTGTTCGTTAGCATCATATAGGGGCGTAAGGAGCATTTCTAGGGGCTGCCACTCATCGGGTGCCCGCTCTTCCAGAATCGTCACCACGGTTGGTGCGTCCGTCTCAGCCGCCATCACTTCCTGCATATAGGACTCAGGCAGGTAGAAAGACTTGCTCATTTGATAACGGCGGTCCAGCAGTTTGTGAAAAAAGGCCAAGGACATGGGATGGGCGCGTAGATAGACGACATCGTCGGGCAGAACTCCAGCGATGGCGGCATAGTGCAGTTCTGCGGGCCGATCCGGATCATGTAGGAGAAAGGTAACAGCACGGAAGCCGACCGCATTGACGATGCCGTAGGCAATATCGGTCAATGTATCCGCTAAAGGGCGATTCGTGCGTTGGGCGTTACCGATATCAAGCACCTCGTTGAGGAGCTTGGCACGCTGCTGGGCGAGTTCGCGTTGGCGCAGTTGATCATGGAAATAGCTAGCATTACCAATTGCGAGCGCGGCTTGCTGCGCCAGAAGTTGCAAAAATGGTAGTTGTGCCTGTTCGAAGGCATGAGTTGCCGGTGTCCGTAAACTAATGATGCCTGCCGTCCGCTCTCCTTGGAAGATGACCGGCACGTCCACCCCTGAGCCACCCTGGGCCGTAACATCATCGATCCCGTCATGCGTTATTAAGGGCTGCGTGCCACGAGCGACGATGCTGGTCGGAATATCATCCGAGCCGAGCGCGTAGGCGCGCAACGCAGTTTCTTGCTCGTCGGTGTAGCCCTCAAAGAGGACAAATGAGAATTGCTGCGTTTGGTCATGCCATAAAGCAATCGTGCCACTGCGCGCCCCCGTACTATGAACTGCTTCGGCCAGCAGCAGCCCTAATACACTATTGATATCGACGGTGGTCGTGAGCGCGCTGGTAATGCGCTGTAAGGCACCGAACTGAACCGCTTGCTCAGCTACCAGACGCCTGGCTGTCGGAAGATCAAGTTTCGGGCTTTGGGTATGCTTGGTCAAACTCATGTTGTTACCCAGGCTGTCATGCGGCACTAATGCTACTTTTCCCGGTTGCCAGCACGCGCAGACGCGCCATCTGGCGGATGGTTTCCGCCGTTTCGGTCAGTTCGCGAAGGTCGTAAAAAGGTCCTTGATCGGAATCAAGAATGCCAGCGGCAAGCGACATGAGAGGCACTTGTTGTGGGCTACCATCGGCATTGGCTATGGTCATCGAACCATTTTTGCGATCACGATAGTTATAATGTAAACGAATATCGCTATCGAAGTGTTTGACAACCGCATCGCAGATTGATCGCAGCGCGGTGCGGTGGGCAAGCACTGTCCATTCAGGTCCGGTACTGGCTTGGCCGATGAATGTGTCGGGTTGCTCGCTAGCCCTTACGGTGTCTGTGAGCAGCAGGGCTACAAACTTCATGACCTCTTCACCACCGCTGGCACCATAGCCTTGCGTGAAGGCATCGAAATACTCGATGCGGAGTGTAGCTAAGGCCCAGTTGGATTTGCCAAGCAGTCCACGTAGCTGCTCACTAATCAGATCGGCAGTTGGCAAGTTAGTAACAGGATGTGTTTGATTCTTCTGCTTGGCGCGCCGGATCACATTTTTGACTTCGAGATGTAACAGTTCGATATCGAAGGGCTTAACGACATAGGCCTCGGCCTCTACTTCACCTAGGCCGGTCATACGATCGGCTTTTTCACCGCGCGCGGTCGCGAAAATGATCGGGATAGAGCGTGTGCGCGGATTGGTGCGCATCGTCCTTCCAACGTCGTAGCCCAACATATCGGGCAGGTTGACGTCCAGGAGTACGAGGTCGGGTATGCTTGTACGTAAAACTTCAAGCGCGTCACGACCACGGCTCGCAGTATGAACCGTGTACCCTTGTGAGGTGAAATAGATTTTCAGTAAGGCTTGAATATCCGGGGCATCTTCGACGACCAGCAACGTTTCTTTAGACATAGATGTTTGTCAACCTCCTTCGGTGAATGTTAGATAGCTTCTGGCTCATCCAGGCGACCAGTAAGTTGAACGCGAGGATCGCGGTCGGGATAAAAGACCGGTGGCCGAGTATATGTTCCAGCCGGTACGTTTTTGGGAATAACGGCATGGTCGTCGCCGTAGCAGAGCACGGTACCAGACTCAATCATACGTGCTGGGTAGACGACGAAGCCGGAGCCAATCTTTACATTATGGCCGACCGCAGAGCCCATAACCGGCGTACCAACATCATGGAGTGTCCCATTCCAGAGCGCGTGAATAGGCTCGCCCAGTAGATCGAAATCGGTGAAAATGACACCGGCTCCAATGAAGGTATTGCGTCCTACTACACAGAGTTGGAGGCAGGTGAGTTGCGCGACCATCGTATTCTCCATCAGCGTGGTCATAAACAAGCTGGCATTGAAGGGCAGATAGCACCGATCTGAAATAACGCTGAGCATGATCTGCGAGCCTTGCATGATCGTTACGTTTGAGCCGATCAGCGACGAGACAATGACGACCCCCGCACCAATGTGGACATTGTTGCCGATCACGGTCGGTCCTTGAATAATGGCCGTGGGGTCGATCGAGCAATTCTTCCCAATCTTGACGAGTTCGGAGCAACCAAGGAAGTGTTTGCGCTCCAGAAAAGCTTTGGCACTTACACGCAGCTTGGCACGCCATGAGTCCTCGACCTCTTGCTCCTTGCGGCGCGCCCAGGCAAAGACGCCGAAGATCGAGTTCGCATAGATCAGATGGGTCCAATGCTCGATCGATAAACATGCCCGTCGCGGCACCTGGTATACCAAGTCACCATGGTGCGGTGCCATGTAGGATGGGATGCGATAATAGCCCATCTCACGTGGCTCGGTAGCCATCAGTAAGGGTGCGGGATCGCGCACGGGGCCGCGCGGAAAATAGTACAAGGCAGCGACGTACACGTCGTTCTGTCGCGTCAGTCCCTGCTGTAAGCGTAGGGCATGGGCAGTGATAGCTTTATCGGTGTGAGCAAAAGCAAGCTGGCAGGGCCGGCCAGTTTGCCGCGCTTCCCGTATAAAGCTATCAATGAGCGGTGCATCGAAGAACAGATTATCTTTATAAACAAGCAGTTCCTCGTCCTGCAACTCAAGCTGACTTTGAGCGAAAAGCTCTTCAAAGGTGTCGAACTCCAACGTGCTTTGGCAGTGGTGTGCCAGCACATCGCGCTGGAGCAGCCACAAGGGTTTGTTCAGAATGCGCAAGTCGCGCGCCGGTTCACCGAAAGGTGCAATTAGCGCGGGATCGCGAAGCACCAGGCGCTTCATCCCACAGCTCCATCCGTTCCATAATCAAAACAAGTCGGCAGCTTAAGTGCCATCAGTGATGGATAGGTTGGCGAGGGGCGCATGATTTCACGAACATCATGATTGATGGTCGCTAGTCGACCGGCTCTTTGTCGACCGCAAAGATACACGCCATGCTGCCAGTACCACGGCATTCGATCTCTTCAATTTTAAAGGTACGACCACCCGTGACCCAACTCACTGCTTCTTCCAAAATGCCTTGCGCAATGAAACATGATGGTTTGTCGAGATGACGGCCCCAACAGACCGGGCATTTCTCGATAACATACAAGAAATGTCCTGCGCGCTCCTCGACTCTGGTCGGCTGATCGGTAAAGCGATCAAAGGTTTGGGCTGCAGCATTCAAAGCAATTTTCATTTTCATGGTCATCGGCATGAGCTTAAGGGCAAGGTCAGTGATACCCAGCAACGGACCGAACTCTTTGAAGCCAAGATTAAATGAGTAGCGACCGGCACGGAGCTCCATGCCACGTGAACCACGTGTGCCATACATGGTCGTCATAGATTCCATGATCGCCGCGAGGTCACGGAAGGGGAATTCGCGTTTCAGATCGTTGGAAGGGTAGTTGTTGACCAGATGCTTCATCCCGGCCAGATTCAACAGCGCACTCACGCCATTGCGTCCCATGACATCTTCGAGGCTGAGAAGCATTAAACGGCCGATTTTGTTTGGGTAGAAGCGTGATTCTTGTACGGTTTGCTGCTGCATCATGCGCCCGTCAGCCATCAGCAAGGCTCCTTGTTCCACTACGGTGACGGAATAAGCCGCCGTAGATCGCGCATAGAAGGATAATGGTGGTCATTCTACAGGAGCGTAGAATGTGCGTCAATCGCATTACGTTCACCCTAGTGGTAGGGAGCTATAGTACATTTGGGGTTGCCTGCTTGTTGATCAGTGGTGCGAGATAGTGGCCGGTGGCAGAGTTGGCACAGTCGGCGACAGTTTCAGGAGTGCCGGCAATGATAATCGCACCACCGGCCGCGCCACCGTCTGGTCCGAGATCAACGATCCAATCGGCATTTTTGATCACATCGAGATTGTGCTCGATACATAGGACGGTGTTCCCCACATCAACGAGCCGCTGGAGGACCTGTAACAAGCGCTCTACATCAGCGAAATGGAGGCCGGTGGTGGGCTCATCAAGAATATAGAGCGTGCGCCCGGTGGAGCGCCGCGCGAGCTCACCTGCGAGCTTGATACGTTGGGCCTCGCCGCCGGATAAGGTCGTGGCGGGCTGTCCAAGCTGGAGATAGCCGACGCCAACGTCGAGCAGGGTTTGAAGTTTATTTACAACTGCGGGAATTCGTGCGAAAAAGTCGGCCGCCACTTCAACCGTCATCGTGAGTACATCGGCAATCGTTTGTCCACGGTAGCGAATATCGAGCGTTTCACGATTATAGCGGGTGCCATTACACACGTCACACGTCACGAAGAGGTCCGGAAGGAACTGCATTTCGATCGCGATCATGCCTTCGCCCTTGCAAGCTTCACAGCGACCACCTTTGACGTTGAAGGAAAAACGACCGGCATCGTAGCCACGGGCACGCGCTTCGGGCGTTTGTGCGAATAGTTGGCGGATCGGGTCGAAGATTTTGGTGTAGGTGGCGGGATTAGAGCGCGGTGTGCGGCCAATTGGGGCTTGGTCAATGCTGATCAGCTTGTCGAGATGCTCGATACCCGTGATCGCCGTATGCGCACCGGGCTGAAGTCTGGATCGGAAAAAGATTTGGCTTAGCTTGCGGGCCAGAATGTCTTCGACCAGCGTCGATTTGCCCGAGCCGGAGACGCCGGTTACGGCGATTAGTGTGCCGAGGGGCAGATGTACAGTTACATCCTTGAGGTTGTGTTCGCGCGCACCTTCGATGACTAGCTCATGCCCATTGCCGTGCCGGCGTTGTTTGGGCAGTGGGATCTGTCGTCGCCCGCTCAGAAAGGCACCGGTAATCGAGCGCGGCGCAGCCATAATCGCGGCGAGGTCGCCGGTCGCCAACAGTTCACCACCATGCTGACCGGCGCCCGGGCCAATATCCACGAGGTAGTCGGCGGCGCGCATGGTGGCTTCGTCGTGCTCCACGACGAGCACAGAGTTGCCAAGCTGGCGCAAGTGCATCAGTGTTTGCAACAGCCGGTCGTGGTCGCGCGGATGAAGGCCAATGCTTGGCTCATCGAGCACATAGAGGACGCCTGATAAGCCCGCGCCGATCTGAGTGGCGAGGCGGATACGTTGCGCTTCGCCGCCCGAAAGTGTAGCGGCAGTGCGATCCAGAGTTAGGTAATCCAAGCCGACGTCAACGAGAAATTGCAGCCGTGAGCGCACCTCATCCATGATCGGGAGCGCAACGGCTCGCTCACGCGGCATCAGTGGCGAGGGTACCAGGGCAGGCAGCGAGGAGTTGGTGGTGATGTCGGCAATAACTAGCTCAGTACACCAGGCAATGAGCGGCCGGATGGCTAGAGCGGTAATGGCGGCAATGTTAAGATCACGGATCGTGACGGCCAGAAGTTCGGGTCGTAAGCGGGCGCCCTTGCAACTCTGGCAGAGCTGCGGGCTCATGTATTGGGTAGCCTGCTCGGTCGCACTCTCGGTTTCAGCTTCGGTGAGACGACGGTGCAGGTAGGGTACGACCCCTTCAAAAGGCGTGTTGACTGTATGTGTCCGGCCATTCACGTGGTAGTGTAGTGGCAGGAGATCACCGTTCGAGCCATACAAAATGATGCCGAGCATCTCGGGCGCAAGATTTTGGACGGGTGTGTCGAGGTCGAAGTGGTAGTGACCGGCTACAGAGGCCAGCAATTCTTCAAAGTAGCGGCGAGCATTGCGCCCAGTTCGCCACCAGGGCGCAATCGCGCCGGCATGGATCGAGAGTGAGCGGTCGGGTACCACCAGATCAGGGTCGATTTCCATGATCACGCCCAGGCCACCACAGGTAGGGCAGGCACCACGTGGATTATTAAAAGAAAAGTCACGGGGCTCCAGCGGGCCGAAAGGTAATGCTCCATGCTCGGGGCAGGCGAAATGCTCGGAGAAGCGTAGCTCAGAGCCGTCGATGACCTGAGCGATCATGCGTCCGTCGCCTTCGCGCAGGGCTGTCTCGACCGAGTCTGTGACGCGTACCCGGTCGGGATGATCATCGCCCGCAGCACCCTCGGTACTGTGGAGAACCAAACGGTCGACCACGACTTCGATGGTATGCGGCTTCCCTTTTTCGAGCTTTAACACCTCGTCAAGGTCGTAGACGGTGCCGTCGATGCGTGCACGCACAAAGCCGGCTTTGCGGGCGTCATCCAGCACCTTTTGATGCTCACCCTTCTTATCTTCAATGATGGGGGCCAGGATCAACAGCCGCGTGCCGGCAGGGAGTGCCAAGATTGCATCTGTGATCTGCTGTGGTGTTTGCTGCACAATCTCGCGCCCACAGACTGGACAGTGGACGCGACCGATACGAGCGAACAATAGCCGTAGATAATCATAGATTTCCGTGACCGTGCCGACCGTCGAGCGTGGATTGCGCGTCGTTGACTTTTGGTCGATCGCGATGGCAGGCGATAAGCCCTCAATATGATCAACATCTGGCTTTTCGAGCTGGCCCAAGAACTGGCGAGCATAGGCTGAGAGTGACTCGACGTAACGACGCTGACCTTCAGCGAAAATCGTGTCGAAGGCCAATGTCGATTTGCCCGAGCCCGACAAGCCAGTGATGACTACCAGTTGGTTTTTGGGGATCACGACGTCGATATTTTTGAGATTGTGCTCGCGTGCGCCGTGGACGATGATGTTATCGGTTTGACGATCTCTCATAATTGTTATGTGCTGGTACTGCTGGCCGCTTGCATTCTGCAAGCCGAACAAGCATTATAGCATTCACAGTAATGGCGTTCGCCCGTGTGGAGATCGTATGACCGACAATCGACAAAGCAAGCTGATTACCAAGGGTGTGCAGCGTAGTCCGAACCGGGCGATGTTGCGGGCGGTGGGGTTTGGGGATGGTGATTGGGACAAGCCAATCGTAGGCGTGGCCAATGGCTATAGCACGATTACGCCGTGCAACGCGGGTTTGAATGTGTTGGCGGAACGAGCGCAGGCCGCGCTGCGGGGTGCCGGGGCGATGCCGCAGATTTTTGGAACGATTACGGTGGCCGATGGGATCTCGATGGGTACCGAAGGCATGAAATATTCGCTGGTATCGCGCGAGGTCATCGCTGATGCGATCGAGACGGCGTGTAAAGGCCAGTGTATGGACGGCGTGATCGCGATTGGTGGTTGCGACAAGAACATGCCGGGCGCTATGATCGCACTAGCGCGCATGAATATTCCGGCAATCTTCGTGTATGGTGGGACGATCAAGCCGGGTCACGTAGATGGTCGTGACCTGACGGTTGTTAGCGTTTTTGAGGCCGTCGGGCAGCATAGCGCAGGCAAGATCGATGCTGCTGAGCTGCGTGAGGTGGAGTGCCATGCCTGTCCAGGGGTCGGATCATGTGGTGGCATGTATACCGCCAATACGATGTCTTCAGCGATTGAGGCTATGGGCATGAGCTTGCCATATTCTTCGACGATGGCAGCGGAGGATGCAGAGAAGGCCGATAGTGCTGCTCGGTCAGCGGAGGTGCTGGCACAGGCGATTCACAAGCAAATTTTGCCACGCCAGTTGTTGACCCGCGAAGCGTTTGAGAATGCGATCACGGTCGTGATGGCAGTCGGAGGCTCGACAAATGCCGTGTTGCATTTGCTGGCAATCGCACATGCTGCGGAGGTTCCACTAACGATCGACGATTTCGAAGAAATTCGCGGGCGCGTGCCGGTCTTGTGCGACCTCAAGCCGTCGGGGCGCTATGTCGCGACCGATCTGCATCGCGCGGGAGGCATTCCCCAGGTGATGAAGATGCTGTTAGCACATGACTTGTTGCACGGAGATGCTCTGACGATCAGCGGCGAAACGCTGGCCGAGGTGCTACATGATGTGCCTCCGACGCCCCACATCGACCAGGATGTGATTCATCAGTGGGAGCAACCGGTCTATGAGCACGGCCATCTGGCGATCCTGAAAGGCAATCTGGCGACTGAGGGTGCTGTTGCCAAGATTACGGGCATCAAGCAGGCGCGTATTACCGGCCCGGCCCGCGTTTTCGAGACCGAGGAAAGCTGCTTGAATGCGATCTTATTGGGTGAAATCCAGCCCGGCGATATTCTGGTGATTCGCTATGAGGGCCCCAAAGGTGGCCCGGGCATGCGCGAGATGTTGGCCCCGACGTCAGCTTTGATTGGGGCCGGGCTGGGGGATAGTGTCGGCTTGATTACCGATGGCCGTTTTTCGGGCGGCACCTATGGCATGGTCGTCGGCCATGTAGCACCTGAGGCTGCCGTCGGTGGAACGATCGCGCTGGTCGAAGAAGGTGACGCGATCACGATTGATGCCGACCAGCGGCTGTTGCAACTCAACGTAGATGATGGCGAGCTTGTGCAGCGTCGTAGCCAGTGGCAACCACGTCCGATGCAATATACCCGCGGCGTGCTAGCGAAGTATGCCAAATTGGTGGGTACCAGCAGTTTAGGAGCAGTAACAGATTAGAAGCGGACACGAAGGAGCCTCCCTATGCAGACAGTGATGATCAACGGCGATCATCTGGATATACCAACGGTGGTTGCAGTCGCACGAGCAGCGGACGTACGGGTGGCCATTGCTCCTGAAGCGCGCGCGAGAATGCAGCGCTCGCGGGCGGCGGTGGAGCAATTTGTGCGTGATGGCGCAGTGGTATATGGGATTACAACCGGCTTTGGTAAATTTCAAGACCAGGTCATTTCGCCAGGCGATGTCGAGCAGCTCCAACGCAATATCGTTATGAGTCATGCGGTCGGCACGGGGCCTTTGCTGCAAGCCGAGGTGGTGCGGGCCATGTTGTTGATCCGGGCGAACACGCTGGCCAAAGGCATATCTGGCATTCGCCCTGAAGTGGTTGATTTACTGCTGGCTTTACTGGAGCATGAGATTGCTCCCAGCGTGCCGGCACAAGGATCACTGGGCTCGTCGGGCGACTTGGCACCCCTGGCGCACATTGCCCTGGTCTTGATCGGCTTGGGTGAAGCCGAGTTGGATGGGCAACGCTTAGACGGGTTGAGCGCGCTCAGGCGGGCTGAACTCGCGCCGGTGGTATTGCAAGCCAAAGAAGGGTTAGCACTCACCAACGGCACCGCACTGATGGCCGGGCTGGGAGCGCTCACCACCTATGATGCCGATGTGCTGTGTCGCACCGCCGACGTCGCAGCAGCTATGTCGCTCGAAGCGATGGCCGGGGTCTTGGCGGCCTTCGATCCACGCATTCATGCGGTACGTCCGCATCCCCGTCAGATTGAGTGCGCAGCCTGGATGCGGACCATCCTGCAAGATAGCGGCTTCGTGTGCCAGGAGCCAGGGGCAGGCGGCGTCTGTGTCACACCCTTTAAAGTGCAGGATGCATATTCACTGCGCTGTGTGCCGCAAGTACACGGCGCGATCCGCGATACCGTGGCCTATGCCGATTGGGCTATTACCATCGAATTGAATAGCGCGACCGACAATCCGTTGATCTTTGTTGACGATGAAGGCCGAGCAGAGGCGATCTCGGGTGGCAATTTTCATGGCGAGCCACTGGCATTGGCGCTTGACTACCTGGCACTCGGTTTAACCGAATTGGCGAATATAAGTGAGCGACGATTGGCACGCTTACTCGATCCCGCGCGCAATGCCGGCTTGTTACCACCCTTTTTGATCGATCAAGGTGGCCTCAACTCGGGCTTAATGCTGTTGCAATATACTGCTGCGGCCCTGGCTTCGGAAAACAAGGTGCTGGCGCATCCAGCATCGGCTGATACCATTCCGACCTCAGGTGGTCAGGAGGATCACAACAGCATGGGGGCCACTGCTGCCCGGCAAGCCCACCAGATTCTGCAGCATGGGCAAACGGTGGTCGCCTGCGAGCTCATCGCTGCGGCCCAAGCCATTGATCTGCGTCGCCGCAGCCTTGGCTCGGGCGCACAGCTCGGGCGTGGTACTACGGCAGCACACGCGCTCATTCGTCAGCATGTCCCTTTCCTTGAACGGGATGCTGTGCTCGCTCCGTATATTGAGGCAGTCCGGCAATTAGTCGCACGTGGGGCAGTATGCGCGGTAGTCGAGGAGCGCGTGCACATGCCCCGTGCTGTCGCTACGCCGCTCTAACGCCGTGCAGGGTTATTGCATTGCCTGGTAGGTTGCGGTGCTGATTTGCTCGACCGTGCTGATGCCATAGTCCATTGACGGATTGGGATAGGTCAAGACGGCGATAGCATAGGCATGCCCGCCCTTCATGACAATCCCCATGCTATTAATACCCCAGCCCTCGCTATCGGGGTACCAGCCGTTCTTCAGGGCCACCGGTGAGTTACCTGTGCCGGCAGTGACGCCCCATGACTGTGACGAGTCGACGTCCTGCATGACTTGTAGCGCGTAGCCACAAAGGCGTTGTACTAGCATCATGCAATTACTGAGGCGGGCCATCAGGCGGGCCATATCCTGAGGGGTAGTGACGCTATTGCCCCATGCATTATTGTCCATGGAGGTATTGTAAATCCCGTTGCGGCTGAGGAAATCTTGGACACCGGGGGCATCGCCCACGCTATCATAGAGGACATTGGTCGCGTCGTTGTCGCTCCATTCGATCATTGCTTCGATCAGGTTCTGCTCGCGGTAGGTCACGCGTCGATCTTGACGCACGGCCCGGTCCAGTACAGCTAACATGATTGGGACCTTCGCAATACTATACATGGTGAACTGCTGGTTGCCTTGGAATGAGTACAAGTCATCTGTGTCCAGGCGATACACGGCGGCACCTACCAGTCCGCTCCGTTTATTAGCAGTATTGGCGGCTGTAGATGATAATTGGCGCAAGGGACGGGCCGCACCGGCTGCCTTGACCGGCGTAGAGTATGTGGGAATGAGTACGGCAATCAGGAATAGCATTGGAAACAGGCGGCGCATTCGCATTATTGGTCCTTTCATAGTTGATAACAGGTGTGAATTCCGATGTTCTGGGCGTCCTGCATGGCTGAAGTATGCAACACAATAACCTAAAAAATCTCGGCGAAGCATAGCACAAGTTTTGCTATCGAAATCAGGGCATCATTGCTTGACATGGTTGGCGCTTCCCCGTACACTAGCCATGCTAGAACGATGATGCTCCCGGAGGATCCGAATATCACCCACGACAACGAGTAGATTAATCTAGGTGATTACAAGCATTGAGGAAGCGGATGAAGGCCCAAACGAAGCGAAGCTTGTTGCGGCATGTGCCGTTCGTAACGCTGATACTGATTGTGCTGGTAGCTTGTGGTGACGCGCCGAAAGTTACGTTAAGTGGCACGATCAAAAATGCTTATACCAATGCGCCGATTGAAGGCGTACAAGTGCGGATCGGTAAACAACCTGATGTGGTTACCGACGCTAAGGGGTATTGGCATACTCAGGAGTGGACGACCAAAGACACGGTCACCGTGATGGGAACAGGTTACCAGTCGATCTCACTGCCGCTGGCCGAACGGCCCGATCTCCAAAAGCCCAAATCCTTAACCGTGACGTTGGACGTTCCATTACGACCAGATATGCTGAGTGGAGTGATTACGGACTCCTATGCTAATAAGCCCCTCGCTGGAGCCGTCGTAGCGGTGGTGGGATCGAGTGTGCTGTCGGCAACGACCGATATGAATGGCCACTATACCCTCGCCCAGGTGCCCGAAGCCTTCCAGATTGAGGTCCACGCACCCAATTATGAGGTGCAAAAGGCTGATATTCGGCAGTCGACCGAGCACAGTTTGGCCCTGCGCCCGGATGTGCTGGAAGGCGTCGTCAAGGATAGGTATACCGAGCAGCCGGTGGCCGGAGTTAAAGTTGAGTTGGGCGATGCTCAGATCACGACCGATGGGCAGGGCAAATACCGCTTGATGAACGCGCCGTCAAGTGGTCAAGTAAGCTTCAGCCGCGACGGCTATGATAAGGTGACCCAGCCGTTTACCAAGACGACCAGCCTTAGTGCCGTGCTGCGTCCGAATGTGATCAATGGTGTGGTTACCGACGCCCAAAGTGGCAAGGTGCTGTCGGATACGGAGGTAATGGCGGCTACGACCATGACCGGTACGGCGGTCACGGCGACGCGGTCAGACAAAGACGGTCACTTTGTGTTATCGAAGGTCCCGGATGGCGCGTATCTACGGGCCTTATTGCCGGGCTACCGCCGGGGTGATGCCCAGGTGACGGCAGGCGGCTTGAAAGACGGCTTTAAGCTCCAGCCAATCGCTGCGAAGGCACTGTATATTAAAACGATCGTCGCCGCTCGCAAAAAGAATGTTACGGATTATTTCGATCTGATCGATAAAACCGAGCTAAATGCAGTCGTGCTGGACCTTAAGTCCGATAATCTCGAAGATCTTGGTCTGATCTATTACGATTCAAAACTGCCCATCGTCAAGGAGCTCAAAAGCTCTGCCGATATTATGGATCTGCCGTGGATTTTGGCTGAAGCCAAGAAGCGCCATATCTATACCATTGCCCGTATCCATACCTTCTCGCATGACAATCAGTTGGTTAATGTGCGGCCCGACTGGTATGTACAGAAGAATGGTAAGCCCTATTATGCCTCGTTCGGCGTAGCATGGCTCGATGCCTACGACGAGCGGGTATGGGATTACAATATCGCGCTCGGGGTTGAGGCGATCCAGATGGGTTTTGACGAGATCAACTTTGACTATATCCGCTTCCCCAGTGATGGTGATCTGACGGGTACCGTGTTTAAAGGACCCCGTGATCATAAAAACCATCCTGAGGAGATGTACAACACCATCGGGCGCTTCCTCCAACGGGCGCAAAAGGCCGTCAACGGGGTAGGCGGTTATGTTAGTGGCGACGTCTTTGGCTATGCGGCCTGGGAGCCACAGCCAGTGATCGGCCAGAATCTGCATGTGATGGGCCAGTACTTGGATTATGTTTGTCCCATGGTGTATCCATCGCACTTTTTGCAGCACGAGATGAATTTCGATGATTCATCGACGCATCCGTACGAAATCGTTGATAAGTCGATGAAACTGGTGCATAATCAACTCGATGGACCCGCCAGCCGTGCCCGAGTGCGGCCCTGGCTCCAGGATTTCACTTTAATCTATCGCCAGCCGATCATTCGCTACGGTGCGAAAGAGGTCCGGGCGCAAATCAATGCGTCGGACGACAACCATACTAGTGGCTGGGCCTTGTGGGATTCGGATAATGTATATACTGCTGAGGCCTTGAAGCCCAAGCAGTAACAGCGCCGCTCGTTCGCATGCGTGGGAGTTGGAGTTGACGATGGTGCGCTCCTGGTTACTCCTATCACTCGTGGGTGTGTGGGCCGTCTCAGGCTGGCTAGAGATGGTCCCATCCACAGTCCCCCAGGTCCAGTCGGCGCGCTGGGTACAGTCTGAACTTGATGACTGGCTGCCCGGAACATTCACCAATACGTATGTTGAAGGCTCGGTGTTGCGCCTACAGCCAGGCCAGCTAAGCGGTGCGTACCAGTCGGCACCCTTCCGGACAGCGTTTCCCTTCAACGGTGCAGTGGTTGAAACGGTAGTCCATGCGACTGTGACGCAAACACTGACGGTGGAAGTGCGTGGGAGCCTGGATGGACAGCAATGGCTAGCGTGGCAGCCCTTTGAGCGCGCAGCAGATGCGAATGAGCGCACACTCGGGCGTTTTTTAGCTTTTCAACCCTTCACGATGTGGCTGCAGTACCGCATACGGTTTGGTGCGAGCGCCGACTCGCCTGAGTTTGACGAGATCGCCATAACGTATATAAGCAGTGTGGCGGGTCCTGCACTCGTCGATCTGAAAGCACGTCCGAACTGGTCGGGTCCGCCCACCCTTACGCCCCCTCCCGATGTCATCTCACGCAATGATTGGAGTGGGGGTGGGCTGCCGGCGGTCGCTGAGCACCAGCAGCCCCAACGAATTGAGATCAGTCAGGTGCAAGTTCCGGCTGAAGATGCCAATAGTGCCGCAACCATGCGGGCATTGCAGTGGGCGGCCACGAACCTCTATGGGCAGACGGACCTACCTTTTCATTATCTGGTAAATGCACGTGGCACAGTGTTTGAGGGGCAGTCGAGTGCCGATGTACGGTTAAGCGTAGGCGAGCCGGGGATCGTACGGATTGGACTGTTGACCGACGTTGAGCATGCGGGCATGAGTGAGGTCTTAGACCAACATCTTACCGGGCTCTTGGCATGGCTTAGTGAGGCGTACCACATCAGCAGTACGGCAATGAGTGCGGCACAGGATGCGCCGCTCAGGTTGCAAGAGCGCCTCAGTGAGTATCATGCCGCTGCGGAACACATGACTGTGCACTGGCAGCGCTTTTTCCCAGAGGGTAGCCCAGGGAACGGTCTGGAACGGCTCGTGCTGCTGAATAGCGAAGAGCGCGATGCTTATGTGACGTTGATCGGATATACCAGCAACAGCCAGCAGCGGCATTCGCTGGTCGTACCACATCAGCAACGGCTTGAATTAACGCTCAACATGGTGTTTCCAGGAGTCGATGTGCTCGGCCTCCAAGTGCTCGCTGACCAGCCACTGGTAGCCGAGCGAACACAGCTTGTGAAACACGAAGCCTTGAGTAGTAGCGGGCTCGCCACGCCGCTGCGTACCTGGTATTTTGCGACCGGTGACACCACCGATGGTACGCAAACATACCTCCTGGTTATTAATCCTACAACGACAGTCTCCACAGCCGAATTAACCTTTTACCCCGAAGACAGCGTCCCGCTCACAAAAACCATTGCGCTGGCCCCGGAGGTGCGGAGCACGATCTCGCTGAATGATCTGTTGCCTAATGAGCGCTTTGCTTGGAAGCTGAATGCGACGCAACCGGTTGTAGCGGAGCGTTCGATCTTTACCGCCACCGGCGCTGCAAGCCTGGGCATGGGGCTGGAGCAGTTGAGCCGCCGCTGGCTGTTTGCCGAAGGAACCACGACCAACGGCTATACCACCACGTTACATTTCTTGAACCCCTGGCCGCAACGGGTTGCCATTAGCGTGCAGGTCTTGACTGAAGATGGGACGACGGTTAGCCGGCGGTATGCTGTAACAGGGTTGGCTCCACTGGTGCTATCGATCAACGAGATCGCACCGGATGTGCCATTTGCGCTGGATATTCAGGCTGAGCGCCCGCTTGCTACTGAGCGCGAAATCGTCTTCGGCAATGGGCGAGCCACAACGATTGGGCGTGGAGCCGTCACCCCGCAAACGCGTTGGATTTTTGCCGAAGGCTCAACCGCTGCCCCTGCAGAACAGTTTTTGCTGGTCGCCAACCCTGCTCCCGTGCCAGTCTCACTCGATGTGAGCTATACGTTGGCCAATGGGAGCGTGCGCCATCATAGCCGTACCATGCCGGGTACAGCGCGGTTAACGATTGCGGTGGCGAGTGATGTTCCGAATCAACAGGTGGTTAGCATCACGATTATTGCTAGCCGACCAATCGTCGCCGAGCGCTCGCTGTATCTCCATAACGATGGCGAGATCGGTGGTGAGACGACGCTTGGAACCGGTGCCCCGTAACCATAGTATTGGGCACAAACGGTTTGAAATTCAGAGCTTTGAGGAGAGATTACGTGGCAGATTTTCGAACAGAAAAAGACTCAATGGGCGAGCTGCAGGTGCCGGCGGATGCGCTGTATGGTGCTCAAACCCAACGCGCTGTACAGAACTTCCCAATTTCTGATCTCCGCTTCCCACGCGCTTTTATTCAGGCGATGGGCTTGATCAAAAAGGCAGCAGCGGAAACGAATCGTGAGATGGGCGAGCTCGATCAACGTCGTGGTCAAGCAATCCTGCAGGCGATTGAAGAAGTGATCGATGGCCGGCTAGACCGTCACTTCGTGCTTGATATCTTCCAAACCGGTAGTGGCACTTCGACCAACATGAATGCCAACGAGGTTATCGCCAATCGTGCGAATCAGCTGGTTGAGGGGGCGCACGATATTCATCCCAACGACCATGTCAATATGGGCCAGTCTTCCAACGATGTCATCCCAACGGCTATGCATGTCGCGGCGCGGGTGTCCATTGAGCATGATCTGCTGCCTGCGCTCGCGCGGCTGGCGGCGGCGCTCGAAGCCAAGGCCCACGAGTTCGACGATATTGTGAAATCGGGGCGGACGCATTTGATGGATGCAACGCCAGTGCGATTGGGCCAGGAGTTCAGCGGTTGGGCGAGCCAGGTACAGCATAGTATCCGTCGTATTGAGCATGCTTCCGAGGATCTGGCTGAACTGGCGCTGGGAGGCACGGCGGTGGGCACCGGCACGAACCAACTACCGGAATTTTCACAGGCGGCAATACAGCGCATCTCCTCATACACCGGCGTTAGCTTCCGCGAGGCCGAGAATCATTTCGAGGCGCAGGGGGCCAAAGATGCTTATGTGGGAGCGTCCGGGGCACTCAATACACTGGCCGTAGCGTTACTTAAGATTGCCAACGATATTCGCTGGTTAGCTTCAGGTCCGACTTCCGGGTTGAGCGAAATCTTTCTGCCGGCGATTCAACCGGGCTCATCAATCATGCCCGGCAAAGTTAACCCCGTCATGTGCGAAGCGCTGATGATGGTGTGTGCGCAGGTAATGGGCAATCATGTGGCCGTGATGATCGGTGGCCAGCATGGTAATTTCGAGCTTAATGTGATGATGCCGGTGATGACGCACAACTTGCTCCAAGCGATCAGTATTCTCGCGACGGGCTGCGACGCCTTTCGTCAGAACGCCGTTGAGGGCATCAAGGCTAATCGGCAGCGCTGTCAAGAACTGCTGGAAAAGAACCCGTCGATTGCGACGGCTTTGAACACTTCGATCGGCTATGATGCAGCGGCGAAGGTGGCCAAGGAGGCCGCGGCCAATAACGAATCGGTTCGCGATGTCGTAAAGCGGCAGGCTTTGCTGTCGGACGAACAGCTCGATCACGTGCTGAATGTGCGCGACATGACCGAGCCGGGTATTCCTGGACGGTAGGAACAGTGCCGCAATACGACGCGGGTAGGCTACATGTAAGCCTACCCGCGCTTGATTCAGAGTTTCAACAGCCTTTATACCGCCGGGGTAAGGGGCTGGTTGTTCAGGTAGTGTGTGACGAGCTCGTGCTGTTCGACCACGATGCGACCGTGCTCAAGCAGAATGTCCACGAGTTCATGCAACCGGAAGACACTATGAAGTGTATAGCCAGCTTTGGCAAGTTCCTCACGGCCAGAGCCTTCACGGTCCAGCAATACCACGACATCATGAACGCGCAGGCCTGCTGCTTCTAACGGCTCGATCGCGGTGATCTTGCTCGCGCCATTCGAGATTAAATCGTCAATGACGACAATCGTCTCATCAGGCTCGAACGTGCCTTCAATGATGCGACCGGTTCCATAGGGCTTGGCTTCTTTGCGTGGGTAAATTAGTGGGGTACAGGTTTGCAGGGCAACAGCTGTTGCGAGTGGTAGCCCGGCATAGGGGATCCCAGCTAAGCGGTCGAAGAAGAGATTATCAAGTAGATCGACATAGGCTCGTGCTGCCATTGCTAGTGCATGGGGATTTGAGACCAGCAGGCGTAGGTCGATATAAAAGGGCGATTGCACGCCAGAGTGGAGGGTAAAATCACCAAATTGAATCGCACCCTGATCATATAACGCGAGCGCTAGATCAGTGAGATTGGGATGGTCGGCCCGTTGTTTGGTCTCGGTTGCGCAATCCTGATGGGAAGCACGCTTGGCGGCGCGGATCGTCTCGATCTCGTCGCGCAGTTGCATGGCCGCTTCGCGTGGATCATCGGCGTAGAGCACGGCGCGTCCTACATTGACCAGCACGCCACTGCCATCGCTACGCAGACCATTTTCGAGGGCTAGGTGAAGGTCCCCACCCTGCGCGCCGATCCCGGGGAGCAGCAACCATTGGTCGGCTGTGATGGAGCGGACGCAACAAATATCGTCGGCATAGGTCGCGCCGACGACCAGCCCAACGTTGCCACGTTCATTCCAGCCCGTACACTGTTCGGCCACGCGCTGGTACAGCGGGTGGCCATGTGAGTCGGCGCATTGAAAGTCCTGCGCCCCAGGATTGGAAGTGAGGGCCAGCACAAAGACCCCACGTTCAGCATAGCGCACAAACGGTTCAACCGAGTCCCAGCCCATATACGGGCTGACGGTGATGGCATCCGCTCCCAGTTGCTGGAAGGCAGCCGTGGCATACGCGGTTGCCGATGAGCCAATATCGCCACGCTTTGCATCCAGAATGACCGGTACACCACATTGATGGGCATATTTGATGGTATCGGCGAGAGTTTGCCAGCCATGTGGCCCCAAGGCCTCGTAGAAGGCAGCATTGGGTTTGTAGGCGATCACAAGGTCACAGGTGAGGTCGATGATGTGGCGGTTAAAGGCGAACACAGGGTCGGGGTCGTCACTGGTCCATGCGGGAAGCTTACGAGGATCCGGGTCGAGGCCAACACACAGCAGCGAACGTTTTTGCTCGCTCAGCTGTTCTATTCGCGCGAAGAACTGCATACCAGTGGTCCTTATGAAGATGCTGGGCGACCAGGCACAGCGCCATTGGCGGCATTATACCGTGCCGGAGGCTACTTTGGGAACGGCTGTATGGGTAGTTCGCCCGGAAGCGTGTTGCGACAGGAAACAACAGGCTATGGAGCTTTAAACTTGGCGGGTACGAATAACTTGGAGCAGGCTTAGCAACAGGCCGTACGTGATGTAGGCGATCGGGAGGGGCCAGAACCAACCTGAGGGGTTGATCACAGCAATGACGAACAGCCCAATAAACATGATACGTATCGGTAAAGGCGCGTCAAATAGGAGCTGCTCGGGATTCGGATAGCGCAGGGTGCTAATCATTAAGCCAGCACTAATGAGCACCACGGCTGCCAGTAGCTCAATGGGCAAATCGGCGGGGAAGATCGCCAAGCCGGTAATCGTAAGACCGGCTGCCGGAATCGGCATGCCGGTGAAAAACCGGCCGCTAGCGCCGACAACATTATAACGAGCTAGGCGCGCGGCCCCGCAGCAGACGAACAGCGCCACCATTAGAATTGACGCTATGGGGAGTTGGTGGTCACGGAAAATGTGCTCGTAGATGAGAACGGCAGGGGCGACGCCAAACGAGACGACATCAGCAAGCGAATCCAGTTCTTTGCCAAAGGGTGAAGCAACGTGTAGTGCTCGTGCCGCCCGCCCATCGAGTGCGTCGAACAACGCCGACAAGCAAATCGTGAAGGCAGCCCATGTATACCAGCCGCGACCATTGTCACCTGGGTCCAGGCCCCGAATAATGAAGATGATTGCTAAAAAGCCACAAAAGAGATTGGCCGTCGTCAGTAGATTCGGAAACCAGACACGCCGGGGAAGCCAGGGACGCCGGCTCTTCACCGCCAGGCTCCAATGGGGGTTAGACCAGCCTTGACGTGCATACCGGGTACGACCAGGGCTTCAGTGCTGCTACGCGGGACCATGACATCGGTACGCGACCCAAATTTGATCAGACCAATGCGTTCACCAGTAGCGAGGTTGTCGCCTTGGTGCGGCGTAAAAACGATGCGGCGTGCCACCAGGCCCGCGATCTGCACCAAGAGCAAAGGCCCATGCGCTGTTGTAAGGCCAACGTAGTTACGCTCGTTGACGGTATCGCATTGAGCGTCCCAGGCGGCGCGGAACTCGCCTGTTAGATGTTCGACGTAGCGAACCGTTCCCGCAGTAGGAGCACGGTTGATATGGACGTCGAACAGTGAGAGGAAGGTAACAATGCGGAGGGCTGGGCCGCCGATAAAGCGTTGCTCATTGATTTCGTCAACGCGCATAATTGTGCCGTCAGCAGCCGACCATAGCCGGGTGTCATCGGTAGGGAGTTGGCGTTGGGGATCGCGGAGAAAGGCGGCAGTGCCAACGGTGAGCGCTAACGGTAGCAAGGCGGCCCGACGTGAAAAGAGGGCCGTTAGCGCGGTGGCAGCGGTGCCAGCCGCCAGTAGGGATACGCCCTCGGGCGCAATGCCCTCAATGCGACGCGTTTGCTTCATGTGCCCCTTATAAACAAGAACGCCCGCATGGCGACTCGCATAGCAAAACAGGATGCCACACACAGTAGCATTATAGGAGATAGGCTGGTGGGCCGCAAACTGTCTAACGCGTTTTATTTACGCGAACGTGGGAACTCAACTGTAACCTTCGTCCCATTATCAGTTTCCCAGCGACAGGTGCCTTTGAGGTAGGAGCCGATGAGGCGCTGTACTACTTGCTGACCGCTGGAACGCCCCGCCGTTTCGAAGTCGGAGCGGAGGCCGATGCCATTGTCGGCGACGATCATTTGATACGAGCGCGGCTTATCTTCGAGTGTGACGACCACCTCGCCGCTCCGATCAGCAGGAAAGGCATGGCGGAAGCTATTGGTGAGTAATTCGTTCAGGACCATGACCATGGGCGACACTTGCTCGGTCGGCAAGAGGAGTGGATCACCACTAACGGTGACGACAGCTTGCTGATGAGGATCATAGAAGGGTTGAATCGTGCGTGCCAGCCGTTCCGCAACCTCGTGGAAGGGCGCAAGCTGGTTTTCGTGGGAGGTTAGGACATCATGCACAATGCCCATCGAACGGACGCGTGAGGTGGCGCGTTGCAAGACGTCTTGGGCCGAGCCAGGCTCGGCCCGCACAAGCTCCATCTCTAGAAAGCCACTGATCGCCGCCAGATTATTGCGGACCCGATGATTAAGCTCTTGTAGCAGCGCGGCCTTGATTTCGGCATCTTCGCGGGCCTGCTCATATAACTGAGCATTGGTGGTTGCCAACTCGCGCATCTGGCGTGACAAACGCTCCTGCTCGCGCTCCATTAAGCGGATACGCAGCATGGAACGGACACGAACCAGCAGTTCGTCGTTGATAAAAGGTTTGACGATATAATCATCGCCGCCGGCCTCGAAGCCCTTGATTTTATCTTTGACGGTGCTCCGTGCGGTTAGCAAGATGACCGGGGTGAAGAAGCCCTGGATCGCTTTAATACGGCGACATACTTCATACCCGCTGGTGCGCGGCAGCATCACATCCAGCAGAACAAGATCGGGTTCACCGGCCTCGACTAAGGCGATCGCCTCGTTGCCATCCTGAGTCCAATGCACATCATAGCCTTCGGTGCTGAGCAGTTCCTTGAGGAGTGTACCGGTGCCAAGATCATCCTCGACAATGAGTATATTGGCTTGTTGCAGGGACGTTGGAAGCTCAAACGACAACTGTTCGACCGGTGAGTCCATAAAGCCTCCTCCGTTAATCAATGACCACCACTTACGCTAAGGGTAAAGGTGGCCGGCTCATTGGTATGGGGTGTGGTGGCGGCGATGATCAGAACACCGCGCTCATCCGGGACCAGTTGGGCTTGGATGCCACCACTCGCATTAGGTGTGAGATGTTCGACCGTCGTTTGACTGCCGCGTGTACGTACCAGTCGTAGCTCCCAGCGTTGTGGCAACTGGTTATTCGTGCGCTCCCAACCGTTCGCAAACCAGCCAGCCCCAACCTGAGCGACATCGTCGCGGAAGTTGATTTGAGGAATCTCAAGATTGTCGATCACCATGCCGGCCCCATTGTAGGCATCATCGGTGATGAGTGAGAAGCGCAACGTGATGACCTTGCCCGCATAGCTGCTGAGATCGATCTGCTCATCAAGCCATTGCGGCACCAGCGTCTCGTCGGATTTAACGCCCTCCTGGACGCCCGATTTGCCCGTGTAGCCGTTGCCATAGTTCGCGCCCTGCGGATCGCTATCCGTCGTGTGGGTGCCACGCAAGGCTTGCCAGTGCTGGCCATCGGTCGAGGCCGATACATAGCCATAATCATAATCTTTTTCGATGTCGTACCACAGCCGGAACTTAAGGGCCGCGGCGGAGAGCTTGCGCAGATCGACCGTGCGGGTCAAAATCGAGGCGGCGCTATCCCCGCGGTTGCTCCACCATGCGTCGCCTTGCACCTCGCCATTAAAGAGTTTAACTGTTTGGTTGCCTTCCCATTGGATTGTCTGAGCCGCACCCGTCGCAGGTAGATCAATATACTGTGTACCAAATTGGGTCACGTTGGCATGCAAGCCGCCACTTGGCAGCGCGGTTGGCGTTACATCGAACGGGAGGCGGCTGTAGGCGTAGCGACCACCGTCGATTTGCTTGTCGTTAAGGAAGTTCGCGACGGCCCAATCACCGAAGAGCTGCCCAAAGTCTTTGATGTCAGGGCGAATCGTCGCGGCTTGTTTGGCAAAGAGATCGAGTCGCTCGCCAGCATCATCCCGAATCAACTGCTTGAGGTCAAGGGTTTTGCCATACTGCTCATAAAAGTAGCGCAAGAACAAGTAGGCGGCACCATAATGTGGTGGCGATACTGAGGGTGCCCAGGTTGTTAGCTGGAGGTTGGGATCGGCCAAAAAGGAAGGTGCCGTCGAAGTAGCATCATCGGTGAAGCCATTCAGATCTTCAGCTAAGACCGATAAGCCTTCGTTCATCCAACTGGTCGGGCGCTGGGCTTCGTGCCACTCGATCATATGCTGAAACTCGTGGGCCAAGACATCCCCATAGGACGCCGTGCCAGGAGCGCGATCATCGACGTTAATATAAAACATCTCGCGCTCGTTGGAGTAGCGGTTTACGGTGCGTGGAACTTCATCACTACCGGAAAAGTAACCGCCAACGCCGGCGATCTTGCCATTCAAGACAGTGAGGCGTGGATCACCATCAACGCCGGGTGACCATTCTTCGCCAAAGAGTTTACGATCAAGTGGGTAGATTTGATCGTTGAATTGGTGGGCGGAGCGCTCCAGCCCGGCCTTGTTGACTTCAACGCCATCTTCAACGTACATCAAGACGTGATCGAGGGCAAACTGGAGCGTCGCTGTTTTCGTGTAATAACGGCTATTTGGTATATCTGATAACCAAAAGGTCTCGTGTTGACCAACCTGAACGTTTAGTGGCGTGGTCCGTGCCACGCGCTGTTGGGCGGCGGTATGCCCATATTCATTCGTTAGTTGGACGAGGTCGCGGCGCGGCAGCACGTGCTGATCAAGTGAGTCGATGGTGGCAAGGGTGTCGGTGGTCGTGACCGGCTTGGTGGCAACTGTCGCCCCTACTGGTGCAATGGATGGTATGGAAGCGACTGAGGGACTCAGGGTGGGTTCTGGCGTGTTGTCGGCTGCTTGGCTCGTTGGTTCTTGTTCCGTGGCTGCAGTCGCTGGGGTGGTTGGACGTGGTTGGCGGACAGCTTGTGGGCCAATTGGTCGAAGGTAAATGTACCCACCGAAGGCGAAAATAGCGATCAAAGCGAATGAGACGAAAGCAGCGGATAAACGGCGCAACGACATGCGTAACCTTTCTCCCTAGGGATCGGAGCCATTGTACAAAGATTGCGGGGTAGGCGCAAGGACGAGGCATGAGGGTAATACTGGTATACTCGTGGCGTGAAACGTCGCGTGCTATCGCGCACTGGCCTGCGCTGCGGGCTGCTCCTCCTCGCACTCCTGGCGCTGGCGGGTACTATCTGGTGGGATAATGCCGTCAATCGTGGGATAGAGGCCGATGGACCGGCACCGGCTCTAGCGCAGGTGGCACGGGGTGGCGTTAATGTCTATAACCTGCAATATGAGGTGACCCACGATGCCCAGGGCCGGCTGATGCCGGATAACAAGGTGGCGCAAACTATGCGCATGATTCGTGAGGGTGGCTTTCACTGGGTGCGGACGCAGTTTCCCTGGGAAGATATTGAGATTTGTGGCAAGGGCAACTTCCAGGACTGCCACCATGCGAACCAATCGACCTGGCTGAAGTATGACTACATTGTGCAGCAAGCGACAGCGAACGGCCTTGCGTTGATCGTGCGGCTGGACCGGCCGCCAGACTGGGCACGACGTGGCTGGATCACTACGCCGGAGGTGCAAGCCCAGTTGAAGCTGCACCAGCCGGTTACGGGACCACCAGATCGGCTAGCAGACTTTGGCGACTATGTGGCCGCTGTCGCGCAGCACTATCC
>JACDGP010000067.1 GCA_013821605.1 Herpetosiphonaceae bacterium
CGATGTGGCCATGACCGGCGAGATCACGCTGCGTGGTCGCGTGCTCCCGATCGGCGGCATCCGCGAAAAGGCGCTCGGCGCACACCGCGCAGGCATTCGTACGATCATCCTGCCGCGTCGCAACATGGACGACCTAGACGAGCTACCGCGCGACGTCTACAACGAACTCACCTGGGTGCCGGTTGATACCTTGGATGAGGTGCTGACCGCTGCCCTCATGCCCGCTACCCTCGAGCCCTGGACGACACTCGACGGCCTGCATGGCCTTGAGACCCAACTCGAACGGCTGGCGGCATAACGCGCTCACTCCACAAACAGGCTGCGACCCCGCTCTCATACAGCTGAGAGCGGGGTCGCTCGTTATTAAGGACTAGCCGAAACCCACGACGCGGTTTATAATGCTGCTACTACGGCTCCCTAGGGAACATGTACCCGCCCGCATGTCCGGAGAAGTACAGGTAAAACAGGAATTCATCGCCTCAGATTCTCCCTGAGCATAGCCGTTTAGTGGAGTTCATCATGTTTGGCAAAGACACTCGTACGCCCGTTAGTCGAATCGCTTTGGCAATGTCTGTGATTGTGGTGCTTGCGCTGGCAACGTTGCAAGCTGTCAAGCCCGCCGCTGACACCGTGTTGACCGGTCCCGGCCCACTAGCTCCTGTTGGCGGTGCGCCCGCTGGCTGGCGCGGTGGTCAGATAGCGAGCAGCGCCGGAGCGCCCCAAGCAGTGGCAGGTGCTACGAATGGTGTGCAGGTCGGATATTCGTCCAAGCATGTCGTGTCTCGACCACTGCGCGAGTTCAAACCCCAAAAAGCCCAGGGACAACGCCCCCACGAAGCCGAGGATCGGAGTGAGAAGATCCCGCTCGTCGGGCATACGGATATGGCCGACCCGGTCATGCAGCGCGCCCACCGCTCGCATGCTGTGAGCATAGCCGCAGGGACCGTTGCCGGTGTCAATTTTGCCGGTATCGATAGCGATGGCAGTGGCTGTGGCTGCGCGCCGCCTGATACTGATGGTGCGGTCGGTCCAACCCAGTATGTCCAGATGGTCAACACCGCGATCCAGGTCTTCGACAAAAGTGGCAACTCGTTGGCCGGTCCGGTCCCCATCAATGTCTTGTGGACCGGCGCCGGTAACCAATGTGAATACAACAACGACGGCGACCCGGTTGCGCTGTATGACTCAATCGCTAACCGTTGGCTGGTCAGTCAGTTCACCGCCTCCCCGCCCTATTACGAGTGCATCGCTATTTCGGAGACGGAGGATGCAGCAAACCAACCGTTTTGGGCCTACTCGTTCCCGATCAGCGTCACGACCTTTCCGGATTATCCCAAGTTTGGCGTGTGGCCGGATGGCTATTATATGTCGGTGAATCAGTTCACCAACGGCCAACAGTACGCGGGTCCGGCTCCCTATGTTTTCAACCGGGCACAGATGTTGCTCGGGCAGACCGCGAGCTTCCAAACCTTTCCACCGCTCGGACCGGATGCTGCCCCGTTGATGCCGGCCGACTTTAATGGGACGCGGCTACCACCGGCCGGGTCTCCTAACTATTTCGTGACACCGGCCGGCAACAATATGGGCATCTACAAATACCATGTGGATTGGAATACGCCCGCCAACTCAACGTTTACTAACTCGGCGAACATTCCTGTCGCCCCGTGGACCGAGTTGTGCCCAACCACCGTTAAATGTATCCCACAGCCCAACACCACCCAGAAAGTGGATGGCCTGGGCGACCGCTACATGTTCCGGCTGGCCTATCGCAACTTCGGCGACCACGAGTCTATGGTCATTAACCAGAGCGTTGATGTCGGGGGTGGACATGCTGGCGTTCGCTGGTACGAGGTTCGCAATCCGGGTGGCTCGGCCTCGATCTACCAGCAGGGTACCTATGCACCCGACAGCGATAACCGCTGGGCTGCCAGTGTGGCGATGGATGCAGCCGGTGACATTGCGGCCGGTTACAGCGTGTCCAGCAGCAGCACCAATCCCAGTGTGCGTTATGCTAGTCGCACGCCCAGCGATCCACTTGGCACACTTTCGAATGAGACCCATCTGGTGGACGGAGGCGGTTCTCAGACGGCACCGTATCGCTGGGGCGACTACAGCGCACTGACGATCGATCCAACCGATGACTGCACCTTCTGGTACACGCAGGAATACTACATCACCACTGCTGATTACGGCTGGTCAACGCAGATTGGCTCGTTCAAGGTCCCCAATTGCCGTCCATACACTCCCCTCAGCGTCGGTGTCTATATCCCTTTAGTAAAACGTTAGTGCCGGCGTTGTCGGGGCAGAGTGTGCACGGTCTATGAAGCGTTTCAAGGATGTGGCGCTAGGGATGGTCACGGCCATTGGTGGCTTCGTCGACGCCGGCGAATTGATTACATCTGCACAAGCCGGCGCACTTTTTCAATCATGAGATTGCGACGCGCCATCATGGGACCCTCACTGTCAGCAGCACGGTTGGCACCGGCTCCACCTTTACGCTGTGCTTGCCCGAGCTATCCAGCTAGCCCCGCACTAAGCCTTCTCGCCACTACCTAGCGAACAAGCACAATGCCGGTCGAGTTCGCACGTTTCCACCTGGAGCGTAGCATGTTCAATCCCAAAGCGATCATGCAACGCCTGCGTCGCTGCCACCAGCAGTCCATCGCCACGCGGGACTTCCGGCTGGATCATCAGATGGGCTGTCAAAGCGGTCTCGGTCGTGCTCATCGCCCAGATATGCATATCATGCACGTCGAGCACGCCCGGCAGACTCCGCAAATACCCTTTCACGGCAGCGACCTCAATGCCCACGGGTACCCCATCAAGGGCCAGGTTGACGGCGTCACGTAGCAGGCCCCACGTTCCACCCAGAATCACCGCGACGATCAGCAAGCTGACCACCGGATCGAGCCACAGCCAGCCCGTCGCGAGCATCACGACGCCCGCCAGGACCACGCCCAACGCAATGCCGGCATCCGCCGCCATGTGCAGGAAGGCTCCCCGAATATTTAAATCCCCGTGCCGCCCCGCCATAAACAGCGCCGCCGTCAGGGCGTTGATCACAATTCCCGCAGCTGCGACGATGATCACCGTTTGGCTGGCCACGGGTGTGGTCGCGTTCAAGCGCTGCAAAGCTTCCCAGCCAATCGCACCAATGCTCAAGAGCAGCACGACCGCGTTAATCAGTGCAGCCAGAATGGAGGAGCGCCGCAGCCCATACGTGCGCCGTTGCGAAGGCTGGCGTTGAGCGAGCAGACTCGCACCCCACGCCAGCACCAACCCAAGTACATCACTCAGATTGTGGCCTGCATCCGCCACCAGGGCCAGCGAGTGAGCGGTCCGCCCGTATAGAAACTCTACGATAACATAAGCCAGATTGAGACCAATGCCAATGGCAAAGGCCCGCCCGTATGTATTCGTCCCATGATCGTGATGATGACTCATATATCAGATAGTATACTCGCACGCTTGCAGAATGCGTATCCAAAAGCGTGGCAGCGTAAAGGTTTACACAGTTGTTACAAGGCCCTCTTGTCAACTGCTGCCGCATGCTCTAGTATGCAGAAGTCGCAACAACGAGGGTGATACGTCATGGCGCAGATCCAACAGAAACTGAGGCAGGCTTGGCACGAACAGCGTGGTAGCAATGTTGCGGAGGCCGCCGCCGTGGCCTTGCTATCGGCGCTCCTGATCTCGGTTTTACTGGTCAGCAGTCGTGATCTGGTGCCGCCAGTGCAGCATGCCTTTGGCTGCGTCATCGGCGTCCTAGGCGGTGGCGGTGCTTGTGCTACCAGCGGCTCGTCCAGCGGCGGCTCGTCCGGTCATGCCGCAGGTGATAAACCCTGGTGGGAGAAGTTATGGGAGGGCATCGGCAAGGGCTGGGATTGGCTGTTTAAGCATGTGCTTTCCCCGGTCGGCGACTTCTTCAAGAACGTCTGGAACTGGTTGACGGAAGAACATACCTGGACTTGGTGGAAGGACTTTCTTGATAACCTCAGCAAGCAAGGCTGGCTCGGCTTTATCGCCTCTGGCATTCTGGGCTTTGCGATGGATCTGCTGTTCGGCATTGGCTCCGACGGCAAGTTCCGCTGGGGTATGGTGATCTTCGCTACGGCGACAACGATCCTCTCGATCTTCGGCGTTGGTTTGCTGGCTAAGATCCCAATTATTGGGCGGCTGTTTGAAGCTGGTGGTCTCCTAGCCAAGGCCTTTACCTGGTTCAAAGAGCTACCCTGGGTGGATAAATTCTTAACCAGCAAGTTTGGCGCATGGCTTACCAAACTTGGTTCGCAAGGTATTGCCGATCTGCTGCAAGGCAAGTGGGGCCAAGTGCTGGTCAACCTGGGCAAGGCGCTGGGTAAGATTCCGGTGATTGGCCCCATTCTGAAAGCGATCGAAGACAACAAGATCGTTAAGACCCTGGGCAACTATGTCTGGCGCTTACTCACCCATAACTATCCCGCGATCGTGGGCGATGTGATTAAGACCATCCTTAAAGACGTTCTGCAGCCCAAGGCAGATACACCGCTCGAGAAAGCTATTCAAATTGCCAAGCGCTTGTTCGTCTGGAAGGGGCTCCGAGATATTATCAAATGGGTGCTCAAGCCAAAGTTCCCCTTTCCCTGGTAGGACCGGTATGCATGGGATGCGGTGAAGGTTGCCCAGCGCGGCATGGTAGACTAGAGGCTAGAATATGCAACGAGGTGCAGCAATGGAAAACTCATGGGGGGCCATTTGGTATAAATGGGCACCAGCACTCCTGACCGCTCCTTTCATGCTCGTGGCTTACCTCGCCGCCGCGCTGCTCGTCCCCCACTGGCTTGCTAGCCATCTTGGCTTCTGGCTCGTGCTGGTCATTACGACTGCTGTTGCCGGTTTAGTACTTGCCACTATCTCGCGCCGCCTGAACCTATTTATCCGTGACGCAAAGGGCACTTTTCTGCGTGATCCCGAACTGCAGGGCAATACTAGCTCACAGCTGGCGGTGTTAGCTTGCTGGTTTATCCTGCCGCGTTTGGGCATTCAGCAGCCCTTCTGGAGCTATGTCATTGCTTCACTCGCAGTGGGTGCGGTGAGCATGGCGATATTTCCGCTGGTTGCAAGCTGGACAACCAAGGCACAAACCGCGTCTGCCGGTCGTCGGCCCCTTGCTGCATCTATTTCCGGTAGCCGTCCGTCAACCAAGATCGCACCGCCCTGGGCGCAGCGGGTTGCCAAAATCTGTCTAGCGCTGGGAGCCCTCTCCTTGTTTCGCCTCATCATCGATCATACACCCCACTTCTTGTGGGGTGGCCTGATCCTGCTCGCCGTGGGGTCCTTATTGCCGTCGCTGGTTGTGATCCTGGGTGGTGGACGCGAGCCGCAAGCCTAACGCTTCGCTCCGGCTCATCGGCGTCATTTGGATCATTTGTGATCCCCACGCACGAATACACGACGTACGTCTCACTATAGCTGCCTATTCGACTCCCCACCGTCTTCTGGGTTAGTATAGCCATTGTGCCTGAGAGCACCAACTCGTCGAGGCTCAGCGTGGCTATTTCAGTCCAACAACTCACCAAATCTTATCGTGTCCATCACAAAGAAGCGGGCTTGCGTAGCTCGCTCCGCAACCTGTTCGCGCGGCGTTATGAGCTGGTGGAAGCCGTCAAACAGGTTTCTTTCGAGGTTGCGCAGGGCGAGATCGTCGGCTTTCTCGGGCCGAATGGTGCTGGCAAGACCACGACCCTCAAATGCTTAGCGGGGTTACTCCATCCGAACGCTGGGAGCGCCGAGGTGTTGGGCTTTACCCCGCATAACCGCGAACGTGCCTTCTTAAAGCAGATCACCCTCGTGATGGGCCAGCGCAATCAACTGCTCTGGGATCTGCCCGCGATGGAGACCTTTCTGGTCAACCAGGCGATCTATGGGGTGCCGGAGCGCGAGTTCCGCGCGACGCTTCAAGAACTTGTCGCGTTGCTGGGCCTTGAGCCGCTCCTGACCAAACAGGTCCGCAAGTTGAGCCTGGGCGAACGCATGAAGTGCGAGTTGGCAGCATCCTTGTTGCACCGCCCACGTGTGCTCTTCTTGGACGAGCCAACGCTCGGCCTCGACGTCACAGCGCAGGCCGCAATCCGCGATTTCCTACGTGCCTACAACCAGCAATATGCCGTAACCGTACTCCTGACCAGCCATTACATGGCCGATGTAACGGCGCTCGCCAAGCGCGTGCTCGTGATCGATCACGGTGAACTGAAATACGACGGCGACCTCCATGCGCTCGTTGAGCAGACCGCGCCCTACAAACTGTTACGGCTCACCTTGCAGCAGCCCGTCGACTCTGCGGACCTCACGCGGCTGGGCGAAATCGAGTCGCTGAATGGGCTGGAAGTGACCTTGCGTGTGCCGCGCGACGCCACGAAGCTGGTCATGGCGCAGGTGTTGGCGAGTCTACCTGTGGAAGATGTCATGATCGAAGAGCCGCCGATCGAGCAAATCATTCGCGACGTCTTCCAGCATGGAGCCTCATATGCATAATCTGCTGCGTGCCTATCGCGGTCTCTTCCGGGCAAACGTTGCCATCGCCTTCACCTACCGGGCGCAGGCTGTCATCTGGATGCTCAGCTTCGTCTTTCCGCTGGTGATGCTGGCCGTATGGCTGGCCGTCGTGGATCAGGCGGGACCCGTCGGCGGCTACAACCGTGGCGACTTCATTTCGTATTATCTGGTAGGTGCGGTGCTGTACCGCTTTGTCTTAATGGGTCTAACGTACCACTGGGACCACGAGATTCGTACAGGCGAGTTATCGGTGCGGCTCCTCAAGCCGCTCGATCCGTTCCATTATTACCTGAGTGAGCAATTAGGCTGGAAAGTGCTCGATCTGCTGATCCTCGTCCCGCTGGCGCTTGTCGCTGCGCTGCTCATCCCGGGGGTACATTATGCGCTTTCGCCGGCCCGCCTGCTCGCCTTTGTCTTCAGCGTGGTGCTCGGCATGACCATCAATGTCTGCATCAGCTCGGCCTTTGGGATGATCGCCTTCTGGACGACGCAAAGCCGGAATCTGTTTGAACTCTGGTCCGGCATTGGCCAGTTTCTGTCAGGCTTCATCGCACCGCTACCGCTCTTCCCACTGTTCATGCAGCGCGTGGCAGCGGTGTTGCCGTTCCGCAACAGCGTCGGTTTGCCGGTCGATATTCTGATGGGTCGCGTCGGGTGGGCAGCAACTGGTCAGGGACTACTGGTCGGAGCACTTTGGGCACTGGGAGCATGCATGATCTACCGGGTGCTGTGGCGGCTCGGCCTACGGCGCTATGAAGCTGTGGGTGCGTGAGGAGACGGCGATGCACGCCTATCTGCGGTTACTTACGATCTTCTATCGCAATGCGATCATCAACGAACTCGAATACCGGCTGAACTTGTGGTCCCGCCTCCTGCTCAGCCTCTTCTGGCTGGGATGGTCGGCAGTCGGCGTGAGCGTCTTCTATGTGCATGTCGACCGTATTGCTGGCTGGAGCTATTATGAACTGCTCGTAGTGCTCGGGATGTTCGTCATAACGAATGGCTTCCGTCAGCTCGTGCTGGAGCCCAACCTGTCGCAGATGACGGAGTATGTCCGCATGGGAACGCTGGACTACATCCTGACCAAGCCGGTCAACAGCCAGTTCATGGTCAGCCTGCGCAATCTCAACATTTTTAGCCTCAACGAACCGCTGCTTGGTGCTGGCCTGATCGGCTACAGCTTGTGGCACCTCCGGCATCTGCCATCCCCCGCCGCCTTTGCACTGTTCGGCCTACTGACCATTGCAGCCTTGCTGGTGCTATACAGCCTCAACCTACTACTGCAAACCCTCACCTTCTGGCTGGTCAACCTTGAGAATGCCGACGCGCTCGTTGGGAGTGTGGTTGAGGCTGGTCGCTTGCCAGTCGCCTTCTATGGTGGCTGGGTACGATGGGCACTGACGGCCTTCATCCCGGTCGCCTTCGTCACCACCTTCCCCGCCGAGGCACTGCTCGGGCGGCTGGACGGGCGCATTGCAGTCGTCGCGGTCGTTCTGGCAGCGCTGCTGTTGCTGGCTGCGACGACCTTCTGGAATGTTGCGTTGCGCTCGTATACGAGTGCCAGTAGCTGAGCAACGCCATCATTCGCCGAACTTACAGCCATTGGTTATGCAGTAAGCAGATAGAAAAATGATCGGGCAGTGTTTCTTCGAACACTGCCCGATCACACTGGCACGGTACCCAGCCCCTATCTGAGCGCTTACTTTGCGTGTTTCGCCATATATTGTGCCATCTCCATCAACTCTGGTGACAGCCCTGGCGAAAATTCCTCCGGCCGTTCCGGTGCGTCGGTCATCGGCGCACCCACGGGTGGCTTCTCCGTTGTCTGAACGGTCTCACCATTATTGGTGGGCGACGGCCCCTTAAAGATCTCGCCGAGCAACGACCCGTCTAGGCGCCAATGGTGTTGCTCATTATGCAGCCCTTTGTCCATCAGCTTCTTAACTTCTGGAAACTTCGTGGCGTCGAAGTTGGGGATTGGCAAGGTCTTGCCCCAATCAATGCCTAGGCTCTGGAGCGCCTTTGCAAAGACCTGTTCGTGCGCATGATCGCGCACGATCAAGTAGGAGATCGTAGATCGCGCGGTTTTGTTGTCGGTCATCTCATACAAGCGACACTTTTGTAACCGGCCGGTCGCCTCCAGCATCAAGTTGTAGATCAAGTCGAGCGTTAGATTGCCGCTGTTGTACACATACGAGCCCGACCACGGATTACCCGCCGCATCTACCGGCAATGCCCCTTGTGCGCCGACCAGGAAGTGATGGATGTTCAGCCCACCGCCTTTGCCGTTGCCGCCTAATGCGATCTCCATTGGTGTGCCATCGCCGCCCCCGCCCATCTCCTTCTTGTGATACCCGGGTGCGCCGTCAAGCAGGCGACTGATCGTTGTCGCGATCAGTTCGACATGGCTGATTTCTTCCACTGCGACCGCGTGGATCAGATCCTTGTACTGCTTCGCATTGCCACGAAAGTTAAAGGTCTGGAACAAGTACTGCATCATCGTCCGCATCTCACCGAACTGCCCGCCTAGCCCTTCTTGGAGCGCGTTGGCTGCCTCCGGATCCGGCTGATCCGGCACGATCTCGTTGATCAACTGTTGCACATGGAAATACATGATAACCTTCCTCCACTCATAGCCACGCTTCCGTGCGTAACTCCCTTAACGGCTGCTCTGCGCAATGAGTGTGCCAACAACTAGTGTGACAATCGTCGGACTTGGCCGGCAACGACGTTACCGTATGGACCGGCGCGATGATTGAAGAAGCGGTCCATGTTCATAACTCTTGGACACCAATGTTGAAGGTCGTTGTTAATCCTTGTGTGGCGGCCTTGGTCACAAGCAGTAACAGCCGGTTGCTGTAATAGGCGTCTTGGCTGTTCAGCGTGTCTCGCGTTCCGCGGGTTGAATAGGGTTGATTGAGATAGACGAGATTCGTGAGCTTGTCATCAAAGAAGAGCTGCGAGGTGAAAACCGACGTGCTCGCCTGATTGCGAATCTTGAAGTGAATATGGATCGAGCGGCCGCTATACCAACCCGGATAGATCGTGGTAAAGGATGCACGACCATTCGCATCGGTCACCTGATAGCCACGCAGGAACTTCTGCCCCTTGGTATTCGCGCTGGTTTCATCCGAGTAGAGGCCCAGGCCATCGCAATGCCAGACATCGACCACAATGCCCTCATAGGCCGTGCACCCAGTCGTTGCGATCTTCGAGACATTGAAGTTCAGCGACAACAGTACACCGGTTTTGACGATACCTGTGGCCGGATCAGAGCGGATATCAGAACGGTTCAGTTCTTCGTCCACATAGAAAGGTCCTTGCGTCTTCTGCGGCCGTACGATGCATGAGGGCACCGTGGTGGCGAGTGGTGTGCTGCCGCCGGAGATGGCATCCGTCGCTGCCTGTGCTGCTTTGACTGACCCGCGTTGCGTGATTCCGCTCGCACCGGCGAGGGCCGCGGCCGTTGCGCCCATCCACACCAACGCTTCGCGACGACTGATCAGATGGCCGACTTGACGATCATCATCTTCCATATCGGTACCTCCAATTGATGATAGGGCGAGTGTACCAAGCCCATGTAAAGATCCTGTTCAGAAGATGTGAGGAAATGATGAGGAAAGAGCCACCCCAGCGGCTAGGTGGATCGGGTTGGTCGCTGCTGCTTCAGTTGCAGAGGGGCCGCAGACCGTCACGGACTTGGTTGCGCAACCACGTATGGGCCTTATCGTTGTCATAGCGGTGGTGCCATGCCTGGTTGATTGCGATGGGAGGCACATCGAACGGCAGAGGCAGCGTGCAAAGATCGGGTGCGTTTGTGTGCGGGCCGCATAAGTGCAGGGGCACCGCGGCAACCAGATCGCTTTGGCGGACGAAATGGAGGGCCGCCGCGCTGGTGGGGGCTGAGGCGACGACGCGTCGCTGCAGCCCTCGGCTGGCTAATGCTTCGTCGATGGGGTCATGCAGGCGGCCACGGCGCGATACGATGATGTGACACGCCGCAGCATAGCGGTCGATGGTGAGTTCGCCTTCCATGAGTGGATGGTCAGGACGGAGAGCGACGACAAACTGGACATGGCCGATTGTCTCGAAGTGGATTTCGGGCAGGGATGGTTCGGCTGAGCCGACTTCCAGGTCGATCTGGCCGTGGCGCAGGTCGTTGGTGTCGCTGGAGGCTTCAGGGAGCAGCCGTAGGCTCACGCTAGGGGCATGCGTTTGGATGGCCGCAAGCAGATGGGGGCCACATGCCATCAAGAGCGCGTCATGACAACGTAAGGTGAAGGTGCGCTCCAGGGTATCCAGCGCGAGTTCACGATCTGGGGCAAGCACAGCATACGCCTGCTGTACCAGCGCATGCACATCCGCTCGCATGGCAAGTGCACGCTGCGTGGGCGTCATGGTCCGTCCAGTACGAACCAGGATCTGATCACCTGTCGCACGCCTGATCCGGCCGAGTGCTCGACTCATGGCAGGCTCTGAAAGATACAGCCGGGCGGCGGCGCCACCCACGCTGCCTTCTTCCAACAAGGCATCCAGCACAACCAACAAATTCAAATCCAGTTGCATACAAGTAATTCAATCCTTGCTAAAGATGCATTTGACATCATAGCACGCTGATTATAGCATACGGAGCAAGGGCCGTGTCACTTGCCCGCTCCATAGAGCAGCGCTGACACACCATACGAGCTAGGAGAAAACAATGATGGATGCAGACTTGACGCCAACACCGACCATCGACGCCACTACGATTGCTGACGACCGCATACTATTGGCGAAGGTCATCGACGCTGTGCATGACGCTGGCGCGCGACTCCTCGCTGTCTACTCGCCCGACGCTCGTCCTGCCGACCGGAGCGAGATGTTCTATGCGGGTAGGCGCAACGAAGAGCTTTCGCTGGATAGTCTGCGTGCCGCCCTGCTTGCGGCGCGTCCCGAAGCTCAGTGGGTCGAGGACGATCAGGAGACCGGCGCTCTGCCAGCGGGCGAATGGTGGACGGTCGATGCCGTGGAGGGTAACGTCAACCACGTACATGGACTACCGGAGTGGTGCGTGAGTGTAACCCTGCTGAGAGATACCATACCCGTGCTTACTGCGGTGTACCAACCGGTTGGCGATCTGACGTATACGGCGATCCGCAGTGCCGGTGCCCATCTTAACGGGCGACCACTACACACCTCGACCAAGTCCGACCTTGGCATCGCGATTGTTACGACCGGTCAGGCCGAAGCTGGACAGGAGTCCACCTACCGGCGTTTAGGTGACTCGATCACCGCCATGCTGAGCCGCGCACTGCTCGTCCGCGCCACTGTTCCTTCTACCTTCCCGCTGCTGCTCGTCGCCAGCGGCCACTGTGATGTTTTCTGGCAATACGAGCCAGTCCTGCCCGGAATTGCCGCCGGGGCGCTTCTGGTCACCGAAGCCGGCGGTATCGTCAGCGATGTGCATGGTCAATCCTGGCGGCCCGGCAGCACCGACATCCTTGCCACGGCACTCAACCTACACGGCCCCGCCATCGAAGCACTCGCAACCGTCGCCTGAAACAACCTGGAGGACACCATGAAGCTTACCGTGCTCGGCGCTTCCGGCGCCACTGGACATCAACTTACCCGGCAGGCGCTCGAACGTGGACATAGCGTGACTGCGATTGCGCGCGACCCCAGCAGGATTGCCGTCCCAGACTCAGATCGCTTGAAGTGCGTCGGGGCAGATGTCCGTGATCCCCAAGCGATTGTCCAGGCGCTTGCTGGTAGTACAACCGTGCTTTCTGGGCTTGGCGTGGCGAAAGGCGACAAACCAGGTGTGCTCACCGCCGGGGCGCGTGCTGTGGTTGCGGCCAAGCCGGAACGCATCATCTGGCTGGGAGCGATTGGGACAGGCGCGTCTGCCGTAGCGGCGGGGCTGCTGACCCGCATCCTTTTGCGGATGTTCCTGGGGGCCGAACTCGAAGACAAAGTCACGGCGGATACGATTGTACTTACGGCTGGGGGTACCGTTTTCCATGCCGGGCCGCTCACAAATGAATCGCTCAGCCCCACGCGTCGCACAGCGACACTCGACATATTGCCATGGCGCATCTTCCCGTCAAGCGTCAGCCGCGCAACCGTGGCCGCCGCAATGCTTGACGAAGCTGAACGACAGCACCATGTCGGTCAAACCGTTGTCCCCCTAGGCTGATGTGAATCGCGGTGGGCAGGGATACGCGAGGGCTGGGGCAAGCCCAGCCCCTATAGGTTGTACCGACGGCTATTGTCGCAAGAAGGCGTAAACAGTTGATCAACGCATATGACCAGGCAGCCTTGCAGCGCTCGAAAGGTTGGCGATCCTTGCGCAACGCGGCTACACCATTTCCCCGAACCCTGAACTCCCATCGACTACGGATGGTCGCAACTAGAAATACAAGATCCTGGCACCACAAACCACAATCAGTTTGGAATAACCGGTACGGAGCCGAATTGTCGAAAGTGCCCATCTCATGAGCACGCGAGTGGCAGTTGGTATGTGGTGAAGAGTGGCTTGATGTGTTGCTGCAAAAGCTGTGACCGTAGCTGTCACAGTGCTCTGCTATACTTAACCTCTTCGGTCGTGGAGGACTCGGTATGCGAAATGGACGTAGCACCCCGGACGCGTACCGGCTGCTGTGGCACTACCTGGCCCCACAAAGCGGAGCAGCGCTGCTGATGAGTGGGTTGCTGCTGGCAAGCATTGGGCTGCAGCTGGTGGGACCACATGTGGCCAGCACATTCATCGACGCGGCACGCGGACGAGCAGCCGAGGCACGGCTGGTTCAACTGGCGCTCGTCTTCGTCGGCGTAGCACTGGCGCAGCAGGCACTCCTTGTACTAGCAACCTATTGGAGCGAGCGCGTAGCTTGGACGGCGACCAACGCGTTGCGAGCAGACTTGGCCGCACATCTCCTGCGGCTTGACCTTGGCTTCCATAAGCTCCACACCCCCGGCGAACTGATCGAGCGTGTCGACGGCGACGTAAACGCGCTCGCTGGCTTCTTTTCGAGCTTTGTCGTGCAACTCGTTGGGAGCGTACTGCTCCTAATTGGTGTACTTGTGGCAGTTGCCTTCGTGGACGCACGCTTAGGCTTCGCCTTTACCGCTTTTGCAGCGGTAGCCCTGGTGCTGCTGGGCTGGGTGCGGCGCTTTGGCACACCGCACTGGCGCGCTGAACGCGAGCAAAGCGCGGCCTTCTATGGTTATGTAGGGGAAGTGCTGACGGCAACCGAGGATCTGCGCTCCAACGGTGCGGTGCCGTATGCCTTGCACCGCTTCTTCGGCCATCTGCGGACGTGGCTGCCGATCGGATTGCGTGCCAACCTATGGGGCAACATGGTATGGGTCACCGCCGCTGTCCTATTCGCTATCGGCGACGCGCTCGCATATGGGCTGGGCGGCAGCCTATTCCAAAGCCAGACGATCTCGCTCGGTGCGGTGTACCTGGTGGTTGCGTATGCAGCGATGCTGGCGGCACCGCTCGAAACGATTCGCACACAGATGCAGGATCTGCAGCGCGCCGACGCCAGCGTCGCACGCGTGCGCGAACTCCTGTTGGCGTGCTCGGCCCTGGAGGACGGCACAGCTGAATTACCCGCCGGTGCGCTCGGAGTCGAGTTTCAAAGGGTCCGTTTTGGCTACGATGATGGCGCAGGGGCTGCCACGGAGCGCGCGGTTGTGCTCGACGACCTGTCCTTCACACTCCGGGCCGGGCGCGTCTTGGGGCTGCTCGGCCGCACCGGCAGTGGCAAGACCACCGCTGCGCGCCTGCTATTCCGACTCTATGATCCGCAAGTGGGCGAGGTGTATGTAGGCGGTGTCGCTGTGCGCCAAGCCCGCCTTGCGGCACTGCGCGAACGAGTTGGGCTGGTGACGCAGGATGTGCAGTTGTTCGAGGCAACATTGCGCGATAATCTGACCTTCTTCGACTCGCGCGTCGTTGATGAGCGGCTGCTGACGGTGCTCGACACACTGGGCTTGCGCGACTGGCTTGAACGCTTGCCGGACGGCCTCGATACACCGATTTCTGGCGGGAGCTTGTCGGCGGGCGAAGCACAACTGCTGGCCCTTGCCCGCGTCTTCATTAAAGATCCGGGCCTGGTGATCCTGGACGAAGCATCTAGCCGGCTTGACCCCGCTACCGAGGCCCTGCTAGAGCGTGCTCTGGACCGGCTGTTGCATGCCGACTGCACGGTGATCATCATCGCGCACCGCATGCAAACGGTCGAGCGTGCCGACGATATTCTGATCCTAGAAGATGGGCGCATCCGCGAGTACGGCTCGCGAGCACTGCTCGCGGCCGATCCTGCATCGCGCTTCGCCGCATTGCGCCGGGCGGGACACGGGGAGGTGCTCGCATGAGTGCAACGAGCCAGGAGCGCCTACCGTCGACGCTCTACTTCGTTAGGCGCATGATCGCCTATGGCCCCTGGCGCTACGCGGCGGTCGCATTCAGTTGGATGTTGTTCCATAGCTGGCCGCTGCTGCCCGGACTGCTGGCAAAGCTGTTCTTTGATACGCTGGAAGGTCATGCGCCGGCCGGCTTCACCCTGAGCAGCGTCGTAGGGCTCGTCCTAGCAGCCGGTATGGCGAAGGTCGTGATTATTCTCGGCACGACTCTCGCCGGTCGCACGTGGAGCTTTCGGGTAACCGGCTTGCTTCGGCGCAACTTGCTGGCACGCATCCTTGACCGGCCGGGCGCGAAGGCCACACCGGACACTGTCGGTGAGGCGATCTCGACCCTGCGTGACGACGTCGATACCATGGCGCTGATGACCGATTGGGGCTTCGACGCTGTCGCCGGCCTGATCTTCGCCGGTGGTGGTATCGCGATCTTGCTATGGGTTGACGCACGCGTGACGCTCATCGTCTTCGTGCCGCTCCTGCTTGTAATCCTGCTGGCGCATATCGCACGCTCGCGGCTGGAACAGCTGCGCGCTCGTAGCCGCACGGCGACAGCCCACGTGACAGGCTCGATCGGTGAGATCTTTGGTGCGGTGCAAGCGATCCAGGTGGCGGGCGCGGAAGACAGTGTCGTCGCGCAGCTGCGGCGGCTGGGCGACGAGCGCCGGCGCATGGTCCTGCGTGACCGGCTGCAGGAATTGGCCTTAGGCGCGGTCTTCGCCAACACGGCCAGCCTGGGCGCAGGTCTGACCCTTTTGGTAGCGGGCTCGGCAATGCGAACGGGACGTTTCACGGTCGGGGATTTCGCTTTATTCGCTACGTACCTCATGCAGGTGGCGGATTACACCGGCTTCCTGGGGTACTTGATCACCACCTACCGCCAGTCGGCGGTCGCCTTCCGGCGCGCTGCAACCCTGCTGCAAGGCGCGTCCGCCACAACGCTGGTCGCCCACCATCCAGTATTCCTCGGCGGTTCGCTCCCGGTGCTCTCCCCGCCGGTTAAACAGCTAACAGATCGACTGGAGGCGTTGGAGGTCACGGGCCTGACGCTGCATCATAATGAATCGGGACGCGGTGTAGTGGACATCTCCTTCCGGCTTACGCGCGGCAGCTTCACCGTCATCACCGGACGCATCGGTGCGGGGAAAACGACCCTGTTGCGCGCGCTGCTGGGTTTGCTAGAGCCCCAACGCGGCGAGGTGCGCTGGAATGGGCGGCGGCTCGCAGATGTCGCACGCGTGCTGGCACCACCACGTGTGGCGTATACGCCGCAGGCACCCGCGTTGCTCTCGGGAACCGTGCGCGAGAATATTCTGCTGGGGCTGCCTGCGGATGGTGCAGTCGTGCGCGCCGTCACCAGTGCCGTCTTGGAGCGTGACGTGGCTGGCTTTCCACAAGGGCTCGACACGACCATCGGCACACGCGGCATGAAGCTCTCAGGTGGGCAGATCCAACGCGTAGCGGCGGCCCGCATGTTCGTCCGCGAACCGGAGTTGCTCGTCTTCGATGATCTGTCGAGCGCCCTAGACCTCGAAACCGAGCAGCTCCTCTGGCAACGCGTCTTCGCGCAGGACACGACCTGCCTGGTTGTATCGCACCGCCGTGCGCTCTTGGAGCGTGCCGATCAGATCCTAGTGCTGGAAGATGGGCGTATCACCGCACGCGGCACGCTCACTGAGTTGCTCAAGACGAGCGCAGAGTTGCGGCGGTTGTACGTGGGGGAGACCGGCACGTGACCTGCGTGCGTGAGACGGCTAGATACTGCTTAATGAGGCGCTCCGTTTGCACACTGGTATAACAAAGGTTATACTCGTATCATGAAGACAGCAATTTCCCTTCCTCATGAATTGTTCGAGTCCGCCGAACAATTCGCCCATCAACGTGGGATGTCGCGGAGCGAGTTGTATGCGGTAGCACTGCGGCAATATCTCCAACAGCATCACAGTGAGGCAGTTACGGACCAGCTCAACGCCGTTTACGCTTCCGAGTCGAGCGCCGTTGATCCGTTCTTTGTTGATGCGCAGGGCCGCTCCTTGCCGCCGGATTCGTGGTAATGCAGCGCGGCGAAATCTGGTGGGCTGAACTGCCCGAACCGGTGGCGTCAGAGCCAGGGTACCGCCGGCCTGTGCTCATCATTCAGTCTGATGACTTCACTCGGAGTCGTATTCAAACAGTCATCGCTGTCGTGTTGACGACGAACTTGCGGCTCGCAGCTGCACCTGGAAATGTCCTCGTGACCGCTGGTGATACGGGTTTGCGGATCGACTCAGTGGTTAATGTCTCGCAAATTATTACGGTGGATAAGTCCTTCTTAACCGAGCGCGTACGTCAGGTCGATGACCGAATAATGCTGCTGGTTGAGGATGGTGTACGGACAGTCTTGGCACTGTAGCAGCGTGGTGAAGCGCAGTCACTTACCGATGCTGAAACAGTGGAATTAGCACAACCGATCAACGTATATGACCATGCAGTCAGTTTGGAATAACCGGTACGGAGCCGAATTGTCGAAAGTGCCCATCTAATGAGCATGCGAGCGGTAGTTGGTACATGTCGATGATATGTTTGCTAACGCAGTCAAGGTCTCATCGAGAATGTAATCAGTTGTCAGCAATTTGAACTGTGTATGGGCGAGCACGGCGCGTACACGCCCGTGATCAGGATCGGTCGGCACAAACAAGGCAAACCAGGCTGATGTATCAACAAAGCACGCGCTAACGGACATTGTTTGGTCCGTTCTGCGAACCATACAAAATGGTTTCGGCGTCTCGGGCGCTCAAGCCATCGTTCGGTGCTGCTGGATCCGGAAGTGCTGCAATTGCGTCGAGCCGTTGCCACAGTGAAGCGTGCTCCTCTTCGGTGTACTCGTTCTGCACAAATTCGTGATCCACAACCGGCAGCACGGTGACAATCACCGGCCCACGGGTGAGTGGAGTTGGTTCATCAAGCACCAGCGTACCTACGTCGTTGATGTGACCTTTGATAACATACGCGGTTTGCATCGCTGCTGTCTCCCAAGTGAATGTGATCATTGTACCGGATGCGAGAAATAGATGCCTGTCAGCTGAATGATGATCTGTTTAGTTGGTTCCAAGCAAGCGCAGTAAACAATGCTCTTGATGCTAGACTGCACGCATCAAGAGCAGAAGCAGTACGCTCATGACATATAACGTACAAATGCTGAAACAGTGGAATGAACACAGCTGATCGACGCATATGACCATGCAGTCTTGCGGCGTGCGAAAGCGTTAGCGATCCTTGCGCAACGCGGCCACACCATTTCCCCTAACGCTGAACTCCCATCCACGACGAACGGCTGCAACTGACCTCTTGCCATAGAGGTGCTGTCTAAGGCACTCCTCAAAATAGCTTTCAGGAACGCAGTCGTGCTATAGTGGTGTTGCATTGGTGTCCTCACTTAGGTGGGGGTGGACCGATGAGTTGTAACTTCTTGTTGCAAGAAGTTGCCTGCGTCCCCACATGCGTGGGGGTTATTATTTTGTTGCTCCAGTGCCCACGAGCCCCTGCTCCTTGCGGGAATCCCTCTTTGCAGTCTCTTTGCCTACGCCAAGCTGAGCTAGGAATTGCTTAGCTTGTCTCCCTACGGGTGCTTGACACGCCATGTTATGATGAATGTAGAGGTTGTCACAAGAATTTACATCTCATCTTAGAACACAACGATTACGAGTCGTCACATTCGCCGAATCTCATCCATTTTGTGACAAAAAACCGCTGGATCTACGGGGTTCGGTTGCTACACTCGACGTACAGCGTAGTAAAGGAGAGTTATGACTCATAGCGACAGCCGCTACGAGCGCCTCGACGAGATCGAACGTTTGCTGGTTAGGCACCCAGATGGATTGACGACGACTGAGCTTGCGCGAACACTCAATGTTGATCCCGATACCATTCGGCGTGATTTCTTGTTCCTGGAAGATCGAGGAACGGCCATCTACAAGGAGGGCCGACGCCACGTTCTTGATCACCGGCGGCTACATCATGCTGTGAAGTTGACCAGAGATGAAGCACTGGCCTTGTACCTCGCCGCGCGCTTGCTGTCACGTCACAGCGACGAGCACAATCCGCACGTCGTTCGTGCATTGGAAAAGCTCGCGGATGCCCTACGGACGACCTCGCCGTTCATCGCTCAGCATATCGACCGCGCAGCCGCTGGCGTGAGATCACGGACGACGCGACCTGCATATGTTGAAGCTTTAGAGGCGTTGACGCGGGGCTGGGCTGAGCAGCGCAAGGTCCGGCTCCACTACCGCAACGCCGATGGTCGAGTTTCAGAGCGGACGTTCGCCCCATATTTTATTGAGCCTTCAGGAATCGGGTACGCCTGCTATGTCATCGGCTGGGACGATCTCAAAGGCAAGCTCCGCACGCTCAAAATTGAGCGCATCACCGAAGCGCAACTTACTGAGGAGGGCTTCGATATCCCGTCGGACTTTGATCCACAACAACTGTTAGCGAACGCCTGGGGTGTGATCTGGCGCGACGAAGGAACGACCGAGGTGGTTTTGTACTTTTCGTCCAATGGTGCTCGACGGGTCAAAGAAAGCGTGTGGCATCCCAGCCAGCGGATCGAAGAGTTACCGGATGGCGGCTGCCGCTTCACCGTTCAAGTTGGCGGGCTGTTGGAGATCAAACCCTGGATTCGCCAGTGGGGCGCAGATGTGGTGGTGGTTGAGCCCGAGGAACTGCGCCAGGAGTTAATCGCTGAGGTGGTGCGCATGGCGCGGGCATATGGTCTGGAAAAAATGGATAGCTGAACATGTACTCATATTTTCGGAGGTAATACAAAGGAGCAGGTCAATGGGTAAACAGTCTCCTCCCGTGAGCCGTTCTCAGTCTGACAGCATTAGTCCGTGGCTTTTGTGGGCAAAATGGCAGTCTTCAAGGCAGCCGCCATCGTACCATCCGTTGTTATGCCATATGGTGGATGTTGCTAATGTCGCACAACTGCTATGGCGTAAGGTTGCATCACCGGCTTTTCGCCATAGATGGGCAACTGTACTGGGCTTGGAACAAGAAGCAACGTGTCGTTGGTTTGCCTTCTGGACCGGGCTACACGATATTGGTAAGGCATCACCCGCTTTTCAATTTAAGCGTACAGATGGCGTCTTTCTACAGCAGATGGCGGAGGTAGGACTTCCTTGCCCGATAAGCTATGACGCTAAAATGCCACACGGCATGATCTCAGATACGGTGTTGCGAGATTTGCTACCTGCTTGGGGTATCGCACCAGAATTAGCAGCCGTCGTTGCTGATGCAATCGGCGGGCATCATGGTACGTTCGCATCGCCAGCTCAACGGCCTAAACTGAAAACTATATCAGTCGGTCTGGGAGCATGGGACGAATATCGCCACGACCTTACCTACTTGCTTTCACAAGCTCTTGAGCTCTCTGAGCCCCCAGTTGCCGATACGCTATCCCCCTCACTTGCGATTGCCCTTGCTGGATTTGTTTCAGCCGCTGATTGGATCGGATCGAATGAAACATATTTTCACCATGCGGCATCTGATGCTGCTGTTTTGCCACAGCTTGACCTGCACGAATATGCAGGCGAATCACTGAGCCGCGCCGAGCAGGCGCTCACTCAACTTGGTTGGCTCGGGTGGACAGCGCCATCTGAAGCACGCTCATTCAAGGAACTGTTTCCAACTATCGAAAACCCACGGCCACTACAAATAGCAGCTGAGCGATTGCTACCACGTTTGGCTGAGCCAGGCCTGGTCGTAATTGAAGCCCCAATGGGCGAGGGTAAAACTGAGGCGGCACTATTGCTCCAAGATCACTGGGCGGTGCTATTGGGACAATCTGGCGCATACGTTGCTCTGCCAACCCAGGCAACAAGCAATGGTATGTTCGAGCGCATACGAGATTTTCTCAAAGGTCGCTATGGTGATCAGATCGTTAACCTTCAGTTATTGCATGGTCATGCCGCCCTATCTGGGCTATTCCAAGAACTACAAGAGCAGGGTAACAAGGTCTTTATGCCTGAGGATGTTTATGGTGCACCAGGGTGGGATGGGGCATCATCGAGCGTAGTAGCCGCGCAGTGGTTCACGGGGCGTAAGCGTGGACTTCTGGCTCCGTTTGGTGTGGGAACGATCGATCAGGCCTTGCTGTCCGTGTTGCCGGTAAAACACGGGTTCGTGCGATTGTATGGCTTAATGGCAAAGACTGTCGTGATTGACGAAGTTCATGCCTACGACACGTATATGACGACCTTGATGGAACGCCTCCTCTGCTGGTTAGGTGCGCTTGGTTCTTCAGTGGTTCTGTTATCCGCGACTTTGCCGCAACAACGACGACATAGATTGTTACGAGCATATGCACGGGGTGCACAGTGGAACGTGGAGGACGAGGCAAACACTACCGAATACCCACGTTTGAGTTGGGTTACGGCGCAGGAGACAGCTTCCCAGCATATCGAGACATCCAGCGAGATTAGGCGCAACCTCGGTTTACGCTGGATTAATGGTGCCCTTCCCCCACATTCTTGTGATCCGTTCCCACTTGGTGAGCAACTACAGGCAGCACTACACGATGGCGGTTGTGCTGCGGTGATCTGCAATACTGTTGGGCGAGCACAGGCAGTCTACACAGCACTGCAACACTATTTTCCGGGTGCAGCAGATACTGGCATAGGTGAACTCGATCTTATCCATGCGCGTCTACTTTTCGTGGATCGGGACCGTCGGGAACGACGCATCATTGAGCGTTTCGGCAAGGATAGCCTGAACCGACCGCACCGAGCTGTGCTGGTGGCAACGCAGGTCATTGAACAAAGTCTTGATCTTGACTTCGACCTGATCGTTACGGATCACGCACCCGCCGATCTCATACTTCAACGAGCCGGACGGCTGTGGCGTCATAAGCGGTCATGGCGCCCAAGCTTTTTCTTGCAACCTGAAGTGTGGATTTGTGCTCCAACGCTTGCCTCGAACGACGTTCCGCACTTCGACCCGGGTAGTGAATATGTCTATGATCCGCATATTTTGCTACGTTCGTGGCTGGAGCTCCAGCCACGTTCGCAGGTGGCTTTACCGGAAGATGTTGAAGCGATCATTGAGGCAGTGTATGACGACCGCAGTGCCCCATCTACTCTTTCGGCAGCAATGCGCGCTCGCTGGGAAGCGACCGCACGGGAGCAGCAGACGACGATCGCGTATGAACAGCGGCAGGCGCGGGAAGGCTACATCAAGCTGCCTGATTATGATGGCCCACTAGCTCAGCTTATTGGTGTGACCCGCGAAGAGGATGCACCGGAGTTGCATCCTGCGCATCAAGCTCGGACACGTCTCATCGAATACTCGCTCCCGGTGATCTGTCTGCATGGAACGGACGATACCCCGTTGCTCGATGGCGAATCGCTCAATAAACGTGTTACGCCAGACGTCACACTTGCTAAGCGCTTACTACAGCGCTCCATAACGATTACCCATCGCGGAGTCGTTGCGGTGTTACTCGAACAAACAACGCCCTCTAGCTGGCTCAAAACACCATTGCTACGCAATTACCACCTGATCACATTCAACGATCAGAATGTTGCTCGTGTCGGAGCATACGAACTGTACTTGCATCCGGAACTTGGACTGATCATCGGAGGAAAGCATGACCAACCCGACGTATAACCTCGTGGACGAAAGCTGGATACCATGCGTGATGTGTAACGATGCTACAACTCGCCTGTTGAGCATTCGCGCGGCACTCAATCTCGCACCAGAAATCGTTGAGATCGATGATCCATCGCCGCTTGTTACTGCCGCACTATACCGACTACTGTTAGCAATTCTGCATCGCTGTTATGGTCCGGCGGACGCAAAAGAGTGGCGCACGTTATGGAGTCGAAGGCGGTTCGATGAGCAGGTCAATACATATCTTGACCAGTGGAAGCACCGGTTTGATTTATTCGATCCAGAGTACCCATTCTACCAGGTCCATGATATTCCAGTGCAGTATGCAAAGCCAATCGCTCAGCTTGCACCTGAGTTAGCATCGGGTAACAACGCAACGCTGTGGGATCATACTACCCACATGAGCGCACTCGCGTTTACACCGGAGCAAGCAGCACGTTATCTGATTGCGCTGCAAGCATTTGCGCTCGGTGGGCTTGTCTCACATCGCCAGGATGAGAAAGAGCATAAGTCAGCAACGGGTGCGCCGCTGGCTGGTAGTGCCGTAGCTTTGGTGCGAGGCCCAACACTTTGGGCCACACTCATGCTCAACTTGCACCGATATGATGGACAAGAAGAGCCCTTTCCTACGCAAACGGATGATATGCCAGCATGGGAGCGGAATACCGCTACACGACCCGTTGCTCGTGAGCTTACTGGCTATCTCGATTTATTGACATGGCAGAGCCGACAGGTTCAGCTGTATCCCGAAGATAATCCACCAGTTGTACGACACGTTGCCATCATGAAAGGAAATCAATTCCCGGAAGTGGGCTACCGGCACGGCAAGGAAACCATGCTTGCCTTTCGTCGGAACACCGAGGCAAAGGGCGAGCAAGACCCGTGGCCGGCTGTCGCATTTCGTGAGGAAAGAGATATCTGGCGTGATAGTTTGGTGTTGTTTCAGTCACTCCATAATCAACGATCACGTCCCCGGATGCTTGATTGGTTGGCGCTGCTTGTCGAGCGCGGTGTGCTGGACGATGTTCAAATGGCACTTGACTTGTTTGGCCTCGGTAGCGACCAGGCGAAGCCATTGTTTTGGCGACATGAGCGATTGCCGCTCCCACTCAAGTACTTGAACGAGGAGTTGCTATTGGAGCAAGTGCGTATAAGCTTGCAGTGGGCGGAACAGGGTAAAGATATGTTGAACCAAGGTTTACGACAGCTCGCAGAGCGTAGCATCGTCCCCTACCGATCATTAGACGGTGTCAGCAAGGATGATAGAGATCGTGCTAAGGCAATCGTCAAAGGTTGGGGTGCAGAGCGGCAATACTGGGCTCACCTTGACCTCCCGTTCCGTCATTTCCTGGAAGCGCTACCTGCTGATTATGACCCCGCGGGACAACTGTATGGTTCAAGGGTTATGCCACAATGGACACGTGTTGTACGACAGGCAGCCCATGAAAGCTTTGATGAGGTTGCACAAGGACTTGACCTAACGGGACGGTGGCTACGCGCCGTCGCCTTGGTGGAGCCTGCTTTTATGAGTAGGCTGCGCACAGTTGGCATACCGGAGCAAGCTGCGGTGGACGGGATAGCACTATAAGGAAGGGAACGTCATGACTGAGATCGACACGCAAGGAGTGGGGTGGCAAGGGCGAGATGCAGAGTTTATTCACTACCTGCATAGTCTTGTGGAGCGTGATGATCGAACTACGCTAGCAGCACTTCGTCGCGGCTTGGGTAAGGAACCGGGAACAGCGTCAGAAATGTACCCGCATGTGGTTCCATTTTTGCCAGGAGGAAAGGGGCTCCGTGATGAAATGCCGTATTACTTGGTGGCAGCCTTGTTCGGCTGGCACCAGAAAGATTGGAGCAGTGACGGTCAACGTCCGAATTTAGGTGGGTCACTAGCGCAGCTACGCCGGCAACAGGCAAATGAACGCGGAACAGAACCAGAGCAAGGGGATAGTACTGAACGCCGTTTTGTGGCCGTGCTTAGTAGCACATTCGACGATTTGCCTTATCACTTACGTCAGATGATTGGATTGTTACGCACAAAGGAGGTACCGGTAAACTGGCGGCAGCTCTTGTCCGACCTTAAGCATTGGGAAGACGATGATCGGTATGTTCAACGTGATTGGGCGCGCAGCTTTTGGAAACAGAGGCCGCCGGAACAACCAGCCGATCAGGGGCAAGAACCTTCCATTCCAACCGATGGGTCAGAACCAAGTGACGATGAATCCTTTACTGCATAGGAGCTACACCGTGATCATTGAATTACATTTGCTGCAAAACTTCGCGCCGTCCAACCTGAACCGTGATGATACCGGCACCCCCAAGAATTCTGAGTTCGGCGGTTATCGCCGCGCTCGAATATCGAGCCAATGCCAGAAACGCGCGATCCGTAGGATGTTCCCTAACTACCTTTATGAGCTTGGCCTTGCACCAGATGACCTCGCTGAACGAACACGGCTTGTTGTCAACGAATGTGTGAATCGGTTGGTGGCAACCGGCAAACCAGAAGAGTTAGCGCGGACAGTTGTTGCTGTGCTGCTGGGTGGTGTTAATCTTAAGGTCGAGGACGATCAAACACAATATTTGTTGTTTCTCGGACGGCGTGAGATCGCAAGACTGAGCGAGTTGGCAGTGCAGCATTGGGACGAACTTGCTGGAATTGCTAAGCAGATGGACACTGCACCATCAGGCACGGGAAAGCGCAACGCTAAAAAGGGTGCAGCAGCCCTCGTTCCTAAGCCGATTAAGGATGCCGTACTGGCATGCCTTGATAGTGGTAAGGCGATCGACCTTGCGTTATTTGGGCGGATGGTTGCTGATCTGCCTGATGTTAATTGTGACGCGGCATGCCAGGTAGCACATGCAGTGTCAACGAATACCGTCAATATCGAGTTCGATTATTACACTGCCGTGGAGGATCTGCCATCGGATAACAAGCCGGGGGCAGGTATGATTGGAACAGTGGAGTTCAATTCTGCTTGCTACTATCGCTACGCTTCCGTGGATCTTGGGCAGTTGATGACGAATCTGCAAGATGATGCGCAGCAGTGCCGTAAGGCATTACATGCTTTTATCAAGGCGATGATCGAAGCAGTACCGACCGGCAAGCAGAATACCTTCGCCGCCCATAATCCGCCTTCGCTCATTGCAGTCGTTATTCGTCACAGCGGTCAGTGGAATCTTGTGAATGCTTTTGCCAAGCCCATCGTGCCAAGGGGCAACCAGAGCTTGATCGAGTTATCGATCACTGCGCTGGACGATTACTGGGGCAGACTTACCACAATGTATGGCACGAAACGACTCAAAGGCGTATGGGCCGTGAGTAGTGAGGCTATACAGATGCCGCATCTTGCGCAGCATACGGCTATAGCGAGCAAAGGTACGGGGGAAGATGTAGGTGAGCAAGGTCAGCGGCCGTTGGCATTTGGTGAGCAACTGAGAGCAGTAGATGACCTGATCGAGCGCGTCATGGATGCGGTGGAGAACGCGGAACCGACTGGTGCAGCATGATGACCTTGTTATTGCGTTTGGAAGGACCTATGCAAGCATGGGGTACGCAAAGCCGCTTTGAGTTGCGTGATACGGGCCGTGAGCCGTCGAAAAGTGGTGTTATTGGGCTGTTTTGCGCCGCACTCGGTCGTCCACGTGAAGATCCGCTTGACGATCTTGTGGCACTCCGCATGGGCGTGCGCGTGGATCGCGAAGGCCAGATGAAACTCGATTATCACACTGCGGGTGGGGGTACGTGGCGCGGTCGGGAGTATGGCGTCGCCAAAGCGGATGGCACGCGCGGCAATCCGGTTGTTTCTCGCCGTCTCTACCTCGCCGACGCTGATTTTTTAGTGGGGTTGGAAGGGGATGGCCCGGAGCAAGAAGCATTACTCCAGCAACTTGATCAGCACCTCGACAACCCACGTTGGTTGTTGAGTCTAGGCCGGAAGGCATTTGTACCGGGCGCTCCACCTCGATTACCTGATTCACCACCACTGGGACCGGGGCTACGAGTGGGAGCAATGCGTGACGTGTTGACGAGCTATCCGTGGCCGAAGCTTCATGGGAAACTGGTGCCAGAAGTGCGCTTCGTTTGGGATGATCCGTCAGGAAGTACGGGCGAGGTACGCCGTGATGTGCCGGTTTCATTCGCTGCTGGCAACCGTCGCTTTCAAGAGCGGACAGTTCGTACCGAATTCATAGCTTGGTCTGCCCCTATGATCAACACTTTGGAGGGATAAGCGATGCTGTATTTATCGCGCCTCATCCTCAATCTACGCCACCGCGGCGTCCAATTCGACCTTACCAACTGTCATGGCCTCCATGGCCGTATTATGGGTGCCTTCCCGACTGCTCCCGCCCCGGCCTCTGCGCGGGAACATTTCGGCGTGCTGTACCGCCTTGAACTGTTGCCCGCAGCCTGGCAAGCGCGGCTGCTGGTGCAATCAGAGCAGCCGCCGGACTGGTCGAACCTCCCTTCGGGCTATCTCGGCCCTGCGCCCGATGGGCGTGGCAACCCGGCAGTGCGCTCGATCGAGGCAGAGATCGACCGGGTCCAAGCTCAGATGCAGCTACGTTTTCGGTTGCGGGCCAATCCGACGAAGCGCATCAGCGACCGCAACGCAACTCAGGCACCGGAGTGGCAGGGCAAGCGGATCGAACTGCGGAAAGAGGTCGACCAACTAGCGTGGCTCGAACGCAAGGCGTCAACGGGTGGTTTTCAGTTGCTCCGTGTCCAGATCGGTGACGACCGGATGGTCGATGTCCAGTTCGGCAACGGACCGAAACAGCATGGCCGGCGTAGCGGCGGTGGCCAGCGTCTTAGCTTTGGCACGGCCAGCTTCGAGGGGCATTTGGAGGTCACCGACCCGCTCCGTTTCAACGCAACCCTCCGTCATGGCATCGGAAGCGGCAAGGCCTATGGCTTTGGGCTGCTTTCCGTCGCAAGCATCCAGGAGCACACCACATGAGCGCCTTGAATTTGCGGATGCTGCCCAAAACGCGCGACAGTTGGACCTACCTGTATGCCGAGCGCTGCCGTATCGACCAGGATGAAAAGGCGATTGCGCTACAGGACTTGAAAGGTAAAACGGCCGTGCCGTGTGCCTCGCTGACGTTGCTCATGCTTGGACCCGGAACAACGATCACCCACGCGGCGGTCAAAACGCTGGCTGAGAACGGCTGTACTGTTATTTGGACGGGTGAAGGTGGTGTCCGGCTGTATGCTCAAGGACTTGGGGAAACGCGATCAGCACGCCGACTCCTCCATCAGGCCCGTCTGTGCACAACTCCCGATCTCCGGCTTCAGGTGATCCGTCGGATGTACGAGCACCGGTTTCCGGACGCGCTTGAACCTGGCTTGACGCTCCAGCAGATCCGGGGCAAAGAGGGCATACGCGTGCGTGAATCCTACGCGGCTGCCAGCCGTGCGACCAGCGTTCCGTGGAACGGACGCGAATACAAGCGCGATGATTGGAAATCGGCCGATCCAATCAATCGCGCGCTCTCAGCGGCCAATAGCTGTTTATATGGCGTATGCCATGCTGGAATCCTGGCAGCCGGCTACTCACCTGGGTTGGGCTTTATCCATACCGGCAAGTTGCTGTCCTTTGTTTATGATGTGGGCGATCTGTACAAAGCCGAGATCACGATTCCGGCGGCATTCCAGGCGGTCAAAGAAGGCGAAGATGGCATGGAAGGGCGGGTTCGCCGAACGCTCCGTGATCGCTTCAAGGAACAGCGGCTCCTCATGCGCATCGTCGACGACATCGACCATATCCTTGACGTTGGCCCGCTACCGGAAAACACCGCCTTCGATACTGACGCTGCCGCACCGGGCGAGCTATGGGACCCGGAACTAGGTGGTATACCGGGTGGCATTAATCAAGCAGATACGCTAGGTGATGTATGACAGTGGTCTTCTTGGAACGTGTACCTGTTAGCTTGCGCGGTGAGCTTTCGCGCTGGATGCTTGAAGTGCAGGCAGGCGTGTTTGTGGGCTCGCTTTCCGCGCTGGTGCGTGACCTGCTGTGGGAGCACGTGTCTGAACATATGCGTGCGGGTGCTGGGGCAATGATCTACCAATCCAATACGGAGCAAGGGTTCGAGATGCGGTTCTGCGGGAAAACGAGCAGGAGGCTTCGAGACTTCGACGGTCTCCAGCTCATCGAGATCCCTTTGTAATGCGGAATCTTTCAGTGTTGTCCCCACGGGCGTGGGGGTGAACCGCAGGAAGCCCTGCAGAAGT
>JACDGP010000211.1 GCA_013821605.1 Herpetosiphonaceae bacterium
ACCCAGGATCATGTCGCCACTTGCACCGGCAAAGCAGTCAAAATAGGCTACGCGCATGCGGTCTATCCTGCCGTAAAAGAATTAGCACAGTCCCAGGCGGAGCCATTGGCGTCCACGTGCAGAAGATCGCACTACAGGAACTCATCTCGGATGGGCGTGAAACAATCGACCACAATCGTCGGCTCGTGGGTAACAATGCCATGCATGACGTTGGGGGCCACGTAGTAGCTGGAGCCGGCCGTGAGCCGTGTGACAGGATGGCCGTCCATCATCAGGTCGAGCATGCCAGTCACGACATAGCCGATTTGCTCGTGGGGATGACGATGCAACGGGGTGACGGTTGGTGCTCTGAACGTAAATTGGACCAGCATCATTCCACCGCCATAACTTAACACACGGCGCTCAGCTCCTTCAGGCGTTGTCACGAACGCCTCCTCTTCCGCCCGAACAATCGATCTCATGGTGTACTTTCGCTAGCTAGCCGGCGGCACCTATGTCGTTGTCTCGGCTGCTCTATCATTATCATTAGCACTATAATTTGTCAATGTCGTTTATTCATAGCGTAACGCGTCGATCGGGTTGAGGGCTGCGGCACGGCGCGCCGGGTAAATGCCGAAGAAGAGGCCGACGGCCATCGAGAAGCCGACCGACAACAGTATGGCACTGAGAGTCACAGGGGTTTTGAGCAATCCGGTCAACGTCACCGCGAAGGCTAAGCCAGCGCCTAAGGCGAGGCCAATCAAGCCACCGGCCAAACTGATGACCAAGGCCTCGACTATGAACTGCAGGAGAATATCTCCGCTCCGGGCACCGACTGCCTTGCGCAGCCCGATCTCGCGCGTGCGTTCGGTCACACTCACGAGCATAATATTCATGATGCCAATGCCCCCGACTACCAGCGATATGCCGGCGACTGCCGCCAGGAAGGCCGTGAACAGACTGGTGATGGTTGTGAGTGTAGCCAGGAAGGAAGCCTGATTCATGACGCGGAAGTCGTCTTTGCTGCCATCGGTGCCTAGATGATGACGGTCGCGTAGCAGCATTTCGATGCGTGACTGCACCCCGCTCATGTCGCTGGCCTTGGTTACCGATAAGGCAATTGATGAGACACGCCAGCTGTTGCCGTCGGGCGTCCGGCCACCGAAGAGTCGCTGCTGGGCGAGGGTCACCGGCACGAACGCCTGATCATCTACCGAGCCGAAGCCGCCGCTGCCCTTCTTGGCTAGCACGCCGATAACGCGTAACGGCTGGTCCTTGATCCGTACGTTCTGGCCAACAGCTTGACCACTGCCGAAGAGATCGTTTGCGACGGTCGCGCCTAACACAATCACGGGTGAAGCGCCCTTGACCTGCCCATCGTCGAGAAACGTACCACTCTTTAGGGTCAAGTTGTTGATGACCTGATAAGCTGGTGTAATCCCGGCGATCGTTGCACTCTTATCGGCAGCCGGCGCAATGAGTTGCCCGTTCCCATTAAAGGATGGCGCGACGCCAATGACCGGCAGGTTAAGTGCGATGATGGCATTGGCATCATCAAGTGTCAGAGTTTCTGCCGCGCCGCTATTGCCAGGCCCTTGGCTGCTTGGCGAGCCGGGCTCCACCGTCAGCACATTGGTACCGATCGCGGTTATCTGGTCGGTGATGTACGTGCTCGCACCACCCCCGAGCGCGAGGAGCGCGACGACCGATGCGACGCCAATGATGACGCCAAGCATGGTCAACAGCGAACGCGTCTTATTGGCCACGAGGCTGGCCAGTGAGATCCGCGTGACTTCCCACAGTGCGATCGGGGCTGCCCCGGTTGTAGTCAGCGGCGTTAGTATTAGAGCGTGATCGTCAGCATGCTCGGCCTGCCCCACCGTGTTCATTATTGTGGTTGCCATTATGTTTTCCTCATTTGCTAGCCAATACGTTCGTCTGACCATTTGCTGCGTCCGCACCAGCGACCGCCGCCCGGTGACGTCGCAACAAGGTTGAGCCGGTTGCGCCGTACGCCATCACGTTCGGCTTGTGGCCCCAGTCCAAGCGCTGGTTGGAGATCAGATCCGGCATCACGGGCCGGTGGACCATCGCTGATCAGGAGACCGTCACGCACATGCAACACCCGATTAGCATAGGCTGCCACATCGGGCTCGTGCGTCACCAGAATCACGGTTAGGCCCTGGGCTTGATTGAGTCGCTGCAGGATTGCCATGATCTCGACGCTCGTCTTGGTATCGAGCGCGCCGGTTGGCTCGTCGGCCAGGACCACCGCCGGGCTGCCGACCAGCGCGCGCGCAATGGCGACACGCTGTTGTTGGCCGCCGCTGAGTTCGTTCGGGCGGTGCTCGATCCGGCTGCCCATTCCGACGATCTTCAGCGCAATGGTTGCACGCCGGCGGCGTTCGCCTGCCGGCACACCGCGATAAATCATCGGCATCTCGACATTACGTAGCGCCGACTGGCGCGGCAACAGGTTGTACTGCTGGAAGATAAAGCCGAGCTTTTGGGCACGAACCAGTGAAAGATCATTGGCTGTCAGTTGGGCGACCTCAACACCATCAAGCAGATAACTGCCGCTGGTGGGCGTGTCCAAACAACCAAGCAGGTTCATTAACGTACTCTTGCCACTACCACTCGGCCCCATAATCGAGACGAACTCGCCCTGGCGGATGTCGAAGGAAACGTCCTGCAGCGCCTGGACTTCTACATCGCCCATCTGGTAGGTTTTGCGCAGGTTGCGCACAGAAATCATTAGTGGTTGCATAGCTTAGTGCCTCACGTATAGGTGGAGTCCGTGGTCCTGACGCGACCCGTTTTCACCGGTCGCGTCAGGCGCTTGGATTATTTTGCTTTGGCCGGGGTTGGGAGCGCGACGACCTTGTCGCCTTCCTTCAGGCCACTAAGGATTTCTGTGCTGGTCCCGTCAGTCAGCCCAATTTGCACGTCCACCTCTTTGGTGGTCTTGCCGTCCGCACTTGGCATCTGAACCACACGTCCCGCGCCTTTTGGCAACAAGGCTGTGCTTTGCACCAACAACACGCCGTCCTTGCGTGCGGTGGTAACACTGACGTTGGCCGTCATGCCAATTTTGACGGTGGGATCGGTATCGGCGAAGCTGACGCGCACACCATAGGTGACGACGTCGTTCGTCGTCGTGGCGGCCGGCGCGATATAGCTGATCAGACCGTTCGCTTTCCACCCGCTAAGCGAGTCAATCGTGAGCGTGACCGGCTGGCCGAGCTTGACGTTGGCAACATCGTTCTCGCTGAGCTTGAGGTCCACATGCAGCGTACTGCGGTCGACCAAGCGTACAGCCGCCGTCGCGCTTGAGACGATGCTGCCTGGAACAATGTTGACGGCAGTGACGATGCCAGCGAAGGGTGCCTTCAGCGTCGCCTGTTCCAGGTTGTTTTGAGCCCGCTTGAGTGCCTGCTGTGCCGTTGCCACGTTCGCCTGCTGAATATCTAGATCGGTTTGGGTCGCAGGTGCCGTCAGCTTATCGAGATTGGCCTTCGCCTGATCAACCTGGGCCTGCGACGCCGCGATGTCAGCGGTGGTACCGCCCTGCTGCGTTTTTTGTAGGCTGGCGTTGGCCTGGTCTACAGTCGCCTGTGCCACGGTGATATCGGCTTTCGTGCCGCCCTGCTGCTCCTTTTGCAACGTCGTGCGGGCCTGATCTAAGCTGGCTTGCGCGATGGCAATATCGGCGGCAGTCGGTGGCTGGCGCAGCTTCTGGAGCGTCGCGTTGGCCTGGTCCACGCCCGCCTGGGCAATCGCAACATCGGCGGCGGTAGGGGGCTGGCGCAGCTTCTGCAGATTGGCGTTAGCTTGGTCAAGCGCCGCCTGGGCAACCGCAACATCGGCTGCAGTAGGACCCTGGCGCAGCTTCTGCAGATTGGCGTTGGCCTGGTCAAGCGCGGACTGTGCTACGGTAACGTCCTCAGCCTTCGGTCCTTTCAGTACTTCCTGTAGCTGCACACGCGCATCGTTAAGCTTCGTCTGGACCGTTTGTAGGTCGGTAACCTCTTGCTGGCGTGCACTGTCATAGCTGACCTTCGCCTGGTCAAGTTTCGACTGCGCTTGGCTGAGTTGTGAAGTCGCCTGGCTCAGTGCCGCAGCATAATTGCGCTGCTGGACGCCCTGGTCGAGCTTCTCTAGCGAGAAGCTTTTGTTGGTCGTTGGATCGGTGCCGTTTTGGGCCTGCTGGTTGTTCCAGTAGGCTGTGCTGTAGCTTTGCTGAGCCTGGCGCACGCTGTCAGCAGCCTGAGTAACATTCTGCTCTGCGGTGGTTTTGCTCGCTGCGTCGGCGGCAGCCGTCTTGTCGTATGTTTGCTGGGCCTGTTCGACACTTGCCTGGGCCGTGCTCACTGTATTTGACGCCGGACCGCTCTGCGCCTTCTGGAGTTGGGCCTGGGCGCTACGAACCGCTGCTTCGGCGTTGGCAAGGTCGGCGGGTGTGGTGGTGCCATTGCGCGTCTTTTGCAGTTGTGCCTGGGCACTACGAACGCCAGCTTCGGCATTCGCGATGTCAGCCGGGGTGGTGGTGCCATTGCGCGTCTTTTGCAGTTGCGCCTCGGCACTACGTACTGCGGCCTGGGCATTCGCAATGTCGGTCGCCGTATAATTGCCGGTCTTGGCTTTTTGGAGTTGCGCCTCGGCGCTGGTTACTCCAGCCTGAGCATTGGCAATGTCGGCCGCCGTGGATGTGCCGGTGCGCGTCTTGTCTAAGGTGGCCTTGGCATTGTCGACGGCCGCCTGAGATGCCTTTTGATCGTCGGGCGTCGCGTTGCCCTGTTTCGCCTGCTCTAGCTTCGCTTGGGCGCTTTGTAGGCTGACACTATTGCCCAGGGGCTGACGGGCATCGTCGTCCAGTTGGGGGCGGCCCAGCGCGCACTGGCAACGGCACCCGCAGAAGCGGCTGAGCATATGGAGCTGGCCCAACGTATGGCACGCGAGTCATTGGCCGAGGCACGACGCTCGGTTTGGAATTTGCGCTCACCTGCCCTGGAGCGCGGCGATCTCGCAGATGCATTGCGCGGCCTTGCGGCGCGGCCCTTTCAGCCTGGAATCACCGGTCGCTTCGAGCAGCGTGGCGACCCTTGGCTCCTGCCACCGCGCACCGATTCGGCACTACTGCGGGTTGCGCAAGAGGCGTTGGCCAACGTCGCCAAGCATGCCGGTGCGACTGAGGTCACGATCATGCTCGAGTACGGTCTGGAGGACGTGCGGCTCCACATTCGTGACAATGGTCGCGGTTTTGGCGATGTCGTATTGGCTCAAGGCGTGGTGCCAGCCGGGCCATGGGGCGGCTTCGGCCTGCTTGGCATGCGTGAGCGGCTCAATGCTTTGGGCGGCACGCTTGAACTGACCAGCAGTGGCGGCGCGCACATCATTGCCATGGTCCCCCGGCAGCCGCTCAGTGCGGACGACGAGCCGGCGGCACTCCAGCCTACTACTATCGAAAGGTGATGCCAGTGATTCGTGTACTCGTGGTCGATGACCACCCTGTGGTGCGCCAAGGACTGGTCGCCATCTTGCGCTGGGAGCAGGACATTGAGCTTGTGGGTGAGGCTGCAGATGGCCTGGAGGCGGTGCGTTTGATCCTCGAGCGCCGGCCCGATGTGGTGTTGCTGGATCTGCGGTTGCCACAGCTTGACGGCATTGGTGTGATGAAGCAGGTGCGGGCGCGGCTGCCCGAAGTCCGCTTTCTTGTGCTGACGACCTACGATACGGATGCGTATATTACGCCCGCGCTGACCGCCGGTGCTCAAGGTTACCTGTTGAAAGATGCCCTGCCGGACGAATTGGGGCAGGCCGTGCGCGCCTTGATGCAGGGGCGCGCCGCTTTGGAATCCGGTGTTGCGGCGCGGCTGCTGGGGCACTTGTCTGATGGCGAGACCGGCGATGAGCTATCGGTGCGCGAGTTAGAGGTCCTGCGTCTGCTGGTAGCCGGTACGAGCAATAAATCGATCGCCGGGCGGCTGGGCCTTTCCGAGAATACGGTCAAGTCCCACCTTAATCATATCTTTAGCAAGCTGCAGGTGCAAAGCCGTGGCGAGGCAGTCGCTGCGGCCCTGCAGCGGGGTCTTGTGCCACTAAAGGGCAGGTAGACCAGCTGCTAGCACGCTCTGGGCGCTGAGTCATCAGCCCTGATATGCAATCCGAAAGATGCGCCCCCCCTCGTCATCACTAACGAGCAGGCTGCCATCTGGTGCGACTAGTACATCGACCGGGCGACCCCATACTGCTGTTCCATTGAGCCAGCCCACCGCAAAATCTTGTACGGGTCCCGCCTTGCCATTGGCATCGACCGGTATGCGCACGATCTTATAGCCCGTCGGCGCGGTGCGGTTCCACGAGT
>JACDGP010000068.1 GCA_013821605.1 Herpetosiphonaceae bacterium
GCTCAGGGGCCAGTGTCACCAGCCGTACGAGCGGATGGTCGGCCCAGGTGAGCACTTCATTGAGATCGATTGATCGTAGGAGGTGAGGATCATGGGCACCTTTGCAGCGCGGATTAAGGTAGGGTCCTTCTAAATGGATGCCCAGCACATGCGCTTGACGCTCGCCCTGTATTGCAGCGATTTGCTGGATGCAGTCTGGGTAGCGTTCGAAGGGCGATGTAATGATCGTTGGGAGAAAACCCGTGACCCCCGTGGCCGGGAGCCGCTCCGCGATGAGTCCCGCCCCTGAGCCGTCCGAGGTGAAATCGACCCCATAGCCACCGTTGAGTTGTAGGTCGATCAGCCCCGGAGCAATGCAGCCCTCGCTTACGACATCAGCATGTGGATCGAGCTCGGGCACGATGGCCGTGATTGTGCCTGCGTTAATCTCCAACGTCGCCGGCCTGATACCTCCGTCGGCCTGCAACATTGGCCCACTAACTTTAATCCCGCTCATTACGCGTACCTTCACGTATTAGCTTTGCCGCAACGCGCCAGCGATCACCGGAGCAGATTATGCGTGATTGCGAGGTATATCGCAATCGCGTACACCCCAAATTTATTCTCACGCTATAATTATCGACTGTTGGTTGCTCGTTGCTTCATAGCATCCGTCCACAAGTATAATTACCATTCCTGTCGGGGGAAGTCCCTTTGGCGTCGCCGTGAACTTGCGGACCAACCGCGTGTATGTCACGAACGAGGTTGACAACACGGTCTCGGTGATCGCCCGCCCCTAACAAGCGTTGAGCGTTGCAGTGCTGGCCTAACTATGGTATACAGTCATCTAAGTTCTTAAGAACCTGATCCTGATGTATTGAAGGATAAGGAGGTACGTTTAGCTGCTTGGCTGGCTACTTGACGGCTCAAGCACATGACAGGTTCTTAAACCTTGTCTCTGCTCCCCGATTTGCGTAGAGACAAGCTCAACCCCCCATGTTTGTGGGATCGATACCTCCCAGGAAGGAGTTCATGATGGTGCGACATAGCCTGGTAGCTATGAGCTTACTCCTCGTTTTAAGCATGATCGAGCCGCAGTCAGCAGCGGCTACGGGTCAAGCATTTTTCCCCGCAACGGGTCATACCGTGAGTGGCCGTTTCCTCGACTACTGGCAGGCAGCAGGCGGACTGACACAATTCGGCTTTCCGCTAGGTCAACCCTTCAGCGAACGGAACACGGACACCGGCGTCGTATATACCGTTCAATATTTCGAGCGCAATCGCTTCGAGTATCATCCGGAGAATAGTCCACCCTACGACGTATTGCTCGGTCGCCTGGGTATCACAAGTTTACAGCGGCGTGGTACGGATTGGCATACCTTTCCGCATGGTGCTCCTACACCCGGCTGCCAGTTTTTTACCGAAACGGCTCATAGCCTGTGTGCACCTTTTCTCGGTTACTGGCAGGCACATGGTGGGCTGCCCGTTTTCGGCTTGCCTTTGTCAGAGCCACACTATGAGACGAGTCCCACCGACGGCAAAAGCTATCTTGTGCAGCACTTCGAACGCAATCGCTTCGAGTTCCATCCGGAGAATCCGGCTCCCTACGCTGTTCTGCTAGGCTTGCTCGGGACCGAGCTGTATGGCCAACAACCGCCCACCTTCCAGATCGATCCAACCTTACAACGTGTGGTCGACCTCATCAACGCCGAACGAGCCAAGGTTGGTGTGGCACCGCTTCATATTTCGAATACACTCATGCAAGCCGCGGGCAGCTATAGCAGTATCGAGGCGCAGTTCTCCACAATCAACCACATCGGCCCGGACGGCTCGAACCCTGGACAGCGGCTCAGCCGCGCGGGCTATAGCTGGCGGGTCTACGGCGAGAATCTCGCAGCTGGTCAAGCAGAGCCCGACCAGGTGGTAGCCGGCTGGATGAATAGCTCCGACCACCGTGCAAACATTCTTAATGCGAACTTGCACGAGATTGGGATCGGCGAGAGCGACCGCAGCAACGATCCAACGCGCATGGCTCATTATTGGGCTTTGGAGCTTGGCACAGCGTAGTGTCGAGCACATGTTGAGGGCACGACATACAGAGGGGCAAGCCTATCGCAGGCTTGCCCCTTCGAGATGTGCACCCTTGCCTCTACGGTTCGGCTGTAGCAGTAACGCTAGCTCCTGTGTCGGCCGGTGGCAACGTCACCTGTGGTGCCGGCGTCGGTGGCGGTGCTGGCGTGATCAAAAACTTGACCTCGCCCGTTTTCTTACCGTTGTCGATCAACGATTGCTTATACGTTTCAGCATCTTGAGCCGATACACGGCTACCGATGCGCTTAATAATGTGCCAGCCAAAGGCGGTTCGCACCGGCTTGCTGATCTCGCCATCCTTCAACTGGTACATTGCCTGCTCAAACTCAGGAACGAGTTTTCCGCGGCTCTGGAAGCCGAGGTCCCCGCCTTTGCCCTTGCCACTTGGGTCTTCGGTCTTCGCATTGGCGATGTCAGCAAACTTCGAAGGATTTGCCATCACTTGTTGATAAATCGCATCGATCTCGGGCTTGCGGCGCGCTGCTTCCTGATCGCGTTTTGCCTTGTCTGCCGCAGTCTCGTTTTGCGTTGGTGACGGCGGCGTCATCAGCAAAATATGCGCAACATGAATATCAGTACCGATGGCGTTCGCGGTAATCACTTGATTCGTCAGCTGCTCTTCACCTAAATAGCTACGCATCGCTTGGGCACTGGCAAAGCCGAACGACTGTGCACAGGCATCCAAGAGTTTGTTGGGGTCGGCCGCCACCGCCGTCTGGACCGCAGGTGCGAAGCGAGCTTGCAGTTGTGGATTTTGGCAGATGCTCGTTTTTACTTGCGTATATGCTTTATCTGTTGCTGCCGCGTCCGGCACAAGGTCCTTTGCCTGCGCTGTATGCAACAACAGGTGGCGCGCGACGATCTCGTTGAGTACAGTTTCTTCGGCTGTACCCGGTTGCGCGAGCTTATCGCGATATTGCTCAAACTCTGTACGACTCACGAACTCTTGGCCGCCTGCTGGATACGTAATCTGTGCCACAGCACCGGCCGTCGTGGTTGTTGGCGTGGCTGGACTCGTCAGTACGGCCTGATTAGGCTGTGTGCTTGCACAAGCTGCAAGCCCCAGCACCAACAGAGTCCCCCATAGTGAACGTCGGAAAACCAAGGATTCCCTCCAAATCTGTAAAACTATCGGTGGTCGCTACTGCGGTAACACCATATATCTTAACACACAGTTGCAGGAAGGACTTCTGATGGCTCAGAAGTCCTTCCTGCAACGCTTCCCTCAAGCAGGTTACTAATACCTTGTAGGCTTAGTAGCGACGGTCAACCGCCACACTTTCACGAACTGGAGCCATCGCTGCCGTTTCCTGCCCACGTGGTAAGCCAGCGGTGCGCTGACCCTTCGGCATCAGCGACGTATCGAGCAAGGCGTCACTAATATAATCGAGATACCCTTTGATTTGCTCATTATCTTCCAGTGCGGCAAACGGCACCGTCGCGCCCGAAACACTTTTAACACTTGTTGCGATTTCTCGCATCGTACCATCGATCCCACGTACCAAGCCACGCATCGTTGCGGCTAGTTCTTCGCGCTCCTGCACGGTCAGGTTGGCAAAGCCAATCAAAGCCTTTTCCTGCGCCCGTAGCAGCGTGCTACGCAGAATCGCAATGTCGGCCTGTGTCTGTAACTCATAGCGCTTAACGAGGTGAGCTTGACGGACTTGCTCAACTAACTCGTCGCTCGTGACAGGCGTCCATAGCAGGGCTGGGATGATAACGAAGCCGATAATGCCGACCAAGACCTGCGGCAAGACATAGCCACTTTCTTGCACGACCGGCTGTGCACTCCACCAAGCATATTGGATATCATAGGAGTAATACAAGAGGAATAAAGCAGCAACCGTGATAACCGTATAGCCCCAGGTCCGGGCCTGAATCTTCTGTAACAGCATACCCGCCGGTGACCACGGGATCAAGAATGAAACCAGTGACGGCGGTGCTAGTACCATAATTGCAGTAAACGCGGCGGCGACGATAGTATTGCTGGTGAGTTCGTGCTGCACACCCCACCAATAAGCCGCCGAGCCCAGCATGGCCACCACGGCCAAAATAGCCAACCCCGTCTTTGCGGTGAATTTGAAACCGGCTCGACGCTGCTGGCCTCGGACCATCTCAAGGTAGCGACTACTCACTGCGCCACCTCCTTCTTATATTAAAAATTTAGATCAAATGCGCCTGTACAAGCTTATTATACGCACAAATATTCTAAATAGATCTCAAGGGTTCAATGATTGTTAACCTTTCGTAATAATACCATAGGTCGGAGCATTTGTGGCACTGCGAGGTCCTGTTTAAAGGCATGACTTTAGAAAAACGACTGTAACCTATGTTTTGCACTAATAATCTTCGGTCAGATTATCTTGAAATGTCTGCAGCTTCCACCTACCACTGGCGATGCTCAGTAGACGGCACACAATCAGCAATTATACCCGACACTGCGGCCTCCTCGAATGATCCCACGACACTCGCCAAAGCCGATACGCCTGGTTCCCGGACGCTCGCAATAACCATGCATTACGATCTCGTCACCATCTTCGAGAAACCGCCGGAGTTCGCCATCCGGCAACGTCAGCGGCTCGGCTCCACGCCACGTTAACTCCAGCAAGCAGCCACGCTCATCTTTCGCCGCTCCCGAGACTGTCCCGCTGCCAAGCAGATCGCCCGGACGTATGTTGCAACCGTTGCTGGTGTGATGCGTAAGCATTTGTGCCATCGTCCAGTACAACTTTTTGAAGTTACTGCGGCTAAGCCGCAGGGATGGCTGGCCGGCCTCACGCATCCGGTGCGAGGCAAGGAAGACTTCAAGCGTTAAGTCGATAGCGCCCAATTGTTGATCGGCAGGACTCGTGAGGTAATCTAATGGCCGGGGATCACCGAGCGGTCGCTGCGCTACCGGGCCGCGAAAAGGGGCCAGTGCCTCCAGAGTCACGACCCAGGGCGAGAGCGTGGTCGCAAAGCTTTTTGCCAGGAACGGGCCGAGGGGCTGGTATTCCCAGGACTGGATGTCCCTGGCCGACCAATCATTCAGCAGACACAGCCCAAAAATGTGCTCTGTAGCCGTCGCTATCGGCACCGGCTCGCCTAACATATTGCCGGCACCAACAAAAATTCCTACCTCCACCTCATAATCCAACGCTTTACATGGACCGTATGTTGGCTCCATGGCTGGTTGATCGCGCGTTTGACCATGCGGTCGCTGAATGGACGTACCACTTGCAACGATGGAAGAAGCTCGGCCATGATAGCCAATCGGCACATATTTGTAGTTGGGCAGCAGCGGGTTATCAGGGCGGAACATACTGCCGACATTGGTGGCGTGCTCAAGCGACGCATAAAAGTCACTATAATCGCCAACGGCGACTGGCAGCAGGAGCGTGGCCTCGGTCATGGGTACGAGGAAGCGCGCGACCAGTGGCTGGTTACCTACAGAGCGTTGATCATCCTGGCGCAATAGGTTACTAAGCTGTTCCCGCAAGGCGGATTGTGTCGCCTGATCTGTGGACATTAAGTGATTGAGTGTTGGGGCTGCGCAAGCCTCTGCCGCGACAAGCGCCGGACCGTCGAATAGGCCAGCGTCCAGACAGGCAGCCATATCCACAATCTGGTCGCCGATTGCGACTCCCACCCGTGGTGAGTGATCGTCGCCCGGTCGTTGGAAAACACCGAGAGGCAGGTTCTGAATCGGAAAATCCGTCTGCGGCTCGTTGGCAGAGGCCACCCAGGAGGTGAGATCAGGCCGGTGCGTTTGATTCACAGCGAGCATCATAGCAAGTTGATCGCTTTCAATTCGTCAATTGGCTCGGTAAAAGAGCACGAGCCAAAGGATAGTGCAAAGGTCCGACGTGTGCGCTGGAGATCGTCCAAGAGGAGGTGATGAGGACCCCAAGAAACACCATCGTCGCGAAACTGGAAAGCCGACGGCGCAGACTCCTCCAAGATCCCCACTGCTTCCTGTGGGGACACTCCTACCCGGATAAAAGCCGCACACAAAAAGAGATTCAGGAACCCAAACATTGGCGCGACCGCGCTTGTTGCTTCGTAGGTGAGGGGATAGGTCGACCGCAGCGGATGGTGCAAGCCAGCAGTTGCCTTAAACGCGACGTTCGCAGCGTGGCAACCGTTGATAAAGCTGAGCAGCGCAGCTGCTGTCGGAAATGCTGCCGACGTCACGCCGCCCGTTCGTACCTTCGCCCACCCTCCGACTTCTGCCAGCCTCCCGATCATTTCGGCTAAGGCGTCATCAAGCGGGATCTCAACATACGCATCAAGCCCTGATGGTCGGCCAGCCAGCAGCCCAGCGATCTCGCCGGCACTCGTCGCTTTGAGCTCGATTGCGTCAATAATGGCCCCATCCGCACCCTGATCGTGATGGTTAAAGGCTTGCACATGCATCAAATCGGCGGCTAGGTCGCCGCTCCCTAGCACGCTCAAACGCCAGGGACCGGCCCCATCGGCGGGCATACGGGCAATAACCTGTTGCCATTCCTCCAAGCGCATGACCGGGAGAATAAAACGACCGAGCGCCCAGACGTCATCCGACATACGGTAGGTGGCGTAGTTAGCTACGGCCCGATCCATCGCTAGGCCTGCCGGTGGAAACAAGCCGGCATAGTCAATGCTGCCAGCCAGCAACGCATGCACCGATTTCAACTTTGCTCTTGGCTCATCTGCTTATCCTCCTTGAGCCCATCGTACAGCACACTCTGGACCCCGCTTTTTAGCTATCCGCCAACGCTGCTCGCAGCACACCCGGGTTGAACTGAATATGCATCTCGTGCCCCACACGTACATACGGTGTGTCTAGCACTGCATGGGGATCATAGGCCAACGCCGTTTGGAAATGGAGTTGCTCACCGCCTACCGCAACTGGATAGCTCTGCTCCCACTCGAGAGTACCGCAGATAAAGTTATAGGCTCGTTGCGCTGACCAAGACGTACTGATCACAAAATCCTTGGCCTGCGGCCAGGGCGCGTCGGTGCCCTCGGTTGGCTGCTCACGCCACTCGAGTGTGCCGGCATTGAGTGCCTCCATTGTTGCCAGAAGGAGCGAGCCCCCGAGGGTTGAGCAGAGCAGGTCAGCTTGCGGGCCAGAGCAACCATCCGGCAAGCTGATCGCTTCCTGCAAGGCAATCGGGCCGGTATCAAACCCCGCGTCCATGCGGTGCACCGTCACACCCGTCGCAGCTATGCCATCCCGGAAGCTCCAAAACAGCGGCGCAGCTCCACGATAGGCCGGCAGCAACGATGGGTGGATGTTCAGGAAGCCGAGCGCGGGCAGAGTCAGCATGGGAGCTGGAATCCGCCGCGAAAAGCAGGCCACGACGGCCAGATCCGGCTGTAGTGCTGCAAGCGTTGTCAGGGTTTGCGGGGCAGCCAGTCGCCGAACCTCCCAAACAGGCAAACTATGCGTCCAAGCGACTTGCACGAGGCTCTGGCTAGAGTCGGTGCTGACCAAGGGCAAAAACGCGGGCTGCTGATGCGAGATGATGGCTTGAATTGGTGCTGTATGCCCTGGCAGCGGTGCTGTTTGGGCTGGCACAAACACACCGACCACCTCATGCCTATGTGCCAGCAGCGCTTGAAGCGGAGCCAGCGAAAACGCGCAGGGCATGCCAAAGTAGATAATGCGCAAGCGGTGAGAGCCATTATGTCGCATCACAGATGCCTCGCCGAGCGAAAACGAGTATAATCGCATCACGGTATATCTGCATAAAGTGAGGCTCCCCATGGCTCGCATGGTCAACTGCGTAAAATTAGGCCGGGAATTGCCCAGGCTCGATAAACCACCCTTCCCCGGTGAGTTGGGACAACGCATCTACGACAATGTCTCACAGGCGGCGTGGAACCTGTGGCCGGCCCAGGAAACGATCCTAATGAATCATTATGGCTTAAATATGGCCGACCCGGCGGCTCGTAAGCTGATTATGGAGCAAATGGAACAATTCTTCTTTGGTGCAAACGCCCAGATGCCGCCTGGCTGGACCCCGCCTGGCCAAGGCGGGAAAGGTGCGCCCGCACCGCAGCGTGGCAAAGGCGCGCCCGCCCCACAACAGAAGAAATAATCAAGCGAGTTGGAGCAGTGGAATAGTTGGCTTAAGCTCAAAGTGTAAGCAGCGATGAGCTTCGCGCAAAGCCTGCTCGACCTCGTCGGGCGTATCACCCTGGGCAAAAATGAAGCCTAAATAGCTATCCCCTTCGGGCAGGGGCACGAGCGGGTAATATAATCGCGCCGTGATCTCAACCTGCTCGATGCCCGGCACTGCCTCGGCCTCGGCCACACCTTCGAAACAAGCCAACATTCCGGCTCGCGGGATTGGAATCATCATCACACCCCGCGCCTGCTGTTCCCGCTGCAGCAATGGCAATGGGAGATCGCACGCCTGCCGCAGGATTAACTCCTCCAGCGACATGCCTTCATCAAAACGCAGTGTTTGTGAGCATAAACCGCCGATCGAGCGGCCTGCTAATTCAACAATCCACGGTCCCTGCTCGTTGACTCGTAACTCGGCATGCAGGGGCCCGACGACCAGCCCCAATGCGGCTGCTGCCTGGGCAGCACATTCAGCGATGGCGGCCTGTACATCAGCAGGTAGGCGTGATGGCGTGACATACAACGTTTCTTCGAAGAACGGTCCATCAAGCGGATCAGGTTTGTCGAACAAGGTCAGCACATGTAATTGCCCATCGTCCAGCAAGCCTTCCAGGGCGATCTCAAAGCCAGGAATAAAATCTTCGATCAAAAACGGCTGCGCTTCATCAGCGGGGTTGAGGGTATGCAGCAGCTCGGCCAAACGCGCAATGGCTGCCACACACTCGGCCGGATTATTGGCACGTATGACACCCCTGCTCCCTGATAATTCCAGGGGCTTAACGACGCACGGATAACACACCTCGTGAGCAAGGACTTGGATGTCCTCCGCCGTTGAACAAAGCCGGAACGGGGGCGAGGCAACAGCAGCTTTTTGCAGCAGTGTCCGCATGCGGTATTTGTTTCTTGCCGCTTCAGCAGCTGCCGGCGAGTTATGCACCAAGCCGAGTGCGGCACTAGCCTGCGCAGCGAGCAAGCTCCCACTATCATCAACCGCAAGGAGCGCACAAAGCGGCTTGGTCGCTGCAAAGGCAATGATCGCTTCCGTCGCCTGGTCAAGATCATTGAAGCGGAGACCAAGCTCCTCATGCCAGAACTCCGCAAGCTCGTGCGGCATATCAGTCGCCGTCACCACTTCAACACCGAGGCGCAGGGCAGCTTCTGCAAAGGCCTGAGTACGGTAGGTCGTCGCGGTCGTTAGGAGCAAGATACGGCGCGTAGCCTTGTCAGCGTTAGCCATAAACACGTTCTCTTCGGTAACATTTCAAATCAGCTCAGGAGCAACCTGCTCCTCAGTAGGCTCTGCTCAACAGTACCACGGCTCGCTGAGGTAGGGAATCGGACCGCGCCGCACGCCAGCTGTCGTACCGGCATACGTGTGCCGCTCGTCTCTCGCCGGCGCTTGCCCGGCCTTAGCCAGCGACCATACACGCTCCCAGATCGCCTGACGGGGTGCATGTTGTGCCTGCGCTGCTTGGACGGCCTGACGGACATCGGTGTATAAGCGATCCATCTCCGGATCCGCATGTACCCATGGATAGCTGAGGGCCGTTTCATCAAACATGCCCACCAACTGTTGCACCTGCGACAACTCAAGCAGCTTCGAGCCCGCCGGAATCAGCAAACGGATCGCATATTGAATTGGAGCGACGTTCTCGATCAGTTCCAACTCTTGAATGGCCGCGAGGAACGCGAGATAACCTTGGCGCGAGGTCCACGGCGTAAAGCTAACAAAGGTCGGATTGAGCGCTAGCCCCACCTGCCGGAACAGTGCAACGACCGCCTTGAACTCTGCAGCAGTATGCCGCTTATCGAAGATCGCCAGGATCGTATCGTCAAGGGCCTCAACAGCAGTTGTCACGAACAAACAGCCGGTATTGCGCAGCAGTGGCAGGTATGCACGATGCTTAAGCAGATGTTCAATTTTGATCGTCGCGTCATAGGTTAAGTCCGGAAACTGCTCATGGAGCGCCGTGATGATCGCCAACGCATGGCGCGGACCGTTCAGGAAGTCCGGATCACCGAACGTGATATGCTGCGCACCCGCTGCTACTTGGCGTTGGATATCGGCCAACACCACCTCGGGCTGCACAATGCGGAACCGACCCTGGTACACCGGTACGACGGGGCAATGACGGCACAGGTGCTTACAGCCCCGGCTCGCTTCGGTATAGCCGACCGTGCGCTTGGTATTAGCACCCGTCTGCAGCCACGCGTAGCGGGCAAGCGGCGGTAACGTGCTGCGGTCGGGGACAAGAAAGGTTTGGCGGTCCAACGAAACTAGCGGTTGGCGCTGCGCCCATGGTTCGATAGGCTGACGCAATGTTCCCAGTTCGGCTACGAGGTCGAGCAGCCCCTGTTCAAACTCACCCCCAAGAATGGTGGCGACGCCTAGGCTCCGCAAAAAAGCCTCATTCATGGGAGCATAGAGACCATAGCAGCACAGATGCGCGTGGGGATTGAGCTGGCGTACTTGAGGGATGATCGACGATGCGATGCGGGTAGCAGTATGCATCGGCAGGTAAAAGGCAACCAGATCCGCCCCGGCAAGTGTCGCGTGCGGCAACGCTTCTACGGCAAGATCGACGCAGGCAACATCAGCACCGGCCGCCTGGAGCCATGCCGCCGGTGAAGCAAGGCCAAACGGTTGATGACCACCATCGTAGGTTGAAATGAGCACACACTGCATTAACGTATTATAAACGAATCAATACCCTATAAGCCGCGCTTCACCCGACTCCAGATCAGCCAGCCTGCTGCAAGCACAATTGTTAGCGGCATAGCAGTGTTATACAGCGTCCAACTATGTGACATGCCCAGAGTGGTAGGGGCAGCCGGTGACGAGCGCACCGCTTCTGCGGAAGGCTCAGGGTCAGTCGTTGGGGTTGTAGGGACTGCTGGCAGATTCCAACTGCCGGGCGTGAGTGGTGTCCCCAGTTGCCAACCACCCCCGTGGACTGGGTAGCGGCTTGCGCTGAGATTGGCCGGGATCATAGTGTATTGGAAGCTGTCGGCCAGCGTGCCAGCGTCATCGATCAATTGCACCGCGCCGTTCTGCGCTGATAGCTGCAGATCAGGGTCCTCGATCAGGACGAAGCCGTGGGCCGGAATGAGGGTGTCGTCACTCAGCGGAAAGGAGGCGCTTCCGTCGATCCGTAGCTCCCAGCCACCAAGCCAGACTTCAGTCGCCTCCATGTTATAAAGCTCGATAAATGGGCGACTAGGGGCAATCTCACTTAATATCACTCGCTTTTGCCCCGCAAGCCTGGGGGGAGCAGCGGCAACTGTGACACTAGGCAGAGCAGGCATAGGAGTACCGGGTGATGGTGCAGTTGCGGCCGATGGTTCGCTCGCTACTGGTGGAAGCGGCCCATCGCCGGGCGGTCCGCCTTCGATCCAATCACGCGCACTATCGGAGTCGTGATCGTCACGTCGTTCAAGCCAATGGCCAGGCGCAACAGTAGGCGCAGGTGGGTCAAAGACACTCGGATCATCACCCCAAGATAGTGCATCAATAAGCCGCCCACCACCGTCCCGCAAGATCAAACGGTCACCAGCATTCCTTAATCCATTGCCGATTCGATGGCCTAGGAGTACAACTGGAATGCCGATGGGTATTGTCAGCGCAGCGCCCTCGGTCGCAGCAATGGCGACCACGTCGTGTGGGGACAGCGTGATGTTGGGCAGCTTGGTGGCGACCTGCGCATCGGCTAGCGTCCAGCCGTGTAGCACGATGGCAGTATTGCCCGCATTATGTAGTACGACCCATTCATCATTTGGATGTGCAGTTGGCGGATTGTAGAGCAGTTGTTGGATCAGGACCGCATGGGGCTGACCATTGGTAGGGGCGAGCAGAGCAGCCGACGGCGCTGCGGATGGAGCGGTAGCGGGGTGTTGACTTTCCGTTGCAGCATTCGCTGGCGATGCAATGCCTTTAACCGGTGGATGCCGCACCGGTGGTTGGGTGTGAGATGCTGGCGATTGCGTTGGAGTGCGCGGCTGACCAGGTCGAGAGGCGCTTGGCAGCAAGCTCTTCGGAGTCGGCGCAACTGTTGTGCGAGGCGGGGCGGCCGGACTTGTGAACGTGCTGGCCAGCGTACTTGAGGCGCGGACAGTTGCACTGGGCTTGCTGGTTGGCACAGGTGTGAGCGTGTGGATTGACAGGCTGGTACTGGTCGGTGAAGCGACCACCGGACGGGAAGTTGGGGTCAACGAGGCAGTACGGGTCGGCGAGGCTGTGCGAGTCGGTGAAACGGTATGGGTTGCTGATGGTGTATGACTGGGCTCCGATGTCGACGTATTCGTCCGCGTTGTGCTCGGTCTACCGGTATTGGTAGGCTCCGCGGTAGCAGTATTCGTCCGAGTTGCACTTGGGAGCTTGGTCGGCGATGGTGTGTGGGTAGCTGTTGCAGTATGCGTCGCCGTCGGTGTACGGCTCGCGGTAACGGATGGAATTGGAGAAGCAGTGCGTGACGGCGGTGTCACCTCGGTTGGCACCGGCGATAAGGTTGCAGTTGGCGATGGGTTCACCGGTGTTGGAAAGCTAGACGGGGTTGTTGATGGCGTCGCAGGGACTAGCGTATTGGGCAGCGTGGGGGTCGTGGTCGCCGTTTTGGTAGCGGCCTCGGTCAAGGTCGGGGCGGTCGAAATTGTGGGGGTCGCAGTACCGGTAGCGGAGAGGGTTGGCGTCGGTGCCTCGGTAGCTGTCACTGTCGGTTCGAGGCAAGGGCTGATCGCCGCAACACTGTTACGTGGCACAGCCGGGGAGCTAATAAAATCGACAGCATTGTTAAGCGTGTCAAGACATCCTCCATAGCTACGCAGCAACGATGAACCATCGTCTGGCGGTGTGCTCGCTGGTTGCCCCTGATAGTCTGTAACATCACCGTAGCCAACAAAATCAACGATGCCATCGCCGCCAGCGCATTGGTCACCACAGGTAAGCAGCGTCGTACTGTTCACGAGCGCCAGCTTGCCCTTCGTGGATGACAGGTTAATGAAGCCGCTGAGATCGGGTGCAGAAAGTGGGGCACCGCCAGCAGATCCACCACCTTCCTGGATTAAAAAATATTGACCTGGCGCGAGAGATACCGGGGGCAAATCGCTCTTGTTCTGATCGAGCCAACTCGGATCGATATCGGGACTATATTGTATGGACCAATCGCCCAGTGAAACGGGCTCACTCCCTCGATTGAATAGTTCGACAAAATCATTCGCCCAAGCAGCGTCAAGCCCACCGCCGGCAACGTAGATTTGGCTAATGACGACGCTGGCAGGCGGAGCAAAAGTCGTTACCGGCGTCCCTGCGCCCCATGCAGTAGGTGGATGCGCACTCAACGCCAGCGGATAGCCCATGACCAGGAACAAGACGATGCCATAAGCCAAGCGACGGACCATCCACCACCTCACAGTGCAGCAGGATGTGGAGCGAAGCGGTCTCAGCACATGGCAAACCTCCCATTCCGCAGACGTGCTGCCGTCAGGAGGTACCATGCAAAGACGACATGTCCCCGGCGTATCCGCAGGACGCGAAAGATCTGGTACGAAGACTGTCGACAACCACGTGTAGTACACGGTCGCTGAAAGGGAATACAACGAGTATACGCTGTGGGCAAGCTGGCGTCAATACGCACTTTCAATTAAAATCAAGGCTGTTGCACAGACGTTACAATAGCCTTTCCTACCTTTCCTGTTCTTTCGTACAGGAAAGGTTGCCGCTGCTGCCTAAACTGGTGTATGCTAACGATGGAACAAGCCGTTAGTTTGGAGGATAACAATGGCATTTCAACTTCCCCCGCTGCCGTATGACTACAACGCTTTGGAAGTCTCGATCGACGAACAAACCATGCGGATTCACCACGACAAGCACCACGCCACATACGTGACGAACCTCAATGCAGCCTTGGAGAAGCACCCCGAGCTCCAAAACAAGAGCATCGAGGATCTGGTCGGCAACATGACCAGCGTGCCCGAGGATATTCGCACGGCGGTTCGTAACAACGGCGGTGGCCACGCCAATCACTCGATGTTCTGGCAAATTATGGCCCCGAATGGCGGCGGTGAACCAACGGGTGCGCTCGCCCAAGCCATCAACACCGGCTTCGGCAGTCTTGCGCAGTTCAAGGAGCAATTCGCCAAAGCGGCCACGACCCGCTTTGGCAGCGGCTGGGCTTGGCTGATTAAAGATAGCAGTGGCAAGTTGAGCATCACCAGTACGCCCAACCAGGACAGTCCTCTAATGGATGGGCAGACGCCGATCCTGGGGCTGGATGTGTGGGAACATGCCTACTATCTGCGCTATCAGAACAAGCGGCCCGACTATATCACGGCTTGGTGGAACGTGGTTAACTGGAACAAGGTCGCCGAGCTCTACGGTTACTAAGTCCAGATGGGCGATCGGCAGGCAGGAACTCATCCTGCCTGCCTCGTCTTTTAACGAGGACGACAGGAGCTGCTGGCATTATTCTTGACAAAGGCGACTAACCAACCTATCCTTTTTGATAGCGTTAGTGGAAAACATAACATGGCTGTAGTATTAAAGGAACCGTCACCGCTGACGCGCCCCCAAACCTTGCTCGACCTGATCGGCAATACACCGCTGTTGTCGCTCCAACGGATTGCCCCTGATCTCCCACCTGAAGTTGAAGTTTATGCGAAGGCCGAATGGGCCAATCCTGGTGGCTCGGTTAAGGACCGTGCCGCGCTTTGGATGATTCGCGATGGTGAGCAACGGGGTCTCCTGCGGCCCGGTATGCGTATCGCGGATGCGACCAGCGGGAATACCGGCATTGCATATGCCACCGTCGGTGCGGCCCTCGGCTACCAAGTCACGTTGGCAATGCCAGAGAATGCCACGCCCGAACGCAAGCGCATCCTGCGAGCACTTGGGGCCGAACTGCTCCTGACAGACGCTCAGCAGGGCATGGACCTGGCGATTCAGACGATCCGGTCGCTGGTGGAGCGCGAACCCGACCGCTTTTTTTACCCCGACCAATATAACAACCCGGCCAATGTCGCAGCGCACTACCATACGACCGGACCCGAGATTTGGAGCCAAACCGACGGGCGCATCACGCACTTTGTAGCGGCGCTCGGTACCAGTGGCACCTTTATGGGCACCGGTCACCGGCTCCGTGAGTACAATCCGGCAATCCACTTAAGTGGCGTGCAACCCGACGGCCCCATACATGGGATCGAGGGCATCAAGCATATGGCAACGACCACCATGGTACCAGGCATCTATGATCCGCACTTCCCCGATGAGCTCATCGAAGTAGAGACCGAAGCAGCGTTTGCGATGGCGCGGCAACTCGGCCTGGTTGAAGGCCTGCTCGTCGGCATCTCTGCTGCGGCCAATGTTGTAGCAGCCCTCCAGGTAGCTCACCGCCTCACAGAAGGCGTCATTGTCACGATCCTGTGCGACGATGCTTCGAAATATTTAAGCGAACGTTTTTGGGATGAAGCGTGCGACGATGGCATGGCAGGCGCAGGCATATGACGTTGGTGCTGACCTCGCTTATTGCCGATGGCATCCGCGCGGAAGGTACCAAGCACTATCCGCACGAGTGTTGTGGGCTGTTGTTGGGCACGCTCAACGGCAGCCAGAAACGCGCCGAGGTGCTATGGCCGGTGGAAAACGTGTGGACGGATGAGATCGCGTTGACTGAAACAGACAGTGATCACTCGCTCCGCGACCGCTTTTATATTCCACCCAAGGCCTATCTTCTAGCTGACCGCGCGGCTCGTGCCCGTAACCTGGAGTTGGTAGGCTGCTATCATTCACATCCTGACGACCGTGCCAAGTTATCCGAACGTGATCGCATCGGTGCCGCCGGGGCGGGCGGCGGACCGGATTTTTCGTTTGTCGTCGTTTCGGTACGCGATAGCAATCCTGGCGAAATGACGACTGCACTGTTATCGACCGACGGGCAACACTGGTTGCTAGAAGAGCTTGTGATCGAGGAGTAAGATGGCGACACGTATTTCGATTCCAACTGCCCTGCGCCAATATGCAGGCAACAACAGTTCGGTCAGCATTGAAGCGCCCACGGTTGGCGCGGCGCTGAAGACCTTGACCGCGCAGTATCCTGACCTAGGTAAGCACCTGTTTGCCGATGACAAGCTGCGTAGCTTCGTCAATGTATATGTGAACGACGACGATATTCGTTACCTGGATGGAGAAACAACCCCGCTGACGGAGCGGGATGAGATCAGCATCATCCCGGCCATTGCAGGCGGGAACGCCAAGGACTGAGGATCGAGTATATGGATAGTCAGCTTTCAAATGATGAAATCCGGCGCTATAGCCGCCATTTAATTATGCCCGAGGTTGGACTGCAGGGTCAGCAGAAGCTTAAAAATGCCAGTGTCTTACTAATTGGGGCGGGTGGACTTGGATCGCCGCTAGGCCTATATCTCGCTGCTGCCGGCATCGGCAAGCTCGGACTGGTCGATTTCGATGTCGTCGACGAGTCGAACCTGCAACGCCAGATTATTCATGGCACCAGTACACTCGGCCAGCCGAAACACGCGTCGGCCAAGGCGCGCATCCATGATCTGAACCCGTTTGTCGAGGTCGAGACCTATAACACGGCCTTGTCGTCGGACAATGCGCTGGACATTCTGCGGCCCTACGACATTGTGATCGATGGGACGGATAATTTCCCGACGCGCTATCTGGTTAATGATGCGTGCGTGCTGTTGAACAAGCCGAATGTGTATGGCTCGATCTTCCGCTTCGAGGGTCAGGCCTCGGTCTTTGCTGTCAAGGAAGGACCGTGCTATCGCTGCTTGTATCCAGAGCCACCGCCACCCGGACTGGTCCCCTCCTGCGCCGAGGGCGGCGTGTTTGGTGTGCTGCCCGGCATCATCGGCACGATTCAGGCGACCGAAGCGATCAAACTCATTATCGGTGCGGGCGCTCCATTGATCGGGCGCTTGCTGCTCTTCGACGCCCTCGACATGCGCTTCCGCGAACTGAAGCTGCGCAAGAACCCGAACTGCCCGGTCTGCGGTAGCCACCCCACCGTCACCAAGCTGATCGATTACCAGCAATTCTGCGGTATTGCCCCGACCTCTGATGGTCTGACCGACGAGGAACGGATTACGCCACGACAACTGGCAGGGGTGATGGGCGCGCCAGGAACCCATCCGTTCTTGCTAGACGTTCGCGAACCACATGAGTGGGAGATCGTCCACCTGAATGAGGCAACGTTGGTGCCACTCAACACCCTGGCCGGACACTTCGATGAATTGCCCCGCGAGCAGGAAATCGTGGTGTACTGCAAGGGTGGTACGCGCAGTGCCAAGGCCATCGACCTGCTGAAAAACGCTGGCTTCCATCGCATCAAGAACCTCGAAGGTGGCATCACGCGTTGGGCAACCGACGTCGATCCTTCGCTACCCACCTACTAACTGCCCCGAGCCGCAGCGCCTTTGCTCCCCTGCAAGGTGCTGCGGCTCAACTCTTCGCTGCCGGTACACATGGCATAGCTTGTGCTCATGCTGCTCCATCAGTCGATTGACGATGCTGCATAAGGAGGCCCCGCCATGCGCATGCCACGTCCACTTGTAGGTGCAACCGCCGGTTTTCTGGCCACTATCCCAATGACGGCAGTTATGACAGCCCTCTACCCATTGCTGCCCCGCGGTCAACACTATTCATTACCTCCTAGTCAGATTACTGGGAAGGCGACGCAAGCAATGGGTCTACAGCTACACATTGACCAAAATGATCACCGGCTTCTTACCGCGCTTACACATTTCGGCTTCGGCTCCATGACGGGTACCCTTTACACGCCGCTCGCGCGGCGGTTGCCTGCTCCTCCAGCAATCACCGGGATGGCGTACGGGCTTCTCGTCTGGCTTACCAGTTACATGGGGTGGCTGCCGGCACTCGGCGTGCTGCCACATGCTGCGCGTGAGCCCCGAGGCCGCAATGCTTTAATGATTGTGGCACACTTGGTCTGGGGCTTGTCACTGGGGCTCCTCACCGAGCGGCTTGATGCCGACACAAAGTGATGTCGCCGGCAAGAGCTTAGAGCTAGACTTGTTCTAGCTCCATATGCAGTCAGGCTCGTCGCCTAAACTTTACCCAACGGTTATTCGCGCTTACTAACCGGTCTGCACCACACTTCGTCCAGGGCCTATCTGTCGCGGTAGCTGCTTCAGATGTTCTACATATACAAGCGATTGGGCGGGACTGCCGTTGGCGTTGGTTGGTGTTCCCGTGCCGGATATGATCATGCCGTTCGGCTATTCTGGCAGCAAAATAGGAACCATGCGTGCTATAGCCATTAGGATACAATAATGATTAGTAGTATCATGGGAGTTGCATTATGGAAAGTGTCACATTATCGCTTATCGAAGAACGGCTTGAAAAACTTTCACCCGAACGTTTGAGGGTGGTATACGATTTTGTCTCCTACCTTGCTGAACGTGAACAAGCGCAGGGTGAGCTTCAACCTGATGCGGGTGCTTTGCAAACTATGTTCGCGTCCGAAGCGGTGTTAGGTCATGACTGGAATACCCCAGAAGAGGATGCTGCATGGGCGCATTTGTAAAAGGCGGTGTTGTCGTTGCACCCTTTCCCTTTTCTGATCTGAGCGCCGCTAAGAAACGGCCTGCACTCGTAGTTGCAACGTTGACCGGCAATGAAGTCATTCTCTGCCAAATTACTAGCCAGGGAATGAAGGACAGCTACGGTATTCAACTGATGAACAACGACTTTACAAGCGGTAGCTTGCGTCAGCCGAGTAATATCCGACCCAATCGCATCTTTACGGCAGATTCTGCGATTATTTTGTATCGCGCAGGCACTGTCTCTTCGACAAAATTACGCGAGGTGACAGCAAAAATTACGCAAATTTTGAATGATTGATCATACCATCTAGATGCATCTCCCAGCATCTCTATGCTTCAAGCTCCATCTCAAGCTCAAGCTCGTCGCGGATCGGGATGCCGTCATTGCCAATCTGCGGAATACTGGGCTTAAGGAGGCGAGCCTGCACGACGGCGTTGCGATGGAGCGCGGCGAGGACGAAGCCACGCTTTTGATAAAAGCGCAGCGCATGCAGATTATCGTTGGTGGTAATGAGCCACAGCCGTCTGCACCCAGCTTCTTGGGCGACCCGTTTGACGGCGCTAATCAAGGCCGCGCCGACTCCACTGTCCTGCATGATATTGTCAAGGGTCACGATCTCGCAGTCGGTACCGGCGATGGTATAGGTGACCAAGCCGATCCTCGCTCCATCTTCCGTCGCAATGAAGCCTGGCAACTCATGGGGCCGGTAAACAACACCATGGCCCACAACAATGGGCGCACCCCATTGGGCGGTAACAAATTGCTCAACCCACTCACGGTCAACAACAGTGAGTGGCTGAAGCGCTAGCTGTGTCACAGCACACCCTCCTTAGTTATTTAATCCCCTGCCGCATCCTGATCTTTGTGCCAGCGGGCGAGCGTGACAGTGCTCATGCCAGATCCACAAGCGCGTGACGCAAGCTGTTGATCGCTGCCTCTACGCCATCTTTATGTCCAAAGACGGCCGAGCCTGCCACCAGCGAGGTTGCACCGGCCGCGACAACATCGCGGATCGTATCGGCGGCAATCCCACCGTCAACCTGTAACAGGGCCTGCGACCCATGTGCATCCAGCAGCGCCCGCGCACGGCGTAGTTTGTCCAGGCTATGTGGGATAAAATGCTGACCGCCGAAGCCTGGATTAACCGACATGATGAGCAGCAAATCAAGGTCGTCAATGATTTCTTCGACGGCGCTTAATGGCGTCGCGGGCGTGAGAGCCACACCAGCCCGTATGCCATAGGCTTTGATCTGGTGCACGACACTGTGGAGATGTAAACAGGCCTCGGCATGGACAGTGATCTGGCCGGCACCAGCTTTAACGAAGTCGTCAACGTAGCGCTCGGGCTCCAGGATCATCAGGTGGCAGTCGAGCAGGCGCGTAGTGTGAGGGCGCAGTGCTGCGACGACCAGCGGCCCGAACGAAATGTTGGGCACAAAGCGACCATCCATAATATCGGCTTGGAACCAATCGGCACCGGCGGCATCAGCCGCACGGACCTCGTTCCCCAGTTGCGCAAAATCGGCGGCAAGAATCGAGGGGACCAACAACACATCACGGTCCCGGTAGGTGATCAATGGCATGGATGCTCCTTGTGGGACGCGGCTTGACCGTCGCCCACGCGCAGCATCACTATATCACGCGCGCCAGGCGAACAACGCAATATGCGGCGTGACGAAAGCTTGGATCGTAGCAGCCACGAAGAATAACGGCAGGAGCACCAATAACCAGACTTTTAGGAAATTGGCCAGGGCCCACAACACATTCTGGCCGATCGAAAAGCCTTTGGGCGCGTACAGGAGGGCGACGCCAATACGCAGTCCCAGCGCCGCCGATAGCATGAGTGCCGGTAATTTAAGCAGGCCATGCGGCAAGATGTAACCTAGCACAAATGGCCAAAAACTGCCGTGATGCACGAGTGCCCAGCCCGCACAGTAGCCAATTTGTGCAAAGGAAACCAGTGGTGTCAGATAAGCAAAGACGCCGAAGGAAAAAGGGGCGGCTAGATTGACTAGCATACTAATATAGCTATCACCGATGAACATCTGCCGTACTGCTTGCCAACTTGGCTCATTGGACTGACCAAGATGCAGCAGGATGGCATCGAATGCATGAATCGTCCGAGTGCTCCATAAGGCAAAGCCGACGATCAGTGCCGCTACCGAGCCAGACGTGACGACAAAAAGGGGCTGCCGGTAGTCCCATAGCAGGACGGGCAGCTCTCGTCGGTAAAAGCGCATGATCGAAAAGGACTCGGTATAGTGCTCGGGTGCCACGCCGGCCGGATGATAGGCCCGAAAAAAGCGTTTGAAACTCCAGGTGATATTCCGAAAACTAAAGCCGGCGTGTTCGCGCGACAAAATATCTTCACGATTGAAGGCGGACATGCCCGCGCGAATCAACATGATTGCCACCACGATCAAGGCCAACAAAACACAAGCGAGCGTGCGCTGGTTACCTGCAATGACCAGCAATGCTTCGATCTGCACTAGGCTGGCCATTGGGACCAGAATAAGTGAGGCAAGCAAGTTGGCGGCGCGCGTCGTCGTTGTATGCGATGACACAATCACGGCGGCGGCAACCATCACGACCGCCTTACACATGACCAGCGCCACCATCTCGGCCATCAACCAGGGTGTCAACCCTTGGATGACCTTGGCCGGTGCACCAAGCAAAATCAGGCTCGTAAAGGTCAACATGGCCAGCAGCGACGACACCATCGGCGACATCACCGCCGCGATTAATTTACCAAGATAAAGCTCATGATCGCTCATGGGCATGGCCAGCAGCGACTCGAGCGTGTTACGTTCTTTTTCGCCGACAAAGCTTTCCAGCGCGCCAATCAGCGAAAAAGAGGCCGGCAAAAAGCCACACAATAGTACTCCAAACGGAATCAGGTGGATGATGGTCGAGTTTTCGTTGAGATAGCTCAACAGAAACATGAGTGCCGTCTGCAGTAACAAGGGCACGGCAAAGGTTAAAATCAGTACGGGCAGCATCATGCGCCAGTCCGTCACGGTGTCACGCATTTCGCGCCGAGCGACGGCGACGATCGAAGCAGAAGTCATTGTTTTCCTATCAGGCTTGGGGCATGCGTTCCGGTTCGCTAGTGTCAACGATGCGTAGGTAGACCGCTTCCAACGATTGCGGCACGGCGCTCAGTGCGATGACCGGCAAGCCCACACTATGGAGGCGTTGGAGGATCAGCGGATTGACAGCATCCGCGTCGGCCGTACGGTAGCGCAACAGGGCACCGTCCACCTGCTCCACAGTCACAACCTCAGCGAGCAGTTGTGCAGCGTCTGTGTCTGATCCCACCATACGTAGCTCCCACAGCGGGTCACCTAGCAACTGGGCTGTCAACTGGGCCTCACTGCCTTGGGCCACGATTTGACCACCACGCACCACGGCAATTCGGTCGGCCAGCACTTCGGCCTCCGCCAAATTATGCGTACATAGGACGATGGCACGGCTGGTCGAACGCAGTTCGTTGATCGCATCGCGTACCGTGCGGGCACTTTGGGGGTCCATCGCCGTCGTCGGCTCATCCAAAAACAAGACCGGCGGGTCATGCAGCATGGCGCGAATCAAGGCCATCTTTTGCTTCATGCCTTTAGAATAGCCATCAATCTTACGCTCACGGGCTTCCCACAGGCCGAACTGCTTGAGCAATTGCTCGGCTCGGCGACGGGCAGCAACCGGCTGCATCTGGAGCAGTTTGGCGAAGAACAGCAGATAGTCCAGACCATTCATCCGCGCGTATAAACCCGGATATTCGGTCAGCAAGCCGATATGTGCGCGTACTTGCTGGGGTTCGGCCATCACATCAAAGCCCGCGACCCGTGCACTCCCGCGACTCGGCTGTAAAATGGCGCTCAACATCCGCACCGTCGTCGTTTTGCCGGCACCGTTAGGACCGAGCAGCGCCAAGACCTCACCGGCTGCAACATGGAGCGACACGCCGCGCACCGCATGAAAATCACCGAAAAATTTATGGAGGTCCGTTGCTTCGATCATAACGATGGATTCTCCGGCTACAGCAGATCAAGCGATCACAGCATTGATGCCGGAACCGCATAAGCTCCATCATAGCTATTTGAGCGGGGTGCCGGAAGGACCGAAGGTCCGACAAATACATAGCCGCAGGACTACTCCATGAAGAGGACTAATGTACGGGTTGCCATACTAGAGCTTCTATGAGATCGTAGTCAGGTAGATGATTCGTCTACACGAATCGCCTACTCCACTCTGATACCCAGCTAACCCAACCAAACTGGTCCACCGTATTTCATGACGTGCGGTTTCGTCGTGGCGAATTATGCCGAACGTAGGGGCACAAATTAACAGTGCTTGAAATCGCCAGACTGAGCGCTTGGTAACAGGCGGTGTGAATGGGTTTCGCACCCGAGGCGATGTCGTCGTGCGTTCTCATTAGCTACCATCTCGCGTAGCTATTTCCGTCGTCCTAGTACAACGAGAAATGAGGATTTACATGGATCGCTTTCGCCGCTGTTCGCTGCTGCTCCTGGTTGCCATCCTATCCAGCTTCGTACCCATCGCGATGGTTCAGGCCCGACCCGTCCTCCCAACTCCGCTGCGCGCCACGGCGTCCGCGCCTCCCGAGCCAGGCCACTATAAAGTACAACCGCTCAGCGACCCGCACCTGCCCAGCCTTTTCCTCCATGTAGACGTGACGCCCACCACCCTTGCTGTCGGCGATACCGCGGTTATCAGTGTGACCGTCACGAATCAGGCACCCGATCCGGCCACCGATCTCAGCATCACGCTGCCCGTGCCGGACGGCACCGTTCCAGTAGCTGGACCCGGCTTGGTCTCTCCAACAAGTGGTTGGGCGTGGTCGCAGGCACAGGCGAGCGGTGGGAGCACAACCACTGTTGTTGCCACCGTACGTGTCACGCAGCTTCCGCCTGGAGCCGCTCTGCTAGCGCAGCTCTCGGCGACGGCCCGTGGCTTAGTTACGCCGGTCTACACCGAGGGTGGGGCGCGTGTGGTGGCGAGTGTGGCAAAGAGCGTGCCCATCCTCTTCACGCCGGGCACCGCAACCCTCCTGCGCAGTGCGGATGGCCAAGTCGAGGTTCAATTGCCAGCAGGTGCGGCGACCCAGCCGTTACTGGTCTCCCATAGCATGGTCCCCACCGCTGGTGAATCTGTGCCTGCACCCGTTGCCGGACTCCATGGCTTTGGCACCTTCTTCTTGAATGCCAACGACACGCTGGGCCAACCTGTTCACCAATTTGCCCAGCCATTAACGATTAACGTCCACTATACGCCCCAACAGCTGCGCGCGCTCCACTTGATGGAAGATGCCTTGACCTTATTCTGGTGGGACGACAAGGGAGGGACGTCAGGGAGTGGCGCATGGGTCCCCCTGCCCACGACCGTCGATCCTGCTAAGCAGGTCACGACGACCATCGTCAATCACTTCACACCCTTCCAGCTTGGCGATGGCTCATCGCCGTCTTCCGCCTATCTCCCGTCACTCCAGGGCTGGCAGGTGGGATTTTATACGGGTGCGGCGCAGTACCAGATGCCAATTGATGTGCCGGCTGGACCAGGGGGTATGAAGCCTAACCTCCAGTTGAGCTACAACAGCAATGCCACCGATGGCACGGGTGGTCGGCTGCCCGAGCTTCAGGGGGGCTGGGCGGGTAAAGGCTGGAGCCTGGATACTGGGTCGATCGCGCTCAACAAACTGGGCAATGGCTCCGAATCTTTCTATACCCTCGTCCTCAATGGACAAGCCTTTGATGTCGTGCGAGGTGCCCCGCTCGCCGGTGGCTCACCGCCAACCTGGGATTTAACGCAATGGGACTGGCATCCAACGAACGAGTCGTTCATCAAGGTCCGCGTGATTGCCAACGCCACCAACCCGTACTCGTATGCCGGGACGGGCGGGAATCCAGGGCGTGGCTTGAGTAGCACCTTTATCGCCGGTCATAATTCGGATGGCTGGCTGCCGCGCTACACCTGGCAAGTCTGGTCGAAGGACGGCATGCTGCATGAATTCAGTGAGGATCTGTGGTGGGGCTTCGTCCAATGTTCAGGCTATGCCGGCGGGCTGGAGACCTACCGCTGGCTTTTGTCCAAAGAAACGGACCCGAACCATAATACGATCACCTATGCATATGCGCCACGTAGTGCGAGTCAGGCTGGTGGTACGTCATTGGTGCTCGGCGATCAATGCGTGAACTATGGGCATCCCCATGGCACGGTGGACTATGATGTCTGGCCGACGTCGATTACCTGGGGAGCGAATACAGCCACGGGTGCCAGCGACCACTATCAGGTTGTGTTTAACAGAAGTGCCAGGACAACTGACACTATCGCGCCTGCCGCTGCGGACCAAATGGGCGGGACCGTCGCTGCGCCCCGGCAGACGCAACAACTGGACGGCATCACGATCAACAGTATGCAGAGCACGACATGGGAGTTGGTGCGGCAATACCAGTTGAAGTATGAGACTGACCCGGCACAATTTCTGACCACCGATGCCTCGATTAATCATGGCCATGGAACGTATAGCGACCAGCCAGGCTATCCCAAGCTGACGCTGAAGACCGTTCAACGTATTGGCAAGGATGGAACCTCGGCACTGCCCAAGACAACCTTCACTTACAGCACTGGCATGACCGGCCGGGGGACCACGGAGTTTCCGAATGGTGGGTGGAATCGGTTGATCGGGGTCAACAATGGGCAGGGGGGCACACTCCAATTTAACTACGAGAATATTGGTACGGTGACGCTGGCGAGCGTTCCCCCACCCCCCCGCAGTGCCTTTCTGAATAATACGCGCGTCGTCAGCAAAAGTACCAATGACGGTGAGGGGAATACGGCTACCTGGAGCTATAGTTATCAAAATCCCGCCTATAATTCCTTCGGCACCACGCTTGACCCGCATGTTGTATCACCTGGGAGCACGCAGGCAGCCCTCAACTCAGCGATCCTGTACCTCAACAACTTTGGCGACCCGCTCCATGATCGCTCAATGTGGCTGCTGCATAAGCCATTGACCGAGTTCCGGGGGCATAGCTACGTCAAAGAAACCGACCCGACTGGGGCCCAGACCGAGCATCGCTTCTATCAGGGCGATCTTCCTGCGACCGATCCTGCCTGTGGAAGCTTGGGGTATCCCACAAAACCGGGAAGTTCTACTCCTGAAAACTATAGTGCCGTCTATAGCAATGCGTGTTTTCTGGCGCTACGCGACCGGGAGATACTGAGAGGTCGGGAATATGATACTCGGGTCTTGACGAGTGCGGGGGCAGTGCTCCAAGAAACAGTGCACAGCTTTGCCGTTCAATTCTATGGGTATGGTGGAAACCCGAATGAGCAAGGGACCCACAGCGAATGGGCCGGCCTGTGGCATGCCTTCAGTTATGAAGCGCAACGTGTTGAGCAAGCTGTGGAAGGGAGCAGCACGCCGGCCATCAAAACGACGAACTATGCCTACGATGCTAGCCTCCAACAAAACGGAGTGCAATATGGCAATCTGACGCGCATCGATGAGCTTGCTGGGGTCACACTGGTGCGTTCCACGCAGCATGCCTTCAACACGCTTGATGACGCCACGCACTATCTCGTTGACCGCCCGGACTACGACAGTATCTACGACGGCAACCCGACCCCCAACAAACTCGCCTTAAGTGTGTACATGTATGACGGGAATACGACGACCGAGGGCGTGCTCAACCAAGGGAACCTGACCCTCAAGCGCGTGTATTACGATGCGGATGCGCCGGGCATACCTGTGCGTCATTCGATCGATACCAGTATGACCTATGATAGCTACGGTAATCGCACCACGGTCACGACGTACCCGCAATCAGGCACCAAGGCGGGCAGTACCTACAGCAGCCCGGTGAATAATGCGACGGCCCGGACAACGACAACAGCCTATGACGCTACCTTCCATGCCTTCCCGATTAGTATGACTCACCCGGTTGTCAACGGGGTGGCGCTGACCGAACAGGCAGGCTATGACTACCAATTGGGCCTGCTGAATAGCGTCACCGATCCAAACGGAAACACGACGACGGCACAGTATGACGTCTTCGGGCGGATGACCTTGTTGTTCAAGCCTGGCGATGACCCGAACTACCCGTCGCGGAATGTGCTCTACTATGATATGGAATTCCCGTTCCACGTCGTGACAGGTCTCCATGATGACGCGACGTTCCTAGGCGATTACCATGAAATCCAGCACTTCTACGACGGGCTTGGGCAGGAGATTCAGACCAAAACTGAGAGCGGCGAGGTCGCGCAGAACATTGTCGTGGACAAGCAGTATGATGGCCGGGGCCAACAGATAGCGGAGTCGCAAGCGCACTACGTCACTGAAAACGCTAGTACCACCTTCTGGCTGTACCTCAACACCCCGCGTGCCAGCTGGATCAACCCGACATCCACTACGTATGACGCGTTAGGTCGTCCGCTAGTCATCACCAATCCAGACACCACGACGGTGGAGCATCGCTATAGCATCAGCGGCAGCGTGAGTTCGCACGCGGTCATTGACGCCAACCGGCATCAAACGCATCGCCTGACCGACCCGCTGGGCCGACTGGTGCAGGTTGTCGAAGATAGTGGTAATAGCTCCGCGACATGGGCAACCTATGCCACCACGAGCTACAGCTACAGCCCGCTCGATCTGCTCAAGCAAACGCTCGACCAGTGGGGCAACAGTGCCACTCTCGTCTACGACAGTGCCGGACGCAAAACCAGCATGCATGACCCGGACATGGGCAACTGGAGCTACAGCTATGACACGAACGGCACGCTCCATCAACAAACCGATGCCGCGAACCAAACGCTCCAGTTCAGCTACGATGCACTTGACCGTCTGACGGCGAAGACCTATGCCAATGGCCAGGTAGCCTCCTTCGGCTATGATGAAGCGGGCGTGCCGAATGGCAAGGGTCAACGCACCTCTATGACTAACAGTGCGGCAACGACGCAGTGGCAGTATGATGCGCGGGGTCATCAGGCGCGCGCCACCTGGACCATTCCCGGCATGACCAAGACCCGCGCACTGGCATATAGTTACGACCGCGCCGACCGCGTGGCGACGCTCCAGTACCTGACCAACACGACGGTGGATGAGACCGTGAGTTATAGCTACGATGTCGCGGGGCGCCAGAGCAGTGCCTGTTCGAGTTTGGGTGGCTGCTATGTCAGTGGCGCGACGTATACGGCGCTTGATCAACCGTTGCAGGTCGGGCTGGGGAATGCGCTGACGCAAACGTGGACGTATAGCGGCCCGATGCAACGCCTGGGAAGTGAGCAATTGAATGTTACGCCCGTCAAGCAGCATACCTTGACCTACGATAACGCTGGGAATATCAAGACGGATACCGACCCCACGACCAACGAGGCACAAACGTTCACCTATGACGAGCGGGATCGCCTGACGAACTGGACCGTGCAGACCGGCTCACAGACCACCATCAACAACAACTATAGCTATGATGTGCTCGGCAACCTCCTGACCAAAGGGAGCGACACGATGACCTACCCGGCATCGGGTCCGAGCAGTGTCCGACCGCATGCGGTGCTGACGCACAACAGCGTGACGGTGCCTTACGATGCCAACGGCAACATGCTGCAGGATAGCTTGCACACCTTTACCTTCAACGCCGACAACCAGCCGACGACCATCAGTTATGGCTCGCAAACGGAGAGCTACAGCTATGACGCCGAGGGGACGCGCGTGACGCGGACGACGAGTAGCGGCACCACGGCCTACATCGGTGCGTTGATCGAGGCCGACGTGGGGCAGAACGTGGTGCGGCGGCTGTATATGTTCAATGGGCGGGTGTGGGCGCAACGCACGGTCGCGGCAACCAGCAACACGGCGGTCTATCTGCAGAGTAATCAGCTGGGCAGCGTGGTGGGCATCACCGACGCAAGCGGCACGTTGGTCGACACGATGCGCTACAGTCCGTGGGGTGAG
>JACDGP010000069.1 GCA_013821605.1 Herpetosiphonaceae bacterium
ATGGCACCAACGAGCAGCACTTTGACCGATTCCCAGACGCGCTCACTAAAGACTTGCGCAAATGGTCGCAGCACCTGCATAATCTCCTTGGGCAGATTGAGCATCTAGCACTCCTTGGTCGGACGTGTACTGTTTTCATGCCTCAGCACCCCCCGGCTTGCGGTGATCGTGCCCGATTTCGATGGTGGATTTCTGTTCTCAATCACTTAAAACGATGGAAAACGGGGCAGGATCAGCTGGAACTCACAGGTGCTGAGGCATGAAAACAGTACAGGACGTGCTTGCAGCTTACCTGCCCATCTCGTTCTTGTCTAGCAAATGGATAAAGTCTAGATGAGGAAATCATGCAAATCCTCCGACACGTATTCAGGCTCCAGGCGTCTGAGCGGGCATGCGGTCTGCGCTCGTGGTGCTTGGTCATGCTCACTCGATACGGTTCAGACTCGTCCCGCTCCACAGTGGTGGGGAGCGATCTACTTGACGCGGTCAGCGCCGGAGCGATCACCACGCTCTCACCACCACCCGGACTTCTTCTCATAATATACGAGCCACCACAGGCTGCTCAAAGAAGATGTCGGTTCGCGCTAGGAGGTAGCATAGCGGCTGCCCGCGATTACAACCGGCGGGTAGCCGTGTCGCGGCTCAGCCTCGATACGTTGCAGTGCCGGGCGCAGGAAAGCTGCGCGCCACGTCGTCGAGGACCAAGACCCAATCCGGGCCCACGGCCGGCGGCACGAATTCGTGCGTTCCTGAGCGTGAAAGCGTACCACTGTTGCGGGCCGTACCAGTGCGCGGGTCGTACCAATAGACGGCCAGCGTGCTGCCATACAATGTGGCCAGGTTAATTGTTACCGGCTTACCGGAGGGAATATAGACGAACGCATAACTACCATCTTGATCACGGGTGGCACGAACATGATGAGTACCCGTGCCGGGATCAGATACGAGCAAGCTTTGATCTGGAATGCGGGTCAGAAATGGGCGCGACTCGATCAATGCGCGCACGTGCCGCATATGCGCTGAACCGGGCATGTGGAGGGCGGCGTGCCACGTACGGCGGACATTGGTGTAGGGCGTGCGTCCGGGCTGGCACATTTGCCAGATCGGATGGCAACCGTACGTGTGACCATGTGCTCCTGCGAACAGCGCCCAATAGGCCGATTTACGTACGTCGTAGTCGTCAAGGTAGCCATTGTCCAGGTTAAAGGCCGCAGGATGGTCTTCGTATCCCGGCTCAGCGTCCATGCAGGGCTTGACCGGCGTCCGCTGGTAATCGCTGGTGATGCAGTTATAGGTATCGCGATTGCGAGCGTGACCCGATTGCCACATATTGAAGTCGAGCCACCCCTCGTCATGAAAATACTCTGCGGAGGTTTGGCTCCCGGTCGGGTGAAAGCTGATCAAGTGCATGCCGCCATCGCCGGCGCGCAGGCCGGCTGCCATGGCCGCCATAATGGCGCGGTGCTCCGGGGTTTCCACAGCACGGTCACCGCCTAAAATCCAAATAATTGGTTGGTCACGGTAGCGTGCGCCGAGAAAGCTGCCGAAACTCTGCCCATTCTCGGGTGTGAAAATTTCGGGACCGATGCCCCACTTTTTGTTCCACTTATCGCCCCAGGTCGGCAGCATCCCGGTCACCAACCCGAGGGCTGCGGCCTGTGCCACGATGGCGTCAACATGTTCAAAATATGCGTGGTTAGGCTGGGCGGGGTCGCTGTCCAGCAAGGGCAAGTCGCCCAGGGCGTTCGGCGCAAGCAACCCGTCATACTCGGCTAAAACCACGGCCTGGATCACGGTGAACCCCTTTGCCGCGCGATCCTGCAGGTACAACTCGGCCTCGCTGCTGCTGCAACGGTGGAACAACTCCCAAGCCGTATCCCCAAGATAAAAGAATGGCGAGCCGTCATCGTGCACTAAAAAGCGCCCGTTCGCACTAACCTTCAGCATACGTGATCCACCTTTATACTATGCTCAATAACACGCTGCACGAGCTTTGCTAACGTGTCGTGCTGGCTGCGGCCACTGCGTCACGCAACGCGAAAAAGTGGTGCCTCACCCGCCAGTACCCGCAGTGCATTCTCGGCAGTTATCTCGCCCATTTTACGAAGACCGTCATTGGTCTGGCCCGCGCTATGGGGAGTGGCAACGAAGGAGTCGATCTGTAGCAGTGGGCTGCCGCGTGGCGGCTCTTGGCTAAACACATCGGCGGCGGCACCTGCCAACTGGCCGGTCTGTAGGGCCTGCTCCAGTGCTGCCTCATCCACGAGTTCACCACGCGCCGTGTTAACGAGGTACGCCCCGCGTTTCATCCGCGCGAGGCTCTCAGCGTTGATCATGCTGCGCGTTTCAGGCGTTAACGGAGCATGTAGCGAGACGACATCCGCCGTGGCCAGCAACTCGGGGAGTGGCAGATAGCCAATACCCCAACTTTGCGCGAAACGCTCATCCGGATAAACATCGTACGCCACCACCTGCATCCCAAAGCCTTTGGCCCGCCGGGCCAACTCTTTGCCGATCTGCCCTAGGCCAACAATCCCCAGGGTCTTGCCCCGCAACTCCATCCCGACCACGCGTGGCCACTTGCCGCCGCGTACCGCGCGATCACCTGATGAGACCTGCCGGACTAAGGCCAACACCAGTGCCATCGCCATATCTGCGACCGAGTCGGAGATCGATCCGCCCGCGACGGCGACCGGAATACCGTGGGCCTTGGCCGCCTCAAGATCGATGTTATCGTAGCCAACACCATGCTTGGAGATGATTTTGAGCTGTTTGGCAGCCTCCAGCACCCGCGCCGTTACCGGTTCCGTGCCTGAGATCAGGACATGGATATCAGCGATCCGCGCCACCAGCTCGTCCTCGGTCGGGGCGCGTCCCCATTCATTGGGGATAATTTCACAGCCCGCTGCTTGCATGTGGACGATAGCTTCGGGGCAGTGGGGTCCGAACGAGCGCGAGGCGATGAGCACGCGATAGCTCTGGCCCGCCGGTCGTGTCGCCAGCGACCGAGCAGCAGTGCTCCCAGCCGTTGGCTGTCCTTTCAGTTCTTGCTCCAGCACGGAGCGTAGATACGCGACGTAGGCCGCCATGTCGTGCTCGCGATGCAGTGCGGCACCCATCGGCAGCGCCGTGGCACCCGCTGCGATTGCTGCCACACAGGATTCGGTTTCCAGGCCGCCGGCCGCTTGCAGCTCCACCGTATGCCCACCGGCGTCGATCATCCGCCGCACCGTGCTGATGCGATCAAGCAACAGCTCATTAAATGACCTGCCCCGTTGGCCCTCGCCGGTTACACGTCCTAAAAGTAGCACTGCATCGATCAACGGGAGCACCGGCTCCAACACAGTTAGCGGTGTCCCCAGCGCCAGACAAAGACCAACCTGGAGCCCCTGCTCGCGCACTGCGAAAATCGCCTCGTATAGCAGCGGTGTGCTTTCGGCCGGCAGGAAGACCAAATTGGCTCCCGCTTTAACCAGTGCCGGCAGAAAACGTAACGGATCGTTCGCTGCCAGATGGACCTCGAAATGGAGCTTGGTCAACGGGCGTAGGGCCTGGATCGTACGCGGTGGGAAGGCCAAGTCCGGCACAAAGTGACCATCAAAGACATCGAAGTGCAGGAAATCGACACCGGCAGCCTCGACGCGCCGCAGTTCCTCGCCGAGGCGTGTATGGTCGGCGTTAAAGAGCGCCGAGCCGATGCGTAGCATGCTGCTCACTGCGGCAGTCCCGCCATCTCAAGGGCAATCGCCCGGATCGGCGACGCGTCCAGCCCCTTGACCGGCAAGGGCATGCCGACGAAGAAGAAGCGCGCGCCGGGAATCTGATCCAAGTTACACAGACACTCAACGACCGGTACGTCAATGCCTTGCTTAAAAAATAGGTGGTGATTAGGATGGTCTTTCGTACCGCCGCGCACCTCGAAGCCCGATGCGTCGGTCCCCAACAGTTTGATTTTTTGCTCCAGCACCAGCCACTCGGCGGCCTCCTCGGTCAGATACGGGCGCGCATGCGAATCCTTGGTGCGGTACTGGTGGTCACGGCCCTCCCACAGAATCACTATATCGCCCGGTTGTACATCGCCCGCTGCCTGCACGTCCGCCAGTGTAATCGCCTCGTTCACCTGCTTGTGTCGAAAATCCAGCCGAATAGCAGGACCAACAAAGGTGTCGGGAGGAAAGTCAGACGTATCTTTGCCGTTGGCATAAAAGTGTAGCGAAACTTCAACGTGCGTGCCGGAATGCGACCACATCGCAACGTCATGCATGATGTCGCCCGTCGGTGTTTCACGCGGCTTGCCACGTTGCTTAATCTCGACGGTGTATTGTTCCTCGCCCGGCAACAAACGGTGGGTCAAGTCGATGATGCGGAATGAATTCACTGGTTGATCCTCCTTAACGATGATGGCTGTTTTTGGATTGTGACACCCGGTACATTAATGGCCGGCATCAACGCGCTGCCGCCCGCTGCGGCGATGGCCGCGGCGACGTCCTGGCGCTGCTCGGGCAGCACCAGTGCGATGATAATGCCGCCGCCGCCCGAGCCAGATAGCTTGGCACCGCACGCGCCGGCACCGAGCGCTGCCGCGATCAGTTGATCTATTTCCGGGCACGACACGCCAATCTTTTCCAGGATGAGCTGATTAAGATTGAGAAGGTGCCCGAGTGGTTGCCAGGCGCCTGCTTCCAACAGTGGCAGAGCAAGCCGTGCCAGCGTCCCAATCGTCTGAAAATACGCCATGCGGCTGTCCGGTGCCTCGCTCAACCAACGGCGGACACGTCCGTTGACTGCACTTGTCGCTGCGATCACGCCTGTATTGCCAACGATCAACGCCAAGCCCGGCGCCGCCGGCACGTGTTGTGCCAGCCCGTGACTTGTGACGCGCAGGACGCCGCCAAGAAGCGAGGTTTGTGTATCCAGGGCGGAGGCAATCCCACCGTGCGCGATAATGTCGCCGCAATGCGCCCAGGCCGCGCACTGCTCCAACCTGGGCGGCTCTGGCAGCAGTGCACCGGCGGCGGCGACCAGCGCCGTGAAGGCTGCGCCACCGGAACCCAGTCCGGATGAGGTAGGAATCTCGCTCGCCCATGCAATGCTCAGTCCGGTGGGTAGGCCATGTTCAAGCATCAATGCAAGAATGTATTTCGCCGGAGCAAAATAATCCCGCGCGGCCAAAGCCTGGATCTCACTGTAGGCCTCCGCCGCACGCTGGCGTTCGACCCACTGCCGGAGCGCGGTCAAATCCTCGTGGCCGACGGTCGCCCGCTCCTTGCCACTATGCAGCCGGAACTGATGAGTTTTGAGAGGAGCCACGCGACAGCGCGCATACAGCCCAATCGAGACCGACAGCGCCGGCTGTCCGCGATTAATCGCGTGCTCGCCGACCAGGATCACCTTCCCGGGCGCTGAAGCGGTGACGAAGGCTGCCGGACTACGGATGCTCATGCTGTTGCCATGAGCCACCGGCGAGATAGCCGCCGTCCACGATCAGTGTTTGCCCTGTCATATAGGAAGAAGCGTCAGAGGCGAGAAACACGGTTGCGCCGACAAGCTCATCAGGTCGACCGGGTCGGCGCGCCGGAATCCGATCCAGCAACCATTGCCGTCGCCGTTCATCACCCCACAGCGGCATCTCGGTCAGTGGGGTGACGATAAAGCCCGGTGCGAGGCAGTTGACCTGGATATTGTCATCTGCCCACTCCACAGCCAGCGTTTTCGTCAGTTGTGCCACCCCACCTTTGGTAGCACCATAGACCGAGACTTCTCCCAAGCCGTCAAACGACGTGACCGATCCGATGTTAATAATTTTGCCGCCGCCGCTTTCGCGCATCTGCTTGTGGGCAGCCTGACATACGAAGAAGAGGCTACGCAGATTAATATCAACAACCGTATCCCAATCCTCCTCGGTGACCTCGCTGGCGGGCTTGCGCCGGTTTGTACCGGCGCAGTTGATCAAAATATCGAGGCGACCCAAAGCCGCGTGGGCGTCACGAACCAATTGGCGGCAGGTTGATACCTCAGAAAGATCAGCCGTCAGAATCGTGCCGCAGCCGCCGCGCGCTTCGATCTGATACTTAAGCTCCTCTAATGGCTCCCGCCGGGTACCATGCAAGGCAACATTGGCACCCGCTTCAGCCAAGCTGCTCGCCAGCACACGTCCAATACCACCGCTCGCCCCCGTAATCAAAACGGCCTTGCCTTCGAGTGAGAAAAGCCGATCAAACAGAGACTGCTCTCGCCCCATTACATGCTCCTCGTCACCGGCAACATAACGTTACTTAGAGCCGTATTGTCTCACCACTCGCGGCCGACCTGTACGCCGCGTGGACCAAGCGAACCGTGCGCAGGTTATCGTCGCCACTGGTTTCGGCCATGCCAGTTCCGCGAAGGGCTCCCAACAAATTTGCGTTACAGGGGACGATACTCGCATGGACGAGATCATAGTCCGGATCGGCCCAGGAATAGTGCGGCGGCGGGTAGCGTCGGGCGTGTGTGCCGTCCTCATTCGTCACTCGGATCCAGTAGTCGAGACTGAGCTCGGCTGAGCCGCGGTCACCTTCTATAAAGATCGTCGTTTGTGGGAAGCGATCATGCTCCAGCGGGGTTTCGGCGTAGGCCATCTCACAGATTACCGTCATCTTGCCGTCCATGTTGAGGAGCACTGTCGCAACGTCTTCACCTTTGATATCACGGTGGATGCGCTGCGTCTGGCAAGCGACGCTTTCAGCTTCGCCAAAGAACAAGCGCGCAACATCAAGGATATGGCTGCCCAGGTCCGTCAGAATAAACTGGTCCAACTCTTTGAGGAACGGCTGATTCACGAACACCGGAAAACCGGTGATCATGGCGATGCGTGCCCGAAAGGGGACACCGATCACTCCGCTCGCCACAATCTGCTTCAATTGGCGGATCGGCGTCTGCCAGCGCCAGTTTTCGTGGACGAAGAAAGGTACTCTCCCCGCACGACAGGCCATGACCATTTGCTCCGCCAACGCTAGTGTCGGTGCCATGGGCTTCTGACAGATGACCGGCACCTTATACTCCGCCGCCAGAGCGACGAAAGCGCTATGGGTATCAACATCCGTAATAATGTCGATGAAGTCAAGCTGCTCCCGCCGGAGTAATTCTTCCGGATCGTTATATACTGCCCGTATATTAAACTCGGCTGCCAACGTTTGTGCTTTAGCACGTGTCCGATTGAAAAGTGCCACGCAGTCGGCACCGGAGATCTCGGTCCAGGCCGCCAGCTGGAAACGCGACCAGAAGCCGGTTCCAAAGATAGCGAAGCGCAAATTCGTCATAGAAGGCTTCCCGAAACTCCGTAGACATTCATTGAATCCGGTATGACCAGATAGTACTGTTCCATCGGCAGTTTGTCAAGCATCAATCAGCCACTGCTACGAACCCTACGGTCGCGACCACCACGAACTCAAGCATATTTTACCTCATCAGCCTCATTTTGCGCTAGGAACCACCTTATAGCTGCCGCACGAAACTGTATAAACTCATCTCCAGCTCTATTACGTTCGTTATGCATTGACAGGCCCGTAGCAAGTGGTATGATGGCATTCGATATAAAATGAGGCGGGGGACGACATGAAGATCTTGATCATCGGTGGCACGGGTCTGATTAGCACCCCGCTCACGCGCTTCCTGCTTGAGCGCGGCGACGATGTTACGCACTTCAATCGGGGTCAGCAACAGCTATACACAACACCGGTTGACGTGAACGTGATCCAGGGCGACCGCACTGATTATCCGGCATTCGAGCAGCAGATGGCCGCCGCAGGTCATTTTGACTGTGTGATCGATATGATCGGATACGTGCCCCGTGATGCTGAAAGTGCGGTGCGTGCCTTTCGCGGACGCACCGAGCACTTTATCTTTTGTAGCACCGTCGACGTGTATCGCAAGCCTGCCAGCCACTACCCCGTCACCGAAGCCGAGGGATATGGAGGCTTGAATGCGTATAGTAGCAACAAGGTTGTATGCGAGCAGATCTTGCGAGTGGCCTACGAGCATGAAGCATTTCCACTCACGATTATTCGTCCCGCCTACACCTACGGCGAAGGACGTGGTCCCATCCATTCCTTAGGTGGCCGTACTACCTACCTTGATCGGATGCGGAAAGGCAAGCCGCTCATTGTGCACGGCGACGGCAGCGCCTTCTGGACGGCGTGTTACCGCGACGATGTCGCGCGTGCGTTTGCTGAAGCAGTCGGCCAAGCGCACACAGTCGGCAAGTCGTATCACACGCCGGGTGAAGAATGGATGACGTGGGATACCTATCACGGGCGCGTTGCCGAAGCGCTCGGCGTGCCCCTCCCACAGCTAGTACACATTCCTACCGATACGCTTGCCCGTCTTGCCCCCCAAGAGGCTGCGATCGTGGTCGAAAACTTCCAGTTCAGCAACATCTTTGACACCACGGCTGCCCGACATGATCTGAAGTTCCGGTATACTGTGCCATGGGTCGAAGGCGTCCGGCGTATGGTCACATGGCTGGACGAGCACGGGCGTATCGAAGATAGTGATGCAGCGCCCTTCGAGGATCACCTGATTGCTGCGTGGCGGCATTGGGAAGACCATGCCGTACAGGAGCTTGATAAAACCAAATCGCGTACTGCCTGAGCCTTACGCCGAAGCGGTTCGCTTGAAAGGTACGATCCCATGACTGACACCGCCCAGCAATTACGCCCGCCTGTACGCGCAACCCGTTTGTCAGATCAGGTGGCAGCTCAACTTCAGGCACTCATTATAGATAATGCGCTGAAACCCGGTGAGAAACTGCCGTCGGAGCGCGACCTCTGCGAGTTGTTGGGTGTCAGCCGGACGGTGGTGCGTGAGGCTGTACGCTCGCTCGTCGTTAAGGGCTTGCTCGAAGTACGACCCGGCGGTCGCATGGTCGTGCGTGCTCCCGATGCTGCCTTGGTCTCCGAGTTGATGACAATGATGCTGCGGAGCGGTGGTGGGGAGATTGCCTTCTCGCATATTCAAGAGGTTCGCCGGCTCCTGGAGGTCGAACTGGCTGCTGTGGCGGCGGAGCGCCGCGATGAGACCGACCTGCTGCGCATGGAGGTACTGCTGCGATCAATGGTCGAGCATCAGAACGATCCACATCGCTGGGCCGACGCCGATGTCGCATTTCATGCTGCTATTGCAACGGCAACGCATAATCCGCTCTACCCGGTGCTCCTCGATTCAATTGTCGAAATGCTAATCGAGATCCGGCTTACCGGCATCCGCTTGCCTGAAACACCTCAAAAAGCCTACCAGCACCACTTAAAGGTCTTTGAACGGATTAAGGCACAAGATCGCCCGGGAGCGCGCAAAGCAATGCAAGACCATCTGCAGGAAGCCGAGGCCACCTTCCAAAAGGCGCGTTTTTCTAAGACACCCCGCATAGCATCGTAAGCCGCACCAGTTACCCATCAAGATCAAAACTGGTATAACCAGTATATTGCTGTTTTAGACCTCTGCTCAGCTGTCTGAGTTTAAAGCTATGCCTCAGCTATTCCTCAACACACACAAAATTCGCTGGCTGCCTACTGGTTTAGACATGTTTATACCTGCTAACTAAGCGAGTGAAGGGCGAAAAAAGCTGTCCTAGAGCTTGATCTAGCCGCCTTGGAGCCGATGAGCAAGGTCAGTTGCTGTGCATGTCGTACGTCTTTCGGCTATTGGCCTCTTGACAACAACTCTTCATCTGGTATGATGACATCCATCAAGCATGACAGGCCTAGCTGGGCCAACTGAAAGAGCAGCGCAGCAACCATGCCCCCTTTGAACCTGACGATGTTGACGGAAGGATAAGGATGAGCGGCAAGACATTGGTGCCACCCGAAGCGACATCCCAGGGCGTGACGCCGAGGCCTGCCTCGGCGAAACCAACCCAGGGGACGGCGTTTATGCAGCGCTTGCACCGAGAACGTGCACGCAGTGGCCCGCTGTTTTTGATGGCGCTCCCCGGGCTGCTCGTGCTCTTCACCTTTTCCTATCTCCCGCTGCCCGACATGATTCTCGCCTTCAAGGACTTTAAAGCCGCTCAAGGTGTGTGGGGCAGTCGTTGGGTCGGGCTCACGAACTTCCAGTTTTTGTTCGGCACGGGCACGGCTTGGCGCATTATTCGCAACACCTTGTTTCTGAATAGTCTGTTTATTGTTGCAACGTTGGTCGCATCACTCGCACTCGCCACATTGCTCAACGAAATTTCTGACTCATTTTTCGCACGCATCTACCAGTCGATCTTGTTCTTTCCCTACTTCGTGTCGTATGTCATTGTTGGCTACTTTGTCTTCATCTTCCTGAGTTCGGACAACGGTGTCGTCAACCACGTGCTGCAAAACGTGGGCAGGCAGCCCGTCAACTGGTTTAACCAACCTAGCTACTGGCCTATCATCTTGACCTTGGTGACGCTCTGGCACAATCTTGGCTACTACACGGTGATCTACCTCGCGGGCATTATCGCGATCAACCCCGAATACTACGAAGCCGCGCGCATTGACGGTGCTACCAAGTGGCAGGAAATCCGCTACATCATGCTGCCCTTGATTCGTCCGCTCATTATCATCAATGTGCTCCTGGCGGTCGGTCGCATCTTCTTCGCCAACTTCGACCTGTTTATTAATGTCACGCGCCAGCAGGGTGCCTTGCTGCCGACGACCGATGTGATCGACACCTATGTGTACCGGACACTCACAACGCTCGGTAACTTCAACATGGCATCGGCTGCGGGCTTATTTCAGGCGGTCGCCGGTTTCGTACTGGTCGTTCTGGCCAATTGGATTGTGCGACGCGTCGACGCTGATCAAGCGCTGTTCTAGACTGATTCGAAGCTGAAAGGGAGGCTAGGCATGGCAATGGCGCGTGCTCAAGATAGTCACAAGGTTCAGCGGCGAGCTATCGCACGCGGCTTAATGCACGCCTTGATGATTCTGGTCTGTATTGCTTGTGCCGTTCCGCTGCTGTTGATCGTGTCCGCCTCCTTGACGGACGAACGAGCGCTCGTTGAGAACGGTTTCCAGCTTATTCCGTCGAAGTTCAGCTTCTACGCCTATCAGTTTTTGCTGGCCGATTCGGGGCGCATCTTACGGGCCTATGGCATCTCGATCTTCGTGACCTGCGTGGGCGCTTCGCTGAGCCTGCTGCTTATGTCGCTGCTGGGGTATGCCCTGTCACGAAAAGACTTTCCGCTGCGGCGGCTGATCTCGTTTTTCGTCTTCTTTCCGCTGTTGTTCAACGCCGGCCTCGTCCCGTTTTACATTCTGATGAGTCGCACACTCCACCTCAAGGACAACCTGCTGGCACTCATTTTACCGCCGCTCGTCCTGCCATTCTTTACGCTGCTACTCCGCACCTATTTTTCTACGCTACCCCGCGATTTAATCGAAGCAGCAAAGCTAGATGGTGCAAGTGAGTGGCGCATCTTTTTTCAGATCGTTGTGCCGCTGTCCACGCCGGCCTTAGCCACGGTCGGGCTTTTCTCATTGTTGTTCTACTGGAACGACTTTTACTTGTCGCTGCTCTTCATCAACAACCCACGCTACTATAACCTTCAGTATTTACTCTACAAAATTATCTCGGATCTCCAGGTTCTTGAAAACTCCTTCATGCAATCCGGTACCAAACCCCCGCTCGAGTCCGTACGCATGGCAATGGCGGTATTAGCCATGGGACCGGTCTTGTTTGCCTTCCTGTTCGTCCAGAAGTACTTCGTCAGAGGCATCACAGTCGGCAGTCTAAAGGGCGATTAGATAATAAAGGAGGTGATGGTGCGAGGCCCCGCCAGCCGTGCTCTGCCTTCCGGTCGGTCAACCCCCAACCAACGCTTCATCGTAGGAGGAAGCCGCTCATGTTCAAGAGCATCCATCCGTTCAAAGCCCTATCGGTGATGGCCCTTAGTGCCGTCCTGCTGCTAGTAGCCTGTGGTGCACCATCGGCAGGGCAAACGTCGCAAGCGACGGACACTCCACAGGCTAGCGGTGGCACGCAACCACCAGCAGCCACCATGGCAGCCATGGCAACCACCGCTGCCACGACGGCAGCCCCCGCCGCGACGGCAGCAGCCGCGACCGAAGCGCCCGCTACCCAAGCTGCGGCGACGGGCGACGTACCAGAGCTGATCTACTACCTTGCGGCGACCGGGGCACCCAACGCCCTGAAGGATCTGGCGGACGTTCAAGATGCCATTAATAAGATCCTGGTGCCAAAAATCGGCGCGAAAATCAAACTGCAACCGATCAGCTTTACTGAAGCCGCACAGAAGACCATGCTCACGCTCCAAAGCGGCGAGCCCTGTGACTTACTCTCGGTAAGTAGTTTTGTGCCCTACATTCCGGCCGTTAATAGCGGCGGCTTGGTGCCGCTGGATGATTTGCTGCCGAAGTACGCCCCCAATCTCTGGCAGCGGCTGAAACCAGAATGGTGGGATGCGGCCCGCGTGAACGGTAAGATTTATACCGCGCCGATCTACAACGGTTGGACCAGCTATGCCGGCTTCTGGGCACGCGCCGACCTGATCGACAAGTACAAGTTCGACTGGAAGAACACCAAGAAATGGGAAGACTGGGAACCCCTGTTTGATCAAATCCTGAAGAATGAGAAGGACGTCACACCCATTCTTTCTTCAGACTACTGGGGCCAGTTCTGGTACCCGACCTACTATGGCTATGATCCGATTGACGAGTCGATCGGCAGTGGCCGCGGTGGCAGCTTGATCGGCGTGAAGATCGGGGATACAACTCGTAAAGTACAGCTCGTCCTTGATACACCCGAGTATCGCCAGTCTATCGATCTTGCCCATAAGTGGTACACGAAAGGCTATCTGCTCAAGGATATTATTCCGGATAACGACATGGGAGCCAAGCGCTCACAGCTCAAGTTTGGCGTTTTCATGTTCCCCGGTACCGGCGACTTCTCTACCCAGGCGATGGCCGATACCGAATGGAATCACGTGCCGATCTATACGCAGCACCTCCAGCCAAAGACGCTGCTGACAACCGCGATCGGGCGGACTGGTTACTCCGTGTGCACGACGTCCAAGCATCCGGACCTTGCTGTGAAGTATATCGAGGAGGCCAACCAGAATGCCGACCTGCTCAATCTGCTGAACTTTGGCATTGAGGGCAAGCATTGGGTATGGAAGGACAAGGCCAACAAGGTGATCGGTCTACCGCCGGGCCAGACCATGGATACGGCCTCGTGGCTACCGAACGCGTATTGGGAATTCGGTGACCGCCGCAACCTCTACCTGACCGACCCGACAGATATTGGTGTGTGGGATCGGATTGACAAAGGCATCAATGCAGCCGACATCTCGCCGGTCATGGGCTTCACCTTCAACCCGAAGCCGGTCGAGAATGAGATTGCACAGGTCAACACGGTGGCGAAGGAATTCGAAGCACTCAACCGTGGCATGGTCGATAACATTGATAGCAAGTTAGCCGACTACAAGGCCAAGCTGAAGCAATCCGGCATTGACAAAATCATCGCCGAAGCGCAACAGCAGATTGACGCTTGGAGCAAGACCAACGCCAAAAAGTAGTCCCTTGTCTCAACGCTGAACAACGTCCCTAACGGCAGCAAGGCAACGTACCAACCACCTTGCTGCCGCCGCTTGGTAACGAGAAGGAGCATTGCGTATGCTGTCCGCCAACGTGCTGCGCTATGGCGTTGATGCACCGTTACCGCCGTCCCGGACGCTCCGTGCCGGTCCGCTCTCGCTCGTCTACGAAGCGGGTGACCTACGCTATATCAAACATGGTACCCATGAGGTGCTACGGCGCGTGTACGTTGCCATTCGCGACCATAACTGGAGTACTGTGTTGGGAACGTTATCTGCCGAGGAGATCGATGTAACCGCGGACTCGTTCCATATCTCTTACACAATGACGAATCAACACGGTCCCGTCGACTTTCATTGGCAAGGAACGATTACCGGTGACCGGTCGGGGACGATCACATGGACGCTAGATGGCGAAGCGCACTCGACCTTTCTCCGCAACCGGATCGGCTTCTGTATCCTGCATCCGGCGGCTGTGGCCGGCGCTCGCTGCCACCTCCTGCATGTGGACGGCACAATGGAGGAGACGAGCTTTCCGCTGGCCATCGCGCCGCAGCGCATCTCCGATGGACACATCCATCCTTGCTACCCATTCGCCGAACTCCAACGACTGGCTCACGAAGTGACACCGGCGCTGTGGGCTGAAGTTGGTTTTGCCGGTGACATCTTTGAGCTAGAGGATCAGCGCAACTGGATCGATGGCTCATTCAAAACGTATAGTACGCCCTTACGGCTGCCATACCCGGTTGAAATCTCAGCCGGTACCCGGATACAGCAACGTATTATCCTGAGCTTGAAGGATAGCGGTGCTATGCTGCATTTGGAAGGGCAGGATCACGCCCGCGCCGTACCAACCTTTAACCTGCTAGCTTCAGAAGTGCCCCGGCCTCTGTCACACCTCGGACTGGGCTCGGCCAGTCATGGTGCACCACTCAGCGCAAAGCAGTTGTCACGCCTTCGGCTACTGCATCTGTCGCATCTGCGCGTCGATCTTGTGCTGAACCATCACTATGCACAGCAACTACAGCAGGCGACCGGCGAGGCGCACGCACTCGGTATAGCGCTTGAGATCGCGCTCTTTCTGAGTGATCCGGCCGCTGCCGAATTGCGTGCGTTCCGTACGGTACTGGAACAGTGCGCTCCACGCGTCAGCAGTTGGCTAATCTTTCACGTGAACGAAGCCGTGACGACGGCCCCTTGGATTATGCTCGCCCGCGAACATTTGACGGACTATTCGCCGGAGGTGGCCTTTGCCGGCGGTACCAACATGTATTTCACCGATCTAAACCGCGGACAACCGCCCATCATGGCGTTGGATCGTATCACCTACTCGGTCAATCCACAGGTGCATGCCTTTGACAATGCCTCGCTCGTTGAGGCCGCAGCGACGATTGCGGCGACCGTTGACAGTGCGCGTCAATTTAGTGACGGCAAGCCCGTTATGATCTCACCGGTCACGCTCAAGCCACGCTTCAATCCGGTGGCGACCGAGCCACAGCGCGCAGTGTCGCCGGGTGAGTTGCCACCGCAGATCGATCCACGCCAGATGTCGCTCTTTGGTGCGGCCTGGACCCTCACCAGCCTGAAATATGTCATGGAAAGCGCTGTTACCAGTGTGACCTACTACCAAACCAGCGGGCCGCAAGGTGTGATGGCGGCTGAACGGGGAGTAGCTGTGCCGGCCCAGTTTCACAGTCTGCCGGGCAGCGTGTTTCCGCTCTACCACGTCTTTGCGGATATCGGTGAGTTTGCCAGTGGTTCCATCATGCCGTCCCGTTCGGACGATCCGCTGGTGGTCGACGGTCTTGCACTACGCAAGCAGGATATGCTCCGCATCATCATCGCCAATCTGACCAATAGTCCTCAGCAGATCACTGTTGCACTACTAAGTAGCGAAGCATATGTGCGCTATCTGGATGAAACGAACGCCGAGCAGGCGATGGCTGACCCAGAAATGTTTCGCGCCGACCAGGGGACCCTTATAGCAGGCACCGGGGGCAAGCTAGAGCTACACCTGCTACCGTACGCCATAGCATGCATTGATAATCGAGAGGAGCCTAACCGATGAAAATCGCCGTGATTGGCGGGGCCGGGGCGATGGGCAGTATCTTTGGCGGGCTGCTCGCTCAAGCGAATAATGATGTGACCGTGATCGATGTGGCTGCTAATGCCGTCGCCGTGATCAATCAAGAAGGGCTGCGCATTGACGAGCCGTCGGGCCAGTCTCAAGTAGTCCGCTTGCCGGCGACGAGCGACCCGACCCAAGTTGGACCGGTTGACTTGGTCGTGGTCTTCGTCAAGTGTTACCACACCGCCAGTGCACTACAAAACGTAGCACCCTTGCTCGGCGCCCATACTGCGGTACTCTCGCTACAAAATGGCTGGGGTAACGCGCCACGTATCGCGGAGATCGTGGGCCAGGAGCGTGTTTTGGTTGGCGTGACCTACCATAGCGGCACGCTGCTCAAACCCGGCTATGTGCTGCATGCCGGGCGCGGGCAGACCTACATTGGCGAGTTGAGTGGCCAGATGAGTGACCGCTTGCACCACATTGCCGAAACATTTATCCAAGCTGGCTTGGACGTTACACCGACGGAGACCGTGCTCCGGCAGATTTGGTCCAAGCTCGCGTTGAATGTTTGTACACTCCCGACCTCAGCCCTGCTCGGCTGGTTCGCGGGCCAACTTGGCGAACACGACGGCACACGTCAGCTCATGCGTGGCCTCCTCGACGAAGTTATCGCCGTGGCCAACGCGCAAGGCATCGAGCTTGACCCCCACGAGCGCTGGGAGTCGATTACGGGCGTGCTCCAGCGTGCCATGGGCGCGAAATCGTCCATGCTCCAAGACGTCGAGCAACACCGCCGTACAGAAATCGATGTGATCAACGGTGCCATCGTTAGCGCGGGCCAGCGGCTGAAGATTGCCACGCCCTACAATCAAGCAATGGTGTGGCTGGTCAAAGCACTTGAAGAAACCTTTTAATCATGACAACACAGATCCGCTTTTTGGGCGTTGCGGCCTATGAAATTGTGACCAGCCAGGGCCAGCATATTCTCGTGGACCCGTTTCTCGATGATAATCCGGGTAGTCCGGTTAAGTCGCACGAACTGGAGCGCGTCGATCTGATCGTCGTCTCACACGCGCCCTTCGATCATCTGGGCGACACAGAGCAAATCGCACGCCGCACCGGCGCACCCGTGATCTGCGGTGGCGAGGTCAAGGCCTATCTGATCGCCAAGGGTCTACCTGCCGAACAGCTGCGTGCTACCACCTGGGGCATTGCCGTCGAGGTGGCGGGTATCAAGGTCCAGCCGGTCGAATGCCACCATTGGTCGCAAATACAAATGCCGGACGGCAGCTTTGCTTCGGGGGTACCAATCGGTTTTGTGATTTATGCCGACCCAGGGGTACGTTTTTACCACTATGGTGATACAGCGTTGTTCAGTGACATGCGCTTGATCGCCGAGTTGTACCGTCCGACGATCGGCTGTCTCGGCATTACCAATCCCGTCGAAATTTTGTCCCGCGTCAGCGGACCGGGCCGTATGTTATCTGCCGAGATGGGCCCCCGCGAGGGCGCACTCGCCGCTCAGTGGCTCGGCCTGGAAACCGCACTGCCATGCCATTATATTAACCCCGATTGTGACGATGTACGCGAATTTAACCGGTATCTGGACGAGGCACAGGAGCATGGCCAAGCCGTGCCACGCTCCGTTGTCCTTACTCCGGGCGATGTGTTAACAGCCAAGGGCAACCATGAGGAAGGAAACTAGCATGCGGGCAGCCATTATTGACGCCCCTTTCGAAATGCACGTTGGAGAATGGGATCGGCCCCAACCCGGTCCCGGCGAGGCGCTGATCGCCGTTAAAGCCGCCGGTATCTGCGCGGGCGATATGTATTTCTATCTTGGCAAGAATCCCTACGCTGTCTATCCCCAAGTCTGCGGCCACGAGATTGCCGGGACGATTGCCGAACTTGGCGAAGCTGCCAGCGGACCGCCGGTCGGGACTGGGGTCGTCGTTGAGCCGTTTCTCGGCTGCGGCCACTGCTATCCCTGCCGCATCGGTAAGTCAAACTGCTGCGCGAATCTAGAAATTATTGGCGTACACCGGCCCGGTGGCTATGCCCAGTATCTCGTCGCACCACTCACGCATATTCATCCGGTCCCCGCCGGCATATCACCCTTTGAAGCATCTTTTGCCGAGCCCCTAGCCATCGGTGTGCAAGCGTGCCGCCGCGGAGAGGTGCAGGCCGGCGAGTATGTACTGGTGATGGGTTGCGGCCCCATTGGCTTGGCGTTGATCGAGGTGGCGCGTGCGCGCGGGGCGCATGTCGCGGCTACCGACATGGTGCCAGAGCGATTAGAGACAGCGGCCACTTTGGGTGCGTCGGTTGTGCCGGCCGGCGATCAGTTGCTACCCACGATCCTGGACCAAACCGCCGGCGAGGGCGCTGCCGTTGTGATCGAGGCGACGGGCAATGTGCACGCGATGGAGCAGACCGTCGACCTCGTGGCGGCAGGTGGCCGCATTGTGATCGTCGGCCTGGTCAAGCAAGGTGTAGGTGTCACCTTTCCCGGTCTAGACTTCACGCGCAAGGAAATGACCGTGCTGGGTTCACGTGCCTCGGTCAACTGCTTCCCAGAAGCGCTACAGCTTTTGGAGTCGGGCGCGATCTCCTACCCCAAGCTTGCGACGCAGTTCGACCTATGGGACGCGCCGCAAATCTTCGCGGACCTGGCAGCTCATCCCACCAGCATCCAAAAAGGCGTGTTAATGCACCTATGAGACTATACTGTTTTGAAAGTGCCGGGCGCGAACGGCTTGGTGCGGAGGTCGATAGCCGGTTGGTTGACCTAGCGGCCGCACATGCTGCGATGTCGGAGCGTGTGACGACTGCCCCGACCCTTGCCGCGTTCCCTGCGGATATGTTGGCTCTGGTTCGTGCCGGTGGAGCGGCCATCTCGGCGGCTACATCAACGCTCAACCTCCTCCGGCAAGCACCAACGACGACAACCCAGCTATTCTACAAGTTCGATGCCGTTCGCCTACGTGCTCCCGTTCGCCCCGGCAAAATACTCTGCTCGGGGGTCAATTACCGCAGCCATCAAGAAGAAAATCCGGGTGCGAAGCTGCCCGGAACACCGGGCTTTTTCTCGAAGCTGCCAAGCGCAGTCATCGGCCCTGGCGAGGCTATTGTCTGCCCACGTATGACTACGCAACTTGACTATGAGGTCGAGCTGGCCGTCGTGATCGGACGCACGCTCCATAAAGCATCGGAAGCTGAAGCCATCGCCGCCATCTTCGGCTATACGATTCTCCATGATGTCTCGGCGCGCGACATTCAGTTCAAAGAACCCCAAAACAATCAGATTACGCTGGGGAAAAACTTTGATACCTTCGCGCCCATCGGCCCATGTATCGTGACGGCCGATGAACTACCTCATCCTGATCACCTCAGGCTCCGGACCTTTGTCAATGATCAGCTGCTTCAGGATGGATCGACCGATCAATGGCTGTTTCCGTTGCCATATTTGCTCGCGTTTCTTTCCCAAATCATGACGCTCGAACCGGGCGATATCGTGACGACGGGCACGCCGTCCGGTGTTGGCGTCTTCCGCCAGCCCCAGCGCTTTCTCCAGCCCGGCGATCGTGTCTGCCTAGAGATCGAAGGAATTGGCCGGCTCGAAAATGCCGTCATCGCGGAGATATGACGCCCACGCAGGAAGGAATAACGATGTTTCGCGGGCTTGATCATCTAGCCATCGTGGTGCCCGATACCGAGGCTGCCCTCATCATCTGGCGCGATCGCTGCGGCTTTCCTGTGTTGTTTAGCGAAAAAGTCAACGGCGACACTGTCCTGCTCACCCATCTGGATCTTGGCAACACCCACCTCCAGCTGGTCCAGCCCCTCATTGCTGACCATCCGCTCTGGCACTGGCTCGAAACGCACGGCCCGGGGCTGCATCACTTCTGTATGACAGTGGACGATGTCGGACAAGCGCTCGTTGACCTGCCTCCGCTCGCCCTACCACCGGGCGAACCAACTCCACACCAGGGCACGCAAGGCAAGCGCGCCTTATTTCTCGACCTGGCAGCAACGGCTGGTGTGCAGGTGGAACTGACTGGAGCGTAGGTAGATCGGTTGGTTCAGTTGCGTCCAGGTGGGCACATCGGCCTCCACTGTCGAAAGGGTATTGTCACGTAAACAGGGGACTGCCTGACACCGGTAAAATCTGTGCGATGCTGGGGTATGAAGGCGAACATCACGGCCCCGTCCTATAAGCGTCATCGCTACCCTTCGGAAATCATCAGTCATATGCTCTGGCTGTACTACCCTTATTGGCTACTTCCGTCATCCGGTGTATTTTTGTGCGGATGCGCTACCTAGCCAGCACGAGCGGGACATCCTGCCGCAAAATGGCATCGATCTCTCATACCTGGAGTTTCCACATCAATCGACAAGCAGGAAACGGCTGTTGCAGCGCCTGCCTGATATGACTGTGTTAAGACATCGGCTGGAGACGTATTTTTGACCGGCCTCCCAAGATCATAGGCGATGATCGAACTGGATTTATGGCACGACGATTCAATGGTCAATGGCGACAAATCGGACATTGTTGCCATTAGACGATATAGGTACGCTTTGTACCCTTCTTAACAGTAACGGCCTTTCCTGCTTCTGACTCCATGGTCACCGAAATCGGCAGGCCAAGAACCACATGTACACTAGCTTTGCCCGAACGAGCGGGTCAGATAACGCCGTCGTCAGCCGAGGACTCATCCGCTCGTGGACCTCATCTACGACGTCGCTGAAGCATCACCCTGGCTGCTACACCACCACCTTGCCCATGACAACGATCGCCCGACCGTCGACCAGCAGGCTCGCATTGGCGAGGCTATAGTCCATATTGAGGGACGACGCATTTTCGCCACCCATATAGCGATTCTCTCCCAACGCCAGAAAGAGCATGCCATGCACATGCTCGTCGACCAGCGTCCAGCCGACCGCTTGGCTGAGATAGGGGTTGAGCCCCACGCCGATGTGGCTGATGCGGCGCGGCTCGCCCGTGTGGCTATCGAGGCAGCGACCGAGCTCTTCCGCTCCGCTCGCTGCCTCGATCCTGGTGATCCGCCCATGTTCAAAATGGAGCACCACATCGGTTGCCTCGTTGGCCCGCGCGAGGGCCAAACTCCCTGTGGTCGACTGTTCCACAACCGTGCTGTACACTGAGCCGGTCGGCAGATTTGAGACGATCGCACCCCGAGCACGATCGTCATCGTCGATGAAGCCGTCATCGGCCAGCCAGGGCCGGTCACCATGCTCAAGGTGCAGTTCGTACTGGGCACCGGTGCGCAGCACGATGTGCTGGCCGCCCTGCAGCGCAGCTTGCACGCGACTGATCTCATTTTGGATTTCGTCGATGGGGGCGGCGAGCGCCGGCAGCAAGCACTCTTCTAGCACGCGCAGCGCCATCCCAAGCTGCTGAGCACGCCGTCTCGTCGGGACGGCAACGACCAGATTCGGCGTGTGACGGCCTTCCTCGATCGCCTGTAAGCGGCCCTCTGCTGCTTGCCACAGGCGGAATCCTTCGGCCGGCAGCCGGCTGGCATCCAGGTTGGTCGATTGCAGCAGGAGGATCCGAGCTGTCTCCCCCATCCATGCCGCGCGGTACTGATCCCAGGCACGGAGATAGGCCGGTGGTGCCTCCGCGATGAGACGCGCCAGATACTCAGGAGGGACAAGACGTGGCAGGGGGGTCGCGCCGGCTGCTTCCACCGCCAGCAAGATCTCTCGGAGGAAGCGTTCGTGCCCTGCATGATCATAGACCTGGATCAACTCGCCCGGCTGGACACCTAGTCCCTGGACGCAGCGCCGCGCGACCTCCCGCCACCTTGGGTGCATCGGTTGCCTCTCTGCAGATGATCGTCAAGACATGCGCCGTGGGTTACTCGCACCACGCCGACGTGCCCCTGCAGCATACCATGGAGCTTGCGCCTACATAACGGCGGGTTCGGACGATCCCCACCGTGCGCAACCTGGACAGCATCATGTTTTCCTTCGCGGGCGAGCTCGTGGCTGAGCTCATTGTCGGAGAAAAGCAGCTCCCAAGCGCGAAGGATGCCAACGAGTTTCCAGAGGCAACGTGATACCGCAGCGCAGCTCCCTTAAGCATTGACTTCGCCTACGTTTCATCCTTCCAACACCAAAGCGCCGGTTGCTCGTGGAACCTCTTCCCCGGTGACCTTAGCAGCAGCTACCAACTAAGGGAGCGCCTACGGCGGGCCACTTCAGTACTGGCTTCGCCCTGGCTCCGCTCATAGTGCCTCGCTTGTATAATCAAGTCACTGTTCCTTTGGTTGTGGTGAGCCTGTTTGCCTCGTTGGTGGCATGACCACGTACGCGAGAGTAGGCCCCACACCCAACGGCAGCTCGAGTCTGGACCGGATCAAGTGGGACCGACCACGGATTACCAGCGACGACGTGGGCTGCCATCAGGGACATACATCCATCCCGACGTAAAGTACGTGAGGTTGCCGATGACACTGCCATCCGATGATCACCTCTTTGCTCGACTTTATCCCTATCACGCAGCAAAAGCAAGCGTGTCCATCAGGCGGTCAAAGAGTGGACGAGGAATTTCTATGATGTCAGGTTTGGCAGGTGACAGATACGAAATCGTGACCGGCCAAAGCTGCTGCCGCACCAATGCTAGCGTATCCGCAAAGGTTGGCAGCGACTTTGTGTACCACGCCGCTTGGCGGACCGGGAGCGGGTCTCCCTGCAGCAGCTGATGCGCAAAGACTGTGACCAGCGCAAACAGACCCAACAAGGCCGGGGTCGTGCGCAGCACCGCCAGCTCCGACCATTGCCGTTGGGTCTCGACACCCAAATGCGCACGCGCTTCTTCAAACGTCACTTCCAGCTGCCAGCGCAGCACGAACCACTCGACAATCTGCTTGGCCGCCACCTCCAGGCTGGTACACACCAGCGCCTGTGGTGCATACTGCCCCAAAGGATCGCGCACCAAGACCCAGCGCACTGCGACTGGCGGCTTCCCCGCGTGATACCAGACGCCGGTGCCGGTCGCTAGGTCCAGCAGGTACGTCGTGCCGTCGTACCACGGGACGCTGCAGCGCTCCCAGGTCGTCTGCGGGTCCTGCAGCCGTGTCGCCAACGGGACTTGACGGGCACCTTTTTTGCGTGGGGCACCTTTGGTGCCCGGCAGCCGAACGGGCGCGGGGTCATACAAGGCGGCATCCAACCGCAAGCGCGTGACCATGGTGACGGTCCCAGGCAAGCGTGTGCACCCCGCCAGCACCTCCAGCACAGCGTACAAGCTATCGGCGACGACCACCAGCATGCGCTCGGGCAGCCAGCGTCGCAGTTGCATGATCATCTGGCGTGCCCAGTCTGGCAAGGTCTTATGACGCTGGCCACGCTGCTGATGATAGCGCGCCGAGGGCGCCAAGACCGTCAAAAAGGGCAAGGCCCAGAGGCGCTTGGCCCAAGGAATGGGTGTCAGCAGCAGCATGGACAGCCAGCGCAGTCCACTACTCTTGACGAAGAAGGAGTGACTGGAGCGCACAGCATCACGATAAATCCCTTTGGCCGCCAGCTTGTGGCCACGACGCCGTTCGAGATGGTCGTCCAGACCGACCACAATCGGTGCATGGGCTGGCACGAAGGCGTCCACCAGCAGGCGCAGCAAGATGCGGCTGACGGCCCGACTCAACCAGGTCGCACGGTTGAGGACACGATGGTAATTCTGAAACTGGCGCTCACAGCTCAAGCCCATGACACGCAAGGCAGCCGTGACGGTGCGCTGGCCCGGAGCCAGAATAGTCCCCACGAGCAAGACTTTGGCCCATTCCCCCACCCGTTCACTGAAGACCCATTCAAAGGGTCGCAAAACTTGTATAATCGCCCAAGGCAGGTTCCGCATATCGCACCCTTTCTTGCAGGTCAGGCGTGTGATGAGCGTACCCTGCCCTTCACGTTTTGTCCATCACATGGATAAAGTCGAGCTAAGACACCCACTAATACCGCTACACCCACTAATACCGCTACACCCACTAATACAGCCACGCCCCCGCCGACCAGTACCCCGTGCCCAACGCCCTGTGGCACTGACTGTTGTTCTGCTGGTCAAGTCTGCTGCAATGGTCAATGCATAGGCCCATGTTCGACTGGACAGGTCCTAAATACAACCACTTGCCAGTGTGAGTGCCCGCCTATCGCCTGTCCAAATGGACAAGTTCAAAATCCAACTACCTGCCAGTGTGAATGCCCAGCCGGGTCAACCCTATGCGGCGCAACCTGCTGCCCCGCTGGCCAGTCATGCACCGACATCGGCGGCGGAAGTTGCTGTGCAGGCCTACCGTGTGGTCCCTCTGCTTGCTGCACAGACGGCCAAATGTGCTGTGCTAATTCCTGTTATCCCTCAGCAGGGATGATATGCTGTAACAACCTTTACGTCTGTCGATCCGATCAGTATTGTTGTGAACACTATGAAGGGTATTGCTGCAATGTCGTTCCATGAGATCGGAGATCTCCTATGCATTATCTGCTCCTCACTGCTCGTGTGCTTTTGGCTGCGGTTTTCACCGTCGCCGGACTCGCGAAGCTCATGGATCGAGATGGTTCGCAACAAGCGATGACGGACTTCGGTGTTCCGAAGGTGTTGACACAACCGTTCGGCCTCCTGCTCCCGGTCGCCGAACTTGTCGTCGCCGCCGCTTTGCTCCCCGCTGCTACCGCTTGGTGGGGTGCGCTTGGTGCACTGGCACTCCTCCTCGTCTTTGTTGTTGGCATCAGTGTCAACCTCGCACAGGGTCGAACACCCGACTGTCATTGTTTCGGTCAACTGCATTCATCGCCTGCTGGCTGGTCAACACTTGCTCGTAATGGTGTACTCACTGCGATAGCTGGCTTCGTTCTGTGGCAAGGGTGGCAACATCCAGGACCAAGTGCTACCAGTTGGATCAGCAGTCTGACCGCTATCCAGGTCGTGAGTTTTGTTGTAGCAGGCGCTATCCTTGGCTTGGTGGCAGCCGAAGGATGGGTCATCCTCAATCTCATGCAACAGAATGGACGGCTGCTCGTCCGGATTGAGACCCTAGAAACCAAGGTGCTCGGTAGTCCGGCACACGCTGCACCTGCTCCAACGGCAAACATGCTAGGCTTACCGGTCGGAGCTCCTGCACCACCTTTCAGTTTGCCCGGACTCTATGGCGACACGCTTACGCTTGATGCACTCCGCGCGTCGAGCAAGCCGGTGATGCTCATCTTCTCGGACCCAGGCTGTGGGCCATGTACGGCGCTTCTGCCGGAGATTGCCCGCTGGCAGCGTGACCATAGCACGAAGCTGACGATTGCCGCCATTAGTGGGGGAAAGCCTGAAGACAACCGCGCGAAGAGCACTGAGCATGGGGTAACACACATCTTGCTCCAAAAGGACCGTGAGATTGCGAACGCATACCAGGCGTATGGGACGCCGACAGCAGTGATCATCCAGCCGGACGGCACCATCGGCAGTCCACTTGCTCCAGGTGCGGATGCAATTCGAGCACTCCTCGTACGCACCATTGGCACGCCCGCACCAGCACTGTCCGTGCTTCCACAAGGTGCTGGAAATGGCGGCAACGGCCACACTCCTCCATCACGCGTTGGTACACCTGCTCCAGCCGTGAAACTTCCCGATCTCTCTGGCACGCAGGTTGATCTTGCCGATTTCCGTGGGAGCAAGACGCTCGTGCTCTTCTGGAACCCTGGCTGTGGCTTCTGCCAGCGTATGATCGACGACCTGAGAGCCTGGGAAGCTCATCCACCAAAAGGCGCACCGAAGCTGCTCGTGGTATCGAGCGGCACAGTCGAGATAAACCAACAGCTTGGACTTACATCACCCGTCGTTCTTGACCAGGGCTTTACGACCGGTCAAGCCTTTGGAGCGAGTGGGACACCGTCCGCTGTTCTTGTCGATGCGAAGGGCAAGATTGCGTCTGAGGTGGCGGTTGGTGCGCCGAATGTTCTGGCACTCGCGAGAACGGGACAGGAGCATATTAAGCTGGCTAGCACGTAACCGACGCACAGTAATCTTTAGACATAACGTGGCATTGCCCCTCGTCAGTTCGACCGGGAGAGCAGAAAAAAGATGTTAGCATGTCAGCCAACAGCCCGGGACGCTGTGCTGTTGCGGCCAGGTCCAGTGTGGAGCATACTGCTGGTGGGTTAGCCGAGCAGGCACGTTGCTCCAGGCGCGTGACGTGTGGGCTCCGTCGTATACCGTATGGGACGCCTTTCGGGCGCGCCCGTGTAGATGTTTGACGGCCCTGTTCGACTCCGCTCACCTGAGAGGCGCGTCTGCGTCAGCTCGTATCTGTGTGTGAGAGCGCACGTGTCCAAACCGCCGTACCTGGCCGCCCTGGTCCGGTCTGATCAGGAGGTTGGAGCTTGCCATGACATGTCCACCTGATGCACCCTCACGGTTTGTTGGCCTAGACATCCACAAGCACTATCTCGTTGCGGTGGGAGTGGATGCCGCCCAACAGCATCTCTTTGGACCTCAGCGCGTTGCCTATGCCGACCTCTCAACGTGGATCGCCAGCCACCTCTCGAAGGATGATGCGGTGGTACTCGAAGTCACGACCAACGCCTTTCAGATCCATGACGAACTGCAGCCGCACGTCCGCTCTGTCACCCTAGTACAGCTATCCTAAAATCCGTACTGAGTTAGATGACCAGCGGACGACCAGTATAGGTCCACTTGAACGGCTTCGCCGTCTTGTTGAAATAGGTGATAAACTCCACAATGCGCGCCTGCAGCGCTTCCAGCGACGGAAAATCGCCCCGCTTCAGCACCCGCCGCACCAGGATTCCGAACCACAGCTCCACCTGATTGAGCCACGAGGTATGTTTCGGCACATACACAAACTGGATCCGGTGCGTCGCGTCACTCAAGAACGCCGCACGCGTCGCCATCGACTCTAACACCCCCGACTTGCCTTTCTCGCCCAACTCATCCGAGAGCCCACAGCGCTCGGCTACCAAGCGCACCAGGCTCTCGGACTGATGGGTATTCAACTGGTCCATGACAAACCGCCAGACGCCCCCCGGATCGGCCTCCAATGTGCGAGCGATATGTGCTGCGAAGTCCGCTTCGGTGCGCGTCGGCCCCAGCGACGGACTGATCACCTGCCCGCTGACTACATCGAAGTTCGCCATCAGGCTCAGCGTGCCATGCCGCACGTACTCAAACTCGCGTCGCTCCACCTGCCCCGGCTGCATCGGTTGGGTCCGAGCAATCCGCTCAAGCGCCTGAATGCCGGTCATTTCATCCGTACTCACGATATGCCCACCCATGGCTGTTAAGAGGGGGGCATAGGCGTAGACGGTACAGACCGTCTCAACCTGCTCGGCAAAGGCCTGCGGATCATCGGCTTTGGTCTTGGCGGTAAGCCAATAGCGGCTGCGATGCGGCTGCAGTGCGGCCTGCCTGTAAAAAGCGTCCCACCGAGGTGGGCGAAATCGTGGGAACAATCTGGCGTTTGACCGCCTCATCGGCTAACTCTCGTGGCGTCCAGGCCGTGAGCGGTCGTCCGGCATCGGCCGGTGGGGTGCAGGCCAGGTTGATGAGCTGCACGATCTGCTCGGCCGTGAAGGTATCAGGAGCACCAGGTCGGGGAGCGTCGGCGAGCACACGTCCAACCATGCGCTTGAGCTCAGGCGGGTCGTGCTCAACGGTGGCAAGGTGCGCTTCGGCGGCAGCCCAGCGGGCACGCCACTTGATGACGGTCTTGAGGCTACAGGCGAGGTCGCGGGTCATGGGGAGATTGCGCATGCCGCAGGCAGCAGCCAAGACGATGCGGACGCGGAGAGCGAGGGTCTGCGGAGTGGAGTGTTGGCGCAGCAACGCTTCGAGCACGGCCTGCTGCGGCGGGCTGAGTGTAACGGCACGTGGCAGCGGTCCAGCCATCGATATCCTCCAACTGGTACAATGCATCGTATCCGTGTGAGTTCCTCATCCCTCGATCATACCAGAACTCTGGACGGTTTTCCAGAAGCCTGTACTAGGTTTCTTCTCGCCGCCGCGATGAACGAATGATCATGTCGATGGAATGGAAGGTCTCGCGGTGTAAAGCCTGGATTGAGCTTTAGCAATAGAATAGGTGCGCTAGGATGCCCCAGAAAAGGTTCTGGTAGAAAGTCAAGTTGAAGCTTTGTCTGCTTTTGTTCTCCAGCTTTGCTATTGAATTGAAGAATTTTTTCTTTATCCCCTCGTAAGAATGCGTTTAGAAACTATTCCATGTCTACACAGTCGATAATTCAATCATTTGACTGCGCTGAGTCTTTCTCATATATGGACGTTCTTCCTGTTCGTTCGGTGCAATCTTGTGAAGCATTCGAGAAATCGAGGCAATATAGACCCACACTTCACTCTATTCTACGCGACGTTCATAATCCTTGCTTAACCGGCGGTACTTGCCGAGCCATGCACATGTCCGCTCAACCACCCACCGTCGTGGAACCACCACAAATCCTTTCTGATTCGCTGGGTTCCCAACAACTTCCAGCGTTATCTGATACTGGTCGGATATGTCATCAGCAAGCTCACCGGTATATCCCTGATCCGCCCAAATTTTTTCCAAGCGTGGAAACTCATCATCTACATCTTCCAACACGAATGCTGCACCATCTCGATCTGCCATATTCGCACGATGCACGACCACTTTCAGCAGATTGCCTTCGGTATCAACGAGAAGATGTCGCTTGCGACCGCGTATTTTTTTTTCCGTCAGGGCAAGGGTAGCGTACGTTGGGGCAATAGTCCCGTACGAGCTGTCGCCACCGTCCAGCGTGCTTCAAGGTCTGCCAGAAACGCTGTTC
>JACDGP010000004.1 GCA_013821605.1 Herpetosiphonaceae bacterium
CACCCGCACACACCGCAGGATCTTCCAGCCGCTGGTCAACCGCACAGCCATCCCCATCGCCACATTGCCGACCACGAACATACCCATCTGCACTGGCATCATATGACCGGCAACCAGGATCCGGCTGAGGCGGCCATGACACGAGGAGCAAACGAGGTATGACGCAGGGTGATCTGGCGTTAGTTGGCTCGGGAGAATACACTGCGGCCATGGACAATGTGGATCGGCTCTTACTGGACCGATTACGTCGTGATGCACGCGTCGCGCTGCTACCAACGGCGAGTGGTCTAGAGCCGGGAATGCCCGAGCGCTGGAACGCGCAAGGGGTGGCCCATTTCGAGGCTCTCGGAGCCACTGCTATGCCGCTCCTTATCGTCCGGCGTGAAGATGCCTTCGTCCCGGCTTACATCGAACAGTTGGCAAGTGCCGATTTCTTTTATTTTTCCGGGGGCGATCCGCAGTATGTGGTCGATACCTGGCGTGATACTCCGGCGTGGGCGGCGCTTGTAAGCCAATGGCAACGGGGAGCAGTCCTGGCCGGGTGCAGTGCAGGGGCCATGATGCTTGGGCCTTTCACTATCCGCATTCGCAGCATTGTGGCAGGCCAGGTGCCGCAGTGGGCACCTGCGCTCGGGCTGCTTCCGCACATCACGGTCATCCCTCATTTCGATCGTATGCGCAACTTTATCTCGCACGCGCAGTTGAGCTCGGTCATCCTCGCGAGCCCACCGGGTGTCACGGTGGTAGGTGTAGACGAAGATACGGCGCTCGTGCATGTCGATGAGCGCTGGCAAGTTCTTGGACGACAAGGCGTTACCATCTTTAGCGGCGAAGCCGAACTAGTTCATTATGCTGCCGGGCAGTACGTCCCACTGCCCAGTTTGTACATGCAGCAGCCTTCGACTACACCGAATGACGGGCTTAGCGAAGACTGATGCAAACCTACCTATTCATGAATCAGATCGTCGGCACCAAAGCTAACGATCTCCACGCCGAGCAACTCACCGCTCTCCTTGTGCGCGAGGGCCTTTACGCAGCCAGTTTGCATCTCAACCAGCAGTGCACGTTCCACCGAACTGATCGGGATCTGTGCCACGACCAACGGTATCTGTTGTGCGCGTGCTTCACTTTCAAGCATGCCAACGTGTGCTAAAGGGGGCGATGTAAAAACGGCCCACGGGACGATGCGCTGATCGCTACGCCGTTGCGCATGGCCAAGTGCATTCGCAACTGCCACTTTGCCCTCGTACTCTGCGATATGGGCAAGTTGATAGCCACCCGTTACATCACCACAGGCATAGATGTGGGATGATCATATCCTCAGCTTCCCACACCGTGACGCGACTGCCGAAGCGATGAAAAGCCTGGCTCAACTCGACGCCGAGCGGCCCACCGCCGATAATCGCTAATGCTTCCGGCACTGCCGTCAAATCGAAAATAGCTTCCCATGTCAGGTAGCCGGCCTCGGCTAAGCCCAGAATAAGCGGAACGCGTGGTCGCGAACCCGTGGCGATGATCATGTGTTCGCCCTGGAGGAGTTCCCCTGCGACATTCAGTGTATGCGAATCCTGGAAGCGCGCCGTTCCTGTAAATGTTTGTCCACCGGCCTCCCGGAACGACCGGGGCACATCGTACCCGTCCTCGCCACCGGTGCGCAGAATGACATCATCCTTATGCCTCAGGACCGTCCGAAAATCCCAATCGGGGTTAACGACTGGCAGACCAACCGCCGGTGCATGCTGTCGCATCATATGCAGCACCTCGGCACTATGCAGGAGTGTTTTGGACGGCGTACAGCCGGCGTAGCGGCAGGTACCGCCATACTTCCCGCTCTGCTCCACGAGCGCAACACGGGCACCCATCTCAATTGCTTCCATCGCAGCAGTCTCGCCCGCTGGCCCGCCGCCAATCACGATCAGATCCCACGTCTGCACAATGTGCTCCTTTGCTGATGCCTGCCTGTGTTCCGCAATGTTCAGACCGCCGGTTATTTGCGATACACTTGACAGATGACTACAATAGCACCAGTACCGCTCTTACCACATTGGAGATGGCAATGACTGCCGAACATGATCGATTAGCGCAGAATGGCGAGGCGTGGCGACGCTGGGGTCCCTACCTCAGCGAGCGTGGCTGGGGAACAGTGCGTGAGGATTATAGTGCTGATGGCGACGCCTGGAACTACTTTCCCCACGATCATGCTCGCTCACGGGCCTACCGCTGGAACGAAGATGGACTGGCGGGTATCTCCGATGACAAAGGGCGGCTGTGTTTTGCGCTCGCACTCTGGAATGAGCACGACGCGATCCTCAAAGAGCGTTTATTTGGGCTGGGCGGACCGGAGGGCAACCACGGCGAGGATGTCAAGGAATACTACTTCTACGTCGACTCGACGCCCACCCACTCGTATATGCGCATGGTCTATAAATACCCCCAGGCAGCCTTTCCCTACGCCGATCTGGTTCATGAGAACCAGCGCCGAGGCAAGGATGATGAAGAGTACGAGCTGATCGATACGGGCGTCTTCACCGAAGACCGCTATTTCGATGTGATCATCGAATATGCCAAGGCCGGCGTGAATGATATTCTGATCCAGATACGAGCTGTGAATCGTGGGCCGGAGCCTGCACCCCTGCATCTGCTGCCAACCATCTGGTTCCGTAACACCTGGTCCTGGGGCTATGATGGTGAACCTCCATCACTCAGTCTTGATCAGGATAGTCCACGTGTGATCTGCGCCTCCCACGAGGTCCTAGGCGACTATCGATTGGTTTGCCAGGACGCTGGCGGTGCGCAGCCCGAACTGCTCTTCACCGGGAACGACACGAACACGCAGCGTCTATACGGTGCACCGAACTCTCCCCGCTATTCGAAGGACGCCTTCCACCGGTATATCATCGATCATGATCAGGCAGCGATCAATCCGACGCAGACGGGTACGAAGGCTGCTGCTCACTACCAGTTTACGGTGCCGCCCGGTGAGGAAGTTACTGTGCGATTGCGGCTCAGCACTGTACCTGCGGTTCCCATGTCAACTCAGAGTGTCTCTAGCCCGGCGGCAGTAGCTGCGCTTGTTAGTGGAGCTGCGGCACCGGCACCTGACACGACCGGTGAACCGCCGGTCGTTAAGGGTGATGTCACGGCACCACAGGGCAGTAACACTACCCCCTCAGATCCGTTCGCTGACTTCGATGCGGTCTACCATGCGCGTCGCGCGGACGCCGACGCGTTCTACGCTTCGCTGTTGCCGGATGAGATGGACGACGACCGGCGGCTGGTCTTTCGCCAAGCTCTGGCGGGGATGTTGTGGTCGAAGCAGTTCTACCACTACCGCTTGCGCCACTGGCTGTTGGGCGATCCAGGTCAGCCACCACCGCCGCCGGAGCGTCTCCACGGGCGTAACCATGACTGGACGCACCTATATAATGAGCGCGTGTTGTCGATGCCGGATGCCTGGGAGTATCCCTGGTACGCCGCCTGGGATCTGGCGTTTCACTGCATCCCACTCGCACTGATCGACCCCGACTTCGCCAAAAGCCAAATCGACCATCTGCTGCGCGAGTGGTACCAGCACCCCAACGGACAGATTCCGGCGTATGAATGGGCCTTCGGCGATGTTAATCCGCCTGTCTTATCATGGGCTGCTTGGCGTATCTATAAAATCGAGCAGAAACACTTCGGCCGCACTGATCGGGCGTTTTTGGAGCGCATCTTCCACAAACTGCTGCTTAACTTTACCTGGTGGGTCAACCGCAAAGACGCCGAGGGCAACAACGTCTTCGCTGGCGGCTTTCTTGGACTAGACAACATCGGTGTTTTTGATCGCAGCGCCGAACTGCCGACCGGCGGCCATCTTGAGCAGAGTGATGGCACAAGTTGGATGGGTATGTTCTGCCTGGATATGCTGACCATTGCGCTGGAACTGGCGCGTGAGAACTCGGTTTATGAGGCGGTTGCTACCAAGTTCTTGGAGCACTTCCTAGCGATTGCCGATGCACTCAACAACCTAGGTGGTGAAGGCATACCACTGTGGAATGAGGAGGATGAGTTCTTCTACGACGTGCTACACCTCCCCGACGATACGACCGTCCCACTCAAGGTGCGCTCGTTCGTCGGGCTGATTCCGCTGTTTGCCGTCAAGACGATCGAACCGGAGCTCCTAGATTCGCTCCCTGAGTTCAAGAGCCGCCTGGAGTGGTACCTCGCCAACCGGCCCGACCTGGCACAGCTGGTCTCACGCTGGCAGGAGCCGGGGGTCGGCGAGCGCCGGCTGCTCGCCCTCTGCCGTGGCCACCGGATGAAGCGTCTGCTGCGACGCGCCCTCGATCCCCAAGAGTTCCTGAGCGACTATGGTGTGCGCGCCCTCAGTAAATACCACGCCGAGCACCCTTATACGCTCGATACACAAAGTACGGAGTATACTGTCCGCTACGAGCCGGGCGAGTCGCGGACCGGGCTGTTCGGTGGCAACTCGAATTGGCGTGGCCCGGTGTGGTTTCCGGTCAATTATCTGCTGATCGAATCGCTCCAGAAGTACGATCATTATTTCGGTGATCACTTCAAGGTCGAGTGCCCGACCGGATCCGGTCAGTACCTGACTCTCAACGAGATCGCTGACGAGCTTTCACAGCGGCTGATCCGGCTATTCACACGAGATGCCACCGGACAGCGCCCGGTTTTCGGTAACCAGGAGTATTTCCAGCATGACCCGCAATGGCGCGACTACTTGCTCTTCTCCGAGTATTTCCATGGTGATACCGGAGCCGGCCTGGGTGCAAATCATCAGACCGGCTGGACTGGCTTGGTCGCCAAGCTCATCCAGCAGGCGAGTGTCCCGCACGAGGATGCCGAACTGACGGCGTTAGTGACGAGCGAGGAAAGCCAAGCATAGCCGGTATCATATGTTGCCCTGGCCTTTAAGCGGTCGATCACGTGGTGGAAGATAGCGCGCGAACAAGATCGTCATGTCGCGTAGACCGGCCCGCAACTCGGCAGTGAGGCTACTTGGATCGTAGCGCCAACTCCAGTTGCCATCGGCGCGTCCCGGCCGGTTCATGCGGGCTGCTCCACCTAAACCTAGTAGGTCGGGGAGCGGCACAATTGCAGTGTTGGCAACCGACCCGTATGCCAGTCGTACCAATTTGTGTCCGATCAGCGCGCCGTCGACATCGTCTCGGTTGTCTAGCTCCAGGTAGTGACGAACATTTCGCTGCTCGTGTTCGGACGCGGTCACGTACCAGCCGACCGTCGTGTCGTTGTCATGTGTGCCGGTGTATACCACCGTGTTGTTGTCAAAGTTGTGTGGCAGATACGGATCGGTCGCATCGGTCTCGAAGGCACCGAACGCGAACTGCAAGACGCGCATGCCTGGAAAGCCCATCGTTTCGCGGATTTCGACCACATCCGGGGTAATTACCCCCAGGTCTTCGGCAATAATCGGGGGGTCGCCCAGTGCATTCCGCACTGCCTCGAAAAACGGCACACCCGGCCCTGGCACCCAGCGTCCATGTGCTGCCGTTTGCTCCGCGTTGACCGGCACTTCCCAATAAGCGGCAAAGCCTCGGAAGTGGTCGAGTCGCACGATATCATACAGGCGGAATACCTGACGCAAGCGCGCGATCCACCACCTATAACCGCTCGCCGCCAGCACGTCCCAGCGGTACAGCGGGTTGCCCCAATACTGCCCGGTCGCACTGAAGTAGTCCGGTGGCACCCCGGCGACGACTGTCGTCCGCCCGTGGGCATCAAGCGAGAAGAGCTCGGGATGCGCCCACACATCGGCGCTATCATAGGCCACAAAGATCGGGATATCACCCACGATCTTAACCTGATGGCTATTGGCGTAGCTTTTGAGCGCCAGCCATTGTTTAAAGAACAAATACTGGATATATTTTTGGAAGCCGAATTCAGCCTCTACCTTGCTCCGCCACATGCTCAGTCCTTCCGGTCGCCGCAAGGCGATCTCGGGTGCCCAATCGCTCCAGATGATGCCGCCATGCGCCGCCTTGATCGCCATAAACAGGGCATACTCTTCCAGCCAACTGCTATTTTCAGCTTCGAACTGGGCCAGTTCTTGCTGCAATTGCGCATTGGTGCTGCGTTGGAAGTGGTGGTACGAGCGTCGCAACAACTCCATTTTCCATTGGATCACCGGACCGTAGTCGACCCGCTCAGCGGGAAACAACGGCACATGTTGCAGATCCTCCGGCAATAGGAGGCCCTCGTCACCTAAGAGATCGGGGCTAATGAGCAGCGGGTTACCCGCAAAGGCAGAGAAGGCCGCATAGGGCGAGTCGCCATAACCGGTGGGTGCCAGCGGCAGGATTTGCCAGAGCGTCTGGCCGGTCTCGTGCAGAAAATCCACGAAGTGGTAGGCCTCTCGACCAAAGTCACCGATGCCATAGGGGCCGGGAAAGCTGGTGGGATGCAGCAAGATGCCGCCGGCACGCTCAAGAATCATGAAACGGTATCCTTCGTTAGCATTGGCATAAACAATACGTGATCTGTCAACCTCATCATTACGCCAGATGAAAAATCTCCTCAAGTCGCAGAAAGCCTTCGTCCGGGCGGCGGCCCTCGAGATCAGCAAAGAAGGGTGCCATCTCGCGCTGCCAGCGCTCGTTTACCTCACGCGTCGCCATGCCTGCGAGAGCTGCCGCATAGTTGGGCGTCTCAAAGTAGCCGATGAGCAAGCCGTCATCGCGCAGAAACAATGAGTAGTTGTGCCAACCTGTCTCTGCGAGGGCGGCAAGCATATCTGGCCACACGCTGCGATGGCGTTCTCGGTACTCTGCAAGCCGGTCCGGCTTGACTTGGAGGATAAAACAAACGCGTTCCATCTACGTCTCCCTTTAGGTATCCCAAGGTGCCCGCGTGCGCCCAATTTGGGGCAGCCCATTCCGCAGACGGCTCTCCGCTGAACTGATCAAAAGGTGTGCTTCGAATGCTGCAGCCTCCGCCGACCGAACAAACTTGAGCAGCACTTCGTTCCAACCTGCTACTAGCGGAACTGTGCAGTACGACTCGGAGTCGCCATAGTAGCCGGGTCGTAGCGGCCGATACCGAAAGGACTCGACCTTGACGCTGCCATTCACCCACAGCTTAGCTGGACAGGTTGTTGCCACACCGATGTAGACCTCGCGCGCGTCGGGACTCCACAAAAACGTTTGGGCATAGATCGAACCCGCCTGCACAAAAACATCCTTCAGCGGCACTGCGTTGTCCAATGAATACACGTCATGCCAGTTGCCGGAGCGACTCGTACTTGAAGACACTGGACCGGTTGGTTGTTCGGGCTCCTCGCGCGCATCAAACAGCTCTCGGTCTGTTCGTCCATCGGCTAAAAAGGGACCGGTGTAGCGGTATTTATGTGCGCCAATGAGGATAACGGGGGTATCCGGCTGCGCGGGGCGCGACGCTACTTCGATTGACAGGCTGAGTCGGTTTGTATTTAGGAGGCGAACTGCTGGAGGTGTAGTAAGTTCCCAGCTGACTGGCACAGATGAGTGCGCAGGAATATCAAGCTCACGTACCTGGGGCGCAGGCGTCCAACCAGCAGGCACACGCAACTCACACTGCGCGTGGAGCATGTCAGGGTGTGGATTCGTGAGGTGCGTGATAATCGACGTCTGGGCGTCGGGTTGGATCGCCGGGGAGTCACCATAGGCGACACCAACATGCAGATTACTGGCAGGGTAGTCGATGCGCATCGGATCGGCAGACCAAAGTGTTTCGATCCATGCCGGAGCATACAGTGTGCGTGGGTCAACGGGTACATCCGTGCTGGTCAGCTTGATCTCCTGTTCCGCGAGGATACGTTCGGCCTGCACACACAACCGCTCTGTCAATTCTGCGAGATTAGTTGGTACCGGATTAGAGCCATCAGAGGCATGACGGAGACCACCCCAGGACTCGTTGGTCGCAATCGTCTCGCCTAGCGGTGCAGTCCAGCGTTCCGGTAAACCCTTGCGACCTGCAATGATTCCCAGAATACTGCCTAAGGTTGCGCCCGTGCAGTCGGTGTCATAGCCACAGTTGACGGCTATACACAGCGCGTCGCCGAAATCCTTGCCATACAACCAGCCAATCACCTGAAAAGCTATGTTGATCGGTGAATACTGGGCAACATGGTGGGGCGTCGCCGTGAGCACCCGTTGGCGCGCCGTTTTCCAATCCTCGCCCGCCGCATGTGCCGCCCGCGCGGCAGCAATGGCCTGTGCTGTCTTGCTCCAAGCTGGGATATAGGTGTTCGCAATCTCCAATAGTTGTTCACGATCACCGATCACAAACGCCGCCGCTTCAAGTGCCGCGTTGAATAGCTCGCCGAAAACGCTTTCACCCCCGGCATGATCGCAAATCGCATCTTCATAGGCATAACGCACGGCAACGGCAGGTAGCCCAGGCGCGATGCAAGCCCAGATCTCCGAACGGATGGGACAGCCCATGCAATCTTTGAACCAATTGTTGTACGCGCCGGAGACCGGGGGGAGCAAGCCCAGTTTCAAATTCGTTTTGCTTAAACCATACTCGTCCCAGTTGTAGCCGATATGATCGAGCCAGTACTGTGCAAGATCCGCTGCTTTCAGCTGTGGGCCAACCTCCTCAAGTGCTTTAAGCCAGATCAGTTGCATTTCTAGGTCATCATTGGGGATGCCGCCTTCCTGCAGCTCTGGATACCACCAAACATCGAACGGCTCTGACTCGCCCCAGGCCTTTTCCAATGGTTGCCCAAGTGTGCCACCACAGTTCTTACCGAGCCAGCAGCCGTACACTTTGTCGCGAAAGGTTGTGCCTCGTACATCGATCATACAGCCCATCCTGCTCTATCTATGTCATCAACGACCGGCTAGCTTCTATCCTCCAAAGAACGGTGTCAGCCACTCAAGCGGAATTTCCAGCCCGAAACCTGGTGCGTCGCTGGGCACAAGCCATCCGGCTTGGGGTAGCGCTTCACCGGGCATTCGCCAGGCTTCTTCCAAAGGCACGCCAGGTGGTGTCCCGACAAAACACTCCAGCCACGGTACAGCCGGCGTTGCGTAGCTGAAGTGCTGTCCAAAGGCTGTATTCCCGCCGCCATGCAGCATCACGCTTACGCCTCCCGCATCTGCGGCTGCCGCAATCCTCTGACAGGTCGTTAGGCCACCACACCAATTAATATCGGGCTGCAGGATGTCAACAACCTTGTGGTTGATCGCCCACTGGAAGGGGACGTGCGTATACCAGTGTTCACCCGTCGCCAAGGTCTGCCACGGTAGCCGCTCGCGCAATGTGACATGGCCGTCGAAGTCTTCCGGGATGAGACACTCCTCCATCCACTTCAATTTGTAGGGCCGCAAGGCCTCAGCCAGACGCACCGTATATTCAACATCAAAGGCCATCCAGCAGTCGAGCATAAGCTCACAGTCGTCGCCAATTTGCTCGCGGACACGGGCAACGAACTCTTCGTTTTTGTGTATGCCATCGAGTCCGTCGACCGGACCATAAGGACACGCTAGTTTGAACGCCCTAAAGCCCAACTCTTGATACCAGTCGATGTCATTGCCGGTACAGTAGCAGGGAATCCGATCCTTTTGGGGACCGCCGAGCAGGGCATAGACCGGTTGGTCAAGTTGCTTGCCGCGCAAGTCCCACAGCGCCAGATCCACGGCGCTGACGGCATAGGCTGCTAAGCCGACCGACCCATACGGCTTGGTCAGGCGGAACATCATGTCGGCGAGCTTGGTGATCGCGTGACAATCTTCACCGACTAATTGTGGTGCGAGATGATCGTCAATCACTGCAGCCACTGCCCGGCCATTGCCGGTGTATCCGAGACCCCAGCTCCCATCTTCGGCCGTCACTTTACACCAGACACCTTCCCACTTGGGTAACCACAGATTGCGATGGGCCTTGACCTTGGGATAGCGCGACATAGGATTAGCAACCTCGGCCTCTTGAAACCAGGAGGCGCGGCGTGGTGCGGTTTTGGCCGCGTGAGCGGGTACATTAAGGCGCATCGCCCGAATCTCGGTGAGCTTCATCCCGCATCAAGCGGTGTTTGGAGGACGGGAAAAATCCCCGCCAAGCGTTTGCTCATCAGCTCTCCCATTAGGAGTGATACAAGTCGGTGATTGCCACAGCCTGACCGCCCTGCCCAGCCGAGCGATAAGCCGCATCCAATAACTCGACTGTCCGTTGGCCTATCTCACCAGGCGAACCGTTCGTAGCGCGACCGAGAATAATCTCCACTAAGTTGTTAGCAGGAGCGAAGCGTGGATAACCTGCATCCTCGTCCGCAAAGGGTTCCAGTTCCTCCCGCACGTCACCGGGTCCCCGGATTGTGGTGGTCGTGCGTACCAAATCCATGTCAATGGCGCCGTGCTCACAGTGGATCTGCAAGTCGAGCTTGCGCTGTATGCCGTTGCCGGTCCCACCCACCACGCCAAGCGCCCCACCGTCAAATTCAACCGTCATGCTATCGACGAGATCGAGGGGGAGACCATGATTGCTCATCAGCCCCAGTACACGGCGCGCACGCAACCCACTAACGAAAAACAACAAGCCGGCGGCGTGCGTGATTTGCAAATGTCCCATGCCGCCACCCGACAAGTGCGGCTGGCTGTAGACGGCACCCGGCCCATGCACCGGGTAGGCACCTGGATGATCGGACGCGTCATGTCCACTCAGGAGCTCACGGATACCTGAGCAGAAAATGCAACTGACAAACTGGACCGCGCCGAGCAGACCGGATGCGCTGACGGCACGAGCCTGCAGCACATGCGGCGAGTAATGCCAAGGATAACCGACGATGAGTTCGCAGCCGCGTACCCTCGCGGTCTCAACTAGGATTCGCGCGTCGTTCGCATACAGCACCATCGGTTTTTCCACGACGACGTGGACCCCGTGCTCCAGGCAAGCCCTGGCGATCTGGAAATGGGTTGCATGCGGGGTCGCAACGATGACACCATCAGGCTGCTCGGTCGCGAGCATCTGGTGATAATCCGTGTAGCGCTGTTCCACACCAAACGCATCGGCTGCAGCCTGCAAACGTCTGGGCACGGCATCGCAAAGCGCAACCAGTTCTGCGTCAGCATGTTGTTGGATAGCGGGGATGTGTGTGAAGGTAGACCACCAGCCGGTGCCGATGATGGCAATCCGTGCTTTTTTCTGCATAGCGTGTGGTACCCTTACGTACTAGCTTGGTCAGATTGTTCACTGCTTGCATCATCCCCATATTCAGGGAGACGATAGAAGCGGCATGCGTTCTCCCGCCATAGCTTCTCGCGGGCGAGCGGTGCTAGCTGCGCGGTAAGTGCATCAAGTGTGTCAACCCAGCGCAGGTAGCTCGATGCCAGTAGGCACACCGGCCAGTCACTGCCAAACACGACCCGGTCCTCGCCAAATACGGCAAGCGCGTGCGCGACATACGGGGCAAGCTCCTCGTCCGTCCAACCTGCGTGATCGGCTGCGGTGACGACACCGCTGATTTTGCACATCACGTTCGGGAGTTCGGCCAGTTCACTCAGTTCCCTCCGCCAGGGTTCTGGTACGTGTCCAGCAATATCCGGCTTGCCAAGGTGATCGAGGATGAATTGTGTCTCGCGACACTGCCGGACGAGCGCAATCGTTTGAGTAAGCTGGTGATGGGTGATCCCTAGATCGAATGATAGCCCATACTCCGGTAGGAGCTGTACACCACGAACAAAGTGCGGTTGTAAACAAAATGTGGGATCTGGCTCGCTTTGAATCAGCCGCCGGACGCCTTTCACCTTTGGGCTGATAGCTACAAGTTCCGCAAGATAGGGCCGTACGCCGGCTCCATGCTCAAGCGGTGCCCAGGCTACAATCCCCGCCATATGCCGGTCCTCGCGGGCATGCTCAACCACCCAGTGGATCTCACGTAGGCCATCCTCGGGTACAGCGTCAACCTGTACGTAGACGATTGCTACCACATTGATGCCCCATGTCTGGTCATCGTACTCGCGAAGGCCTAGCGGGCGGTTGAGCAGGTCGACGCCGTCTAGCCACGGAATACGAATGGCAGCTGGATCCCAGAGATGCACGTGCGCATCAATAATTGTCGTCTCAGGCACGAGCTTGTCCTCCCGTATGTGAGTCAGACAACTATGGGATGAGCAGCACCTTGGCGACGTTGCCGGGAGCGTCGATCAACCGCTCAAACCACATCCCGCCATCAGCGAGCGGCGCTTCAACAATCCAAGGGTCCAGCCGGACTGCACCGCGCGACAACCGGTCTAGCGCTTCAGCGAAGTTGGCGTGGCTGTAGCAGAAGCAGCCGCGCACCACAAGCTCGCGCCGAATAATGTCGGCCGCCGGCATGGTACTGCTCTCCTCATGGAGACCGCTCAAGATCACCGTGCCAGCTGAACGGGTTGTGGCAACAGCTTGCGCGCGAGTCTGCGCCAACCCTACGGCATCGACCGCGACGGCAACACCCCGGCGACCGGTCGCAGTGCGAATTTCCTCTACCACATCCTGCGAACGGGCGTCGAGCACTGTTCCGCCTAGAGCTCTGCCCATCTCCAGCCGAGCCGGATCGCGGTCGGTGATAAAGACGCGTTCAGCACCTTGTAGATTAAATGCTTGCAAGGCCAGTAGCCCAATGGGCCCGGCACCTATCACCAAGGTATCCTCGCCTCCTAGTGGTCCTGCCACTTCGCCGATTCTAACCCCGACTGCTACCGGTTCTACCAGCGCGCCGGATCTTAATGGGAAGTCCGTAGGTAGCGGTGTAATGGCCTGGAGCGGGACACAAACATATTCGGCAAAGGCGCCGGGCCGGGCTGCCCCTACCAGCTGACGCGTGCTACATAGGTGCTCACGCCCGGATTGGCAGAAGCTGCAGCTGCCACATGCCAGCATGGGATTCACGGTCACCCACTGGCCAGAGGTTAGATGAGGTTCGCGCTCGGCGGATGCCGGCCCGAGGGCGACAATCTCGCCGGAGAACTCGTGACCCATAATCAGGGGTGGAACTCGGAGGGCATTGTGTCCGAGATAGCCGCTGAGCTCGGAGCCACAGATTCCAGCAAAAGCCACCTTAATCAGCGCTTCATCTGCGCCAAGCTCCGGATCCGGCTGGTCGCGCATATTCATAACACGCGGACCTTCCCATACTAATGTTCGCACTTTGTTGCCTCACTGCATATACATAGATATAGCATGCAGAAAAAATCCGGTCAAGCACCTTCTGGGTAACTCAGTCTTTGTAAGGGGCAGGGCTCCGGCGGCATGGTATCATGGCGCATCCGACAACGTGGGAGGCGACATGTTCACAAATAGCCTGCCTGTCACTAAGTTCAACAAGGAGCAAGGCACCTGATGTCAGCTGATCTCCATCCCTTAGATGTACGCTGTGAGTATCGTATCAATCCTCTCGGGATCGATGTCGCCGTGCCACGGCTTAGCTGGGCCTTGGTGGCAGAACAGCGTGGTCAGAGGCAGGCGGGTTACCAAATTCTGGTGTCTAGCAGTGCTGAGCGCTTAGCAACAGATGTTGGCGATTTGTGGGATAGCGGCTATGTGGCGTCCGAGCAATCCGTTCATCGTGTGTACGGCGGACAACCGCTTGCCAGCGGTCAGCGCAGCTGGTGGAAGGTACGGGTATGGGATCAGCAAGGGCAGCCATCAACCTACAGCTCTGCGGCATGGTGGGAGATGGGTTTGCTGCGGCCCGAGGAGTGGCAGGCGCAGTGGATTGGTGTGGAGCCACCACTACCGGTGGAACCGATGCCGGTCTTTACCAAACGACTGCGTAAGGGCCGACTCGCCGGCTTGATTGCTAGTCCTTACCTACGTAAGAGCGTCGTTGTGCCCCAGTCAGTGCAACGCGCGCGCTTGTACGTCACCGCCAAAGGCCTGTATATCTGCTCCATCAACGGCCAGCGGGTAGGCAATGCGCTGCTCACGCCGGGCTGGACCGATTATGACCGGCGTATCCAATATCAAAGCTATGACGTAACCGAACTGCTTCGACCGGGCCCAAATGTGCTTGGGGCAATTCTCGGGACGGGGTGGTACAGTGGCTATGTCGGCTTTGGGCGGCAGTGCCGGCATTATGGTACGCGGCCCCAGTTGCTGTTGCAGCTCCAGCTTGAATATGTCGACGGCACCACAGCCACAATCATTTCTGATGGGACGTGGAAAGCAGCTAGCGGGCCGATCACCTTCTCTGACCTTTTGATGGGTGAGAGCTATGACGCGCGGGCCGAGCTGGTTGATTGGGATCAAGTGGACTTCGATGATCGCTCCTGGCAACCAGTGGATGTACGGCCCTGTGATGCCACGCTGCTGGTGTCCAGCTGTGATCAGCCCGTTGCAATTACCGAGGAATTGACACCGGTTGACATAAAGAGAATAGGACGCGACAGCTATCTTGCTGATATGGGTCAGAATATGACGGGCTGGGTGCGCTTGAAGGTGCAAGGCAAAGCGGGTCGGCAGATTCGGCTGCGCTTCGTGGAAATCCTTGATGCCAAAGGGCGTGTTTATACGACCAACCTACGTGCGGCCCGGCAAACCGATACCTATATTTTGCGGGGTGGCGGACCTGAAGTATGGGAGCCCCACTTCACGTTTCATGGCTTCCGCTATGTTGAAGTGCAGGGCTATCCTGGGGATCTGACGCCGGACGCACTTACCGGTTGCGTGGTTCACTCGGCTACACTACTCACCGGCACGTTTCAATGTTCCCATCCGATGGTTAACCAACTCGCACGTAATATTACCTGGGGTCAGCGCGGCAACTTCTTGAGTATTCCAACCGATTGTCCACAGCGCGACGAGCGCTTAGGGTGGTTGGGCGACGCACAGATTTTCATTCGCACAGCCTGCCTGAACATGGACGTCGCCGCATTCTTTACGAAATGGATGCGCGATGTCGCTGACGGACAATCGGCAGCTGGCGGCTTTCCAGACGTAGCACCGCGCCTCGTTGACCTGAGTGACGGTGCGCCGGCCTGGGGGGATGCCGGTATCATCGTGCCCTGGACGATCTATCAAAGCTATGCTGACACGCGGATCATCGAGGAGCATTGGGATGCGATGGTGCGGTGGATGGCTTACTTGGAGCAGGCCAATCCCGGCTGGCTGCGGATCGGGCGGCTGAACAATAACTTTGGCGATTGGCTATCGATCAAAGCTGAAACCCCACCGGATGTGCTGGCGACCGCCTATTGGGCCTACGACGCACAGCTGATGGCGCAGATGGCGCGGGCCATTGGCCATGAAGCTGAGGCTAGCGCCTATGAGCAGCTCTTCGGGGAGATTAAGGCTGCGTTTATCGCGGCTTATGTCGCGGACGATGGCACGATTAAAGGCGAGACCCAAACTGCGTACGTCCTAGCGCTGCATATGCAGTTGCTGCCAGATGAACTGCGGCCACAAGCGGTGCAGCATCTGGTGGCCGATATTGAGCGCCGGGACTGGCACCTCTCGACCGGTTTCGTCGGCGTTGGCTACCTGCTCCCGGTCTTAACAGCGGGTGGGCGACAGGATGTAGCATATCGTTTGCTGCTCAACGATACGTTCCCGTCGTGGGGCTATTCGATTAAACACGGTGCAACGACCATCTGGGAGCGCTGGGATGGCTGGACCGAAGAAGGCGGGTTTCAGGATCCGGGCATGAACTCGTTCAATCATTACTCGCTTGGCTCAGTCGGTGAGTGGCTGTATCGCTTCGTCGGCGGGATCGATGTGGACGCTATGCAGCCCGGTTATCAACACATCCTGATCCATCCGCAGCCGGGTGGTGAACTAACCTCCGCTCGAGCAGAGTATGCCTCGATTCGCGGCAACATCATTAGCGAATGGCAGCTTGAGGGTGACGTATTCTCGCTACAGGTGACAATTCCCGCTAATACCACGGCGACCATCGTGATGCCCACCAATATTGCGACTGAGGTCACTGAAGGTGCGCGCCTGGCGGCGCAGGCTGAGGGTGTGCGATTCGTCCGTCAGGAAGCGAACCGAGCATTTTTTGAGATCATCGGTGGTAGCTACGACTTCACCGGTCATATGTCGTCTGTTGAACGTACAACTGGTTAGAGGCGGGAAAAATAATTTGATAATATCAATTCCGTAACCGCTCAGTATAAGCGTCCTTGGTGGGTATTCGCCGCGATGGAACTGGCTTCCCTCCCGGTGATCCTGCTGTTTATGGTCTTGCAACGCTATTTCTATCAATCCGCAGTTATGACAGGTGTGAAAGGATGAATGGACGAGTGAGTATGCGCTTTGCGGGCAAGGTCGCGCTCGTTACTGGCGCAGCACAGGGCATCGGGCGCGCGACCGCGCTGCGCTTCGCTCAGGACGGTGCGGATGTCGTGATCGCTGATGTTAATCTGGCGGGAGCCGAGGAGTCTGCCCGCGAGATCGACAAGCTGGGTTGCGCGGCCCTCGCGGTGCAGGCCGACGTTACGGATGAGCACAACTGCGAGCAGTTGATCGCCGCGATCACCGAGCGCTTCGGACATCTCGATATCGTCTTTGCGAATGCCGGGATAGGCGGAGGAGCGCCGGTCAACGAGTTGCCGGCAGCCCAGTGGGATCGCGTGATCGCCGTCAATCTCCGGGGCGTCTTTCTGACCTGCAAGTACAGTATTCCGGCGCTGATCAAGGCTGGTGGCGGCGCGATCATCACGATGTCGTCTTCGATGGCCGGCTGGGATACCTCATCGACCGGTGCCGCCTATATGGCGAGCAAGGAGGGTGTCAGTGGCTTGACCAAAAGTCTAGCCCTGCAGCTCGGTGGGCATGGTATCCGGGTCAATGCCATCTGTCCGGGCGTGATCCAGACGCGTCTGGACTTCAAGCCCGGTACCAGCGAGGCCGAATGGCAGGCGCGCTACGACCGGTTCGCCAAGCGTATTCCGCTGCGCCGTGTTGGCCAGCCAGAAGACGTCGCGGCGGTCGTCGCGTTTCTTGCGTCGGACGACGCACGCCATATGTCGGGCTCACTGCTGCTCGTTGACGGGGGGCAAACCCTGCAGAGTTGGAGCAATGCGCCCAACGACGAGAGCTATCCACTAGACGGTAACTGGTAACGAGCGACAGCTGCGAAAGGAACGACACGTGCGAACTTTTGATCGTCTCGGCAAGCGTAAGGCAGTTCTTGGCATGGTCCATCTCGGCACGATGCCGGGAACACCATTCTATGAAGAAGATAGCTACGAGGCAACCTTTGAAAAGGCCATGGAGGACGCGACTGCGCTCGACCAAGGTGGTGCGGACGGTTGCCTGGTCCAGACGGTTGATCGCGTTTATAGTGTCAAGGATGAATCGAATCCGACGCGCGTTGCGGGCGTGGCGAACATCGTCCGCGCGATCGACAAAGCGACGCGGCCAGATTTTCAGATCGGCGTCCAGATTATGCGCAACGCCCTGAAGGCATCCCTGGCCGTCGCCAAGGTTTGCAACGGTAGCTACCTGCGCTGTGGTGCGTTGGTTGGCGCGACCCTCACCGCACACGGCATGGTCGAGGCCGATCCCTTGGATGTGATGGAATACCGCGTCATGATCGGAGCCCAGCATGTCAAGATGATCGTTGAGATCGACTCGATGCACTTCAAATGGCTCGGTGGCAAACCGATCGCAGAGGTGGCACGCAATGCAAAATATGTCGGCGCGGACGCAGTCTCCTTGGGCGACCCGGACGAGGAGACGACACTCCGTATGATCCATGATGTGCGTCACGCCGTGCCCGGTCTGCCAATCATCCTCGCCGGCTACACCAATCATGCAAATGCTGCTCGCCTTATGGCCGATGTGGATGGCGCGTTCGTCGGCACCTGCTTGGAGCGTGGCGGCTGGGCCGGACACATTGATATAGACCGCGTGCGCGAGTACGTCGAGATCGTTCGTGGCCTCGAATAAGCCGGAGTACTGCGCACTGATCACTGAACAGAAACAAGGATAGATGTATGTTGCCTGGGTGTTTCCGGTGATCGGCGATGTGCGCGAGGAGTTCTCGCCGCTGGTCTACCATATTGGTGCCGATCTGTTTGCGTCGTTTGTCGCCGAAGATCTCGGGCGCATGCTCTTCCAAAGTGATGATCCCGTATGACCGCCGACGTAGTGCACATGCTCGACTACCTCATTTACGGCAAAATCATCATCGACAACATCCGGCTACGCGACGGTCAGGTTGTCGATGGCGTGCTCGGCGGTGGGGGTCCACAGGCCGCCTTCGGCGCGCGCTTATGGACGGAAGGAGTGGGCTTTTTGTCGCGCGCCGGTCGCGACATCGAGCCTGAATACCTCCAAACCCTTGAACGACTGAGCATCGACTTGCGTGGCGTGACGTTGTACGACGATATTCTGACACTGCGCAATCAAATGATGACATACGACGAGAACGAGTACATGCGAGATCACAAGGGCGAGTTAAGCCGCGTCGTGATTCGTGAGGAGAACTGGGTCAAGCTGCTGTCGCAGCCGCTGACCTTGCCCGCAGCTTATACGTCGCCACGCGTAATCCACCTCGTCACCGAGTTTGCCGACGAGCCAATGGTACATGACGCCCTGACACTCCGGGCAGCCGGTGCGACCTTCTCGCTTGAGCCGCTGATCGATTTCCACGAATGGAGTAACCGTGATGCCATCATTGGCCTGTTGCCGCAGGTTGACCTCGTCACGCCCGACTGGCTCTCAGCCAGCAGCATCGCCGGCAGCGATGATCCGCGACACGTTGTCGACTACTGGTCGCGGCTGGGTCCAAAGCTGGTCGCGATTCGGCACGGGCATCATGGTTCATATGTCTGGGATGCCGACCATGATCAACTCTGGCACATTCCGCCGGTGCCGATCCAGGTCATCGATCCAACTGGTGCCGGTAATAGCTACGGCGGCGGCTTATCCATCGGATGGAGCCAGACGCAGGATGCACTCCTGGCCGGCTGTTATGCATCCGTGTCAGCCGCGTTCCTGGTAGAGCGCGTCGGCCTGCCGCAGCTTTCGCCTGATCTAATGAACGCGGCGAACCAGCGCTTCGACGCAGCCGTTGATGCGGCGCGGCGACTGTAAAACTATCAACTGAGAGCCGTGTAGGAGCATACGATGTACCGTCCTTCTGATTATATTGAACGCGTATATGCCGGCGTGTTGGGCAAGCTGATTGGGGTCTACCTGGGCCGGCCGTTTGAGGGCTGGAGCTATGAACGGATCATGGCCGAACTCGGGCCGATTCACTACTATGTCCACGAGCAACGCAAGGTGCCGCTAGTCGTAACGGATGACGATATTGCGGGTACCTTCACCTTCCTCCGCGCGTTGCCCGACTACGGCAACCGCCGCGATCTCACGCCGGCGCAGATCGGCCAGAGCTGGCTCAACTACATTATCGAAGGACGTACGATCTTGTGGTGGGGTGGGATGGGTAACTCGACAGAACACACGGCCTATCTGCGTCTTAAGGAGGGCATCCATGCGCCGGAAAGCGGATCAATCGCATTGAATGGCAAGATCATTGCCGAGCAAATCGGAGCCCAAATTTTCATTGATGGATGGGCAATGGTTGCGCCCGGCGACCCTGAGTTGGCGGTTGATCTGGCGCGTCGGGCAGCGAGCGTTAGTCATGATGGTGAGGCGATCTATGGCGCGCAGGTCATTGCAGCCATGGAAGCTCAAGCGTTTGTGGAGGCCGATCTTGGGAAGCTACTCGACACGGGTGTCTCCTTCATCCCGCAGGACTCGGTCATCTATCGCCTGATCAATGATATTCGGGAGTGGCATGCACGTGAGCCCAGTTGGCAAAAGACGCGAGAAGAGATTGCGGAGCGGTATGGGTATGACAAGTACCGGGGTGCTTGTCATATGGTCCCCAACCATGCGTTGATTATTCATGCACTGCTGTATGGGGACGACGACTTCCAGAAGTCGATGATGATTGTGAACACGAGCGGCTGGGATACCGACTGCAACGCGGGCAATGTGGGCTGCCTGCTGGGAATCAAAAACGGGCTGGCGGGGATCGAGGCCGGGCCGGACTGGCGCGGACCGGTCGCGGACCGGTTGTATCTTTCTACGGCTGATGGCGGACGAGCCATTACCGATGCGGTGACGGAAACGTACCAGGTCGTGAATATTGGGCGGGCGCTGGCGAACGAGTCTCCGCTGAGTCCCAAAGACGGCGCGCGGTTCCACTGGGAATTGCCCGGCTCAGTCCAAGGCTTTCAACCAGAAGTGGGTGGCGATGCAAGCGCTGTTGTGCTAGAAAACGTGGCTGGTCATAGCACATTGGGCACACGTAGCCTGGCGCTACGCTACCACGATCTGGTGCCTGGCCGCGCCGCGCGGGTAGCGACGCCGACGTTTACGCCACCTGAGGTCATGAGCATGCCGGGCTACCAGCTGTTGGCCTCACCGACGCTGTATCCGGGCCAGACCGTACGTGCATGGGTCGAGGCCGATGGTGGGAACGCCGGGCCGGTCAGCTGCCGCCTGTACCTGCGCTGGTATGGGGCCGATGATAGGCTTGTGCGTGGCTATGGGCCGCAGATGGTGTTAGCTCCGGGGGCCAAGCATCTGTTTACGTGGATGATCGAGGACTTGGGCGGCGCGCCGGTTGCCGAGATTGGCGTGGAGTTAAGCGCTGCGCAACCTACCAATGGCGTCGTTTACCTGGATTATCTGTCTTGGGATGGTGCCCCCAACGTTGTCTTTAGGCGGCCTGTTTCCGGTGGGATGCTCTGGCGGCAGGCATGGGTCGATGGGATGGACCAGAATGAAGAGCGCTGGCCTGAGGCCTTTCATCTGGTGCAAAACAACGGGCGCGGTCTCTTGAGCCAGGGTACGCGCGAGTGGACCAACTATCAGGTGAGCGCGACGATCAGATCCGATCTCGCGACTGCTGTGGGCATTGGCGCGAGGGTACAGGGCATGCAGCGCTACTACGCGCTGTTGCTCCAGCGCGGTGGCACGGTACGCCTGGTCAAAGTGCTGGATGGCGAAACGGTGCTGGACGAAGCCAAGTTGCCCTGGACTTTCGGCAGCATGTACAGCTTGCGCCTCCAGGTCAATGGGGGACGCTTGTGTGGCTGGGTCGATGACCGGCTGTTGTTCGACCTGGCGGATGGGGAGCGGCCGTTGAAGGGTGGTGGTGTGGCACTGATCTGCGAAGAAGGCGGCCTGGCGACGGACGCCGTCATGGTGCAACCGGCTGCGCCGCATTAGCGCAAGAGCCCAAAAGCGTTTACACTTGCTGTCTATAGGCAGCTCGTTTGAGAAAGGTTGCTGTATTTTATGGCCAAGATAACCCTGATCGGCGCGGGCAGTACGGTCTTTGCAAAGAACTTACTGAGCGACATTCTCAGTTTTCCGGAGTTGGCGCACTCGACCATTACGCTCTTCGATATTGACGCCGACCGGCTCAGTACCTCGGAGGTTGTAGCGCATAAGGTTGCTGCGGCACGTGAGGCGCACCCCGTGATCGAGACTACGACTGACCGGCGGCGTGCGCTGAATGGTGCAGACTATGCCATTAGCATGATTCAAGTCGGCGGATACAAGCCGAGCACCGTGGTCGATTTCGAGATCCCGAAGCGTTACGGCTTGCGTCAAACCATCGCTGATACTCTGGGCATCGGTGGCATCATGCGGGGCTTACGAACGATCCCGGTACTGCTCAATATTTGTCACGATATGGAAGAGCTATGCCCAGATGTGACGTTCCTAAACTACGTCAACCCAATGGCCATGAATTGTTGGGCGATTAGTCGCGGAAGCTCAATTAAAACCGTGGGGTTGTGTCATAGCGTACAAGGTACTGCGCAGGAGTTGGCGCGGGACATCAAGGTACCGGTTGATGAAATCAATTACCTGTGTGCGGGTATAAATCATATGGCCTTCTACCTGCGCTTTGAACGCGACGGCCAGGATTTGTACCCGCTGATCAACCAAGCTCTGGCAGCAGGCGACGTGCCGGCCTGGAATCAAGTGCGTTATGAGATGCTGAAGCGGCTAGGGTATTTCGTGACCGAATCGAGCGAGCACTTTAGCGAGTACGTACCCTGGTTCATCAAGCGTGATCGCCCCGACCTAATCGAACGCTTTCATGTGCCGCTCGACGAATACATTGAGCGCTGTGAAATTCAGATCGCGGATTGGGGTAGTATGCGGGTCGCTCTAGAAGATCCCGATCCGCAAGCGGTCAGCCGGTATGAGCGGGGCAAGATGGAGGAGCGGCTGCAACGGCGAGCTAGGGAAGATCCACGGGCGGCAGAGCAGCTGCGCAAGGCGTGGAGTGCTGAAGGTCGTGATGATACCAAGCGGCACTCGGGGGAGTACGGATCACTTATTATCCATGCGATGGAGACCAACCAGCAGCGGGTGATCTACGGCAACGTCGCTAATCATGGCCTGATCGACAACCTGCCCGAGGGCTGTTGTGTCGAGGTGCCCTGCTTGGTAGACAAGAACGGTGTCCAACCCACCCATGTTGATAAGCTGCCACCACAATTGGCGGCATTAATGCGTACCAATGTCAACGTGCAGGAACTGACGGTCGAAGCGGCATTGACCGGCAAACGTGAGCATATCTACCATGCCGCGATGCTCGATCCGCACACGGCGGCGGAGCTTGATCTTGAACAGATCTGCGCTCTGGTTGATGATTTGATCGCCGCACACGGTGAGTGGCTACCGGCCTATCATTAAGGTTGAACGGCAGGAATGCCTCCAGCTTCTGTACACGCGCTGTCCCATCGGCACCGCGTGTACAGGCTTAGCAGCTTATCTTCACCGGGTATTTTCACCCATGCGCCGATGCTTACCCGATGTTCCAGGTTGCGTCATTGATTAGTTCGACCTTGCCGCTCGCAGCGGAGCGAATGCCGGCATCGAGAATCGCCATCATTTCGAGGTTCATCAAGGGGTCGAGCGTCGGATGGAGGGCTTCACCCGTCTCCAGGTGATGAATGAACTCTTCAGCCAGCGTGGCGCGCCCTACAGGGAGCGGCTCGCCGTCGACGACCTGATCGGGAGGGGTTGGATCATGCGAGCGCGTGGTGTAGACTTCAACGGCCGAGGTGGGCAAGGCATGGTCACGATGCTGGCGCTGGACTGTGACCATCGTCCCTTTCGTGCCGTACACAATGGGTCCGGTGGGAATGCCAGTATGGAAGGTGGTCCATGTGCCTTCCAGGATCGCCAGCGCTTTCGGGAATCGTACGGTAATCACCGCGTTATCGTCAGCGTCACCATAGGGACTGGCAAGGTTGGCCTTGAGGGCAGTTGCGGCAATGGCCGGCGTTCCTAGATACCAGCGCGACACACAGGCACCGTAACAGCAGTAGTCGAGCAGTGCACCACCGCCGGGTGCAGAATGGTGCCACCATTCTGTACCTTTCTCCTCGTCCGTGAAGGCGTCGGCATCCTTGCCATACGACAAGGGTCCCATGCTGGCGCCGTTGCGCCACTTGATCTCCCATACGTCGCCGATGATGCCCGAGTCGATCAACTTCTTCATAGTGCGCGTGGCCGGCGACCAGGTGATCGGCCAGTTGATCATGAGGCGCACATTATTGGTTTGTGCGGCACGCACCATCCGTAGTGCATCGGAGAGCGAGTCAGCCATGGGCTTTTCCGTGACCATATGAATGCCCTTGGCGGCGACGGCCTCTGCGATCTCAGCATGGCGCGCGTTCTCTGGGCAGAAGATGACGATATCCATCTGCTCCTGGTCGAGCATCTGATGATAGTCGTCGTAGACCTTGGGGATGCCGGTTACCTCGTGAGCGCGCTTGAGGTTGGCCCGGCGCGAACTAGACTTTTCGGTGTGAGATGGTATCGATGGTACCGTGTCAGCGCAGGCGACCCACTCGACATTGGGTAGCTTGGCGAAGGCATCGACCAACGCATTGATGTGCATATGCGCGAACCCGATTACACCCACGCGATACGACTTGGCCATTCATCGGCTCCTTTGACCATCACGGTCACTATACAGCAAGCCCTTAGGATAATCACTGCTCAGTATCCTCTTTGAGCAGCATTAGCGTAATCCAAAGTGCTGGATCTGGCAAGCTTGGCAACGTATAGTAAAATGAGCAAGCGAATGTCTTCAGAACAACATTCATCTGGCTAACGAAACGAGGAGTTTATGAGAGAGCGACGACCGGCTCACTTTATTGGTGTGCGCACATATGAGGATCCGAAGGGCCGATTCTACTTTCGGTATCCCACAGACTGGGCAGAGTTCGAGCTTGATGACAATCGCGAAGGCATCATGTACGTACCTGAAGCCGAGGATCTGGTCACCAATTTTTCGGCGTGGGTCTCCGAACTGGACCATCCAGTGGTGGCGGAGGACCTGGAAGATTTACGACAGGGGGTCGATGCTGGTCTGGCGTCGCTTACCGAGTGCAACGTCGAAGCCGAATCCCAGGATGCGCTCGGCAACCTCGTCAAATTCGAACGCATCTTCACCTTCCATGAGGGCGATGCCATACGGAAACGCAAGCTTTGGATTCTATACGTCGACAAATGGCTGATTGTTCTGACGTTTCAAGGATACAGTGAGGAAGCATACGATCATTGGCTCGCGATGGCGAATTATTCCTTTGACACGTTCAATATTCCGGCGGAACTCTGGTTTTCAGTGGATCGCGACTTAAGTGGATATACACGGAGTTGACCCTGGCTTGGTGGCTGACCTAGCGGTGCGATTATGCTACCACTAGGTCAGTGTGCCGGTTAAAAGCTGGCAACGGCGTCGACCATGTCGTCATAGATGTCGAAGAGACCGGTAAAGCCAACGAGGTCGAAGACCTGCTTAATATTGTCTGGGAGATTCACAAGACGAACATCACCCGGTTCCGAACTCCTTGGTTTATGCTCCTGGGCCCGCTTACGCGCACTAACCAACACACGTAGACCGGCACTATTAATGTAGCGCAGCCCAGCAAGATCGAGTAAGATGCGGTAGTGGCCTGCATCGAAGAGTTTATCAAGCTCTTCCTTAAGCACTGCGGTATCAACGACATCGATGCGACCAGTGACGGCGAGCACGTCTACACGCGGCAAAGGGCGATGTGCAATTTCCATGAATCCCTCCCTTAAGTGCATCTCGATGCCCTAGTCTAGCACATAGCTCCAAAAGGTAAAAGCGACAATAAGTTGTTGACGCAGGCTAGCACTGCGAGGTTCCGTAGCATCACGCAAAGGCGCAAAGACGCCAAAGGTACGAAAGAGAGGCAATGGATGAACTCTGTGCGAGTGGGCGTTATTGGGATGGGCATTGGGCTACCAATGGCCAAAGGCATTGCCAGTAATTCCCGTGGGTCAATTGTGGCGCTGTGTGATTTGATCGAGGAGCGCATGGACACGGTAGCAGCCAAACTGCCCACACCGGTACGCTATTTCACCGATCATGTAGCAATGTGCCGCGATCCGGAGATTGATGCTGTGATCGTAGCGACGCCGAATCAGTTCCATGTGTCGGTGGCGCTGGAAGCGATCCGCAACAACAAGCATGTCCTAATCACTAAGCCGCTCGCCGACGCACTTGCTCCGGCGCAACAGGTTGTGGCAGCGGCCGAGGCAGCGGGCGTCGTTAATATGATGTCACTGTCGACACGTTTCGATGCTCCGGCGCAATATCTAGGTGGGCTGCGTGCTGACGGTGTTTTTGGTGATATTTATTATGCCCGCGCGCGAAGCATTCGGCGAAGTGGCATCCCGAGCTGGAGCCCCGGATTCGTTCGTAAGGGCGGCGGTGCGTTTCGCGATATGGGTGTCCATTGTCTTGATGCTGCCTGGTGGTTGATGGGTATGCCCCAGCCGGTTAGTGTAACGGGGGTTGCCGGGGCAAAGTTCGGTCCCCGAGGACTCGGCTATTGGCACTTTGCGGGGCAACCAACGATAGTGTCCGAACCGTTTGAAGCGGATGATTATGCGGCCGGGCTGATTCGCTTCGAGGATGGTCAGGCATTGCATATTGAGAGCTTCTGGGCTTCGCACCAACCGGAGGATTTTCAGGTCGAACTTTTCGGTACAGACGCCGGTGCACGGCTCAGTCCACTGGCGGTGTACCGCACCGAGAACGGTGCTCCTACGGATAGCACGATTGAACTTCCAGTTGGACCGACGGTGTGGGAGCGCATCGGTGCGCATTTCATCGCATGTATTCTCGACGGCGTCGTCTGCCAAGCACCGCTACGACATGGCATGATCGTGCAAGAGCTGCTTGAGGCGCTTCTCGAAAGCGCCGAGACCGGCAAGGAGCTGGGCGTTGGCCGTACAGGAAAAGTGGCGGCATAACCTGCGGATACGGCTTAGCTGCTGTAGCCTAATCCAAGCTCGCGGAAGTGCTCGTGCGCACCGGCAAGGGTGATGGGTACTACATTGTACTGCTCGGTGAGCATGGCACAATAGTCGAGCAGCGCCTCCAACGTGACGCTTTGTGGATCGTCGTTACGATGATAGGCGAAGTGGTTGCGCGTGAAAATGCAGAGCGTCGGGAAAGGCACCGGCTCGCTCGCCAGGCGCTCGATCCAGCGATCAGCGATGGGACGGTGCCAGGTGTCGAAGTAGCCACTCTCGATGCATAGGTCATGGGCAAAGCCACCAAAGCCGATCTTGGCCGGGTCGGTCGTTACCGGGAACTCCAGGAAAGGGAGGCCGCCCGACCGCAAACGGTCATGTGGGTCAACATAATGGGCCTCAACCGGGGCATGGGACCAGCGGGCTGCATGACGTGGAACGTCGCGCCCTGGGCTAGAAACCGAGCCCTGCCGAAAGCCGAGTCGGAAGAGAGCGTCAAAGGTAGCATCGTTAGCGGAAAAGTTGCCTGGACGAAACGATTGTGGACGGACGCCGATGGCGTCGCGGAAGCGCTCAAGACCCGCTTCGATCAAGGCCTGCTGATGCTCCATATCGTACTTGCCTAGGGGGTCTTGGTAGCGACGGTCACCCAGGTGTTGCGGGTCGAGATGAAGGCCTAGTTCGATGCCAAGGCCGCTCAGTTCCTCCAGCAGCGGGGCATGCTCTTCAGCGCAGGCTGGGGACAGAAAAAGCGTGGATGGGTAGCCGGCATTGAGAAGGCGAGTACAGAAGCCTTCGATGGAGCGCGCGCTCAGCTCCCAGGTTGCTTGGCTCCTGCCAGCAGCTTTGCCGCCGGGAGGCTCACAATCCATAGTGAAGAGGACGTGGATCAGCGGTTTGGATTGCATACGTTTACTACGTTAAGCTAACTTGAAAATGGCCAAGGTCCGCAGGAGCAAGGCGACGACCAGTGCGATGATTAATGGTACCACAAAGCGGGTAAAGCGACGCCGGAGTTGCCGTCGCTCAACGCCGGTGCGAAGATACGTTTCAGCGGCCATGATGAACAAAAATAAGACAATACCAAGCAAGGTCATCGGGACGAGATAGACCAGGCTATTCGCCGGACTGCGGCCCATGAAAGCCGCGATCATGGCGAGAATAGCAGCGCGCCAAACAAAGAACACGAGAATAGACAGCGCCAGCAACAGGAGCAGCAGGCCATAACACACCAAGTAGGCCAACATCTGCTCCCGGCGCGAGGGACTAGTGGCTTGAGGCACGGCTACCCTCCTTCGTCGTTAATAGCACGACGAAATGGTAAACCATCCGCCATCGCCGGTCAACTATGTGAGCAGGCGCACCAAATTAGCGGCCGCGTTTCGCCTTTGCTTCGACGACGGTGGGTGGTTCCGCGCTTTTGAGAACCGTCAAATACTGCTCGTAGAGCGGCAGTGCTTCGGCGTCCGCTGCGACCTTATCGGCTACCGCCTGCTCCTCCGGCCGGACACCACCCTGTGTACGCTGCTGAAACGAGGCATAGATTTCCTGCTCCGCCGGCGTCAGGATCGTTTGGAGCCGTGACACAAATTGCTTATAGGCGGCGAGCAGATCGGCATGGTCTAGCCGCCCCAGCACTTGTAAGGCCCGTTCGTATGGATTTGGACTGTAAGCGGTCATCTAGCGACTCCAATCAGTGCCGTCCTAGGTATCATCGCGCCGAGCCTTGCGCGCGCTCCAACACGGGTGCGGTGGGGATGTCCGATCCTGTCGGTGCGCCGCCTTGCCAAGAGAGGAGGGAACCTGTATGTTCAGCTCCAATCGCGCCCAGTTTAGGAACACCCGTCAATTTGAGGTCTTCAGCGAAATGACATGCCGCCCAGTGGTCCGGGGCGACCTCCCGCAACGCGGGACGTTCCTGGGAGCAGATTTCTTGTGCATAGGGGCAACGTGGATGGAAATAGCAGCCCGAGGGTGGATTGGCGGGGCTTGGCACATCCCCCGGAAGGCGCGTCGGGCGGGTGCGATTACGTGGATCGGGCTTGGGGATCGCAGAGAGCAGCGCCTCGGTATACGGCATCTTCGGGTTGTAGTAGAGCTCTTCGGTTGGTGCCATCTCGACCAGATAACCGACGTACATCACGGCCACACGGTCAGAAATATGCTCAACGACGCTTAAGTCGTGGGCCACAAATAGGTACGTCAGGTCAAACTGTTTCTGGAGATCTTCGAGCAGATTGAGCACCTGCGCCTGGACCGAGACGTCGAGTGCCGAAACCGGCTCATCACAGATGATGAGCTTCGGATTGAGCGCTAAGGCCCTGGCGATACCGATGCGTTGGCGCTGGCCCCCACTGAAGGCGTGGGGGTAGCGCGTCATGTGCTCCGGTCGTAGGCCAACGACCGTTAGCAACTCCGCAACACGCTCCCGTAATTTGCGTCCACTCAGGATCTTGTTAATCACCAGCGGCTCGGCCACGATGCGTCCCACGGTCATACGCGGATCGAGCGATGAGAATGGGTCCTGGAAGATCATCTGCATGCTGGTACGCACGTGGCTAAGGTCTTTCGCATCCAGATTCTCGATATGGACTTGGCCTAGTTGTGGATCGTTGAAGATAACCTCTCCAGCGGTCGGATCGTACAAGCGCACGAGCGTGCGGCCAGTTGTGCTTTTGCCGCAGCCGCTTTCACCGACCAACCCGAGCGTTTCGCCTTTGCGGATAAAGAAATCGACGCCGTCGACCGCTTTGACCTGGCCGATGGTGTGCCGGAGGAGCCCGCCCATAATCGGGAAGTGCTTTTTCAGCCCCTTCACCTCCAGCAGCATGTCGTCGTTGGTCGCTTGATCTTCTCTCATGGCACTTCCTCAAGTATGCACAACAGGGACCAGGGCCTCAAGACGTGCGGTTCACGCGTGGCGCCGCACCATCGTCAACATCGCCGGACGTCAGGTTCGGCTCGGCCGAGTTATTGACCGTTCCGCCGCCACTACCAGGAATCACCATCGGCTCGCTAGCATTGCTCGGTGCTGCAAAGCCGGTCATAGTCTCGGGCGCAGTGGTGGCAACACCACCGCTTGAGCCAAACTTGCCGAGGATTGTGCTGCCGGGATGCAGGTGGCAGCGCACCGTATGGAGGTTCTCGCTCTCAATACGTGTCTCTGCGGGAACGAGCGTATCGCAGAGGCCTGGCATGAAGCTGGGACAACGCGGGTGGAAGGGGCAGCCCGTGACCGTCGAATACGGGTCGGGAACACTGCCTTTGATCGCATCCAGCCGACCATGGCGCTCACCGCCGAGACGCGGGATCGAGCGCAACAGAGAAATCGTGTAGGGGTGCTTGGGATCATAGAAAATGTCATCGACCGTCGCGCGCTCAACGACCTTGCCGAGGTACATGACGGCCACCTCGTCACACATTTGCGCGACGACGCCCATGTTGTGGGTGATGAACATGATCGAGGTGCCGATTTCTTTCTGCAAGTCGCGCATCAACTCGAGAATTTGTGCCTCGGTGGTGACATCAAGCGCTGTCGTCGGCTCATCCGCGATCAGCAACGTCGGCGTGCAGGAGAGGGCCATGGCGATCATTGCACGTTGGCGCATACCGCCGCTAAGCTGGTGCGGGTAGCTATCGGCAATGCGCTGGGGATTGGGCATCCCGACCTTGTCGAGGATATCAATGGCGCGACGCCGAGCCTCCTCATGATTCTGGGTCTGGTGCAACAGCACGGCCTCCTCGATCTGCTTGCCGACCGTGAAGAGAGGATTGAGCGACGTCATCGGCTCCTGAAAGATCATGCCAATACTGTTGCCGCGAATATGATGCATTGCGTCGCTATGCCGTCCGAGCTTTAGTATGTCAACAGGCTGCTCACCGCTCTCCTTGAAGAGCACCTCGCCACCCTCGATCTTGCCCGGTCGCGCGACCAATTGCATGATTGACAGGCCGGTAATACTTTTGCCGCAACCGCTTTCGCCAACAATGCCGAGCACTCGGCCACGCGGGATATTAAAGCTCACTCCATTCAAAGCCCGTACCACGCCTAAGGTGGTATGGAAGTGGACATGGAGGTCCTTTACCTCGATCAGGTTGTCATTGGCATTCGCAGCGCCGTCGCGCCGCCGTACATCGGTTTCGAGAGCTGTCATCAATCCGTCTCCTCGCTTTTGCTTAACCGTAGGGATCCACAGCGTCACGCAGGCCGTCACCGAGTAGATTAAAACAGAGCACTGCAGCGATGACCGCTGCCCCGGGAATCATCAGCCAAGGATAGGTCGTTACCACTTGTACCTGCTGAGCGTCCCGTAACAGCACGCCCCAGCTAACGGCCGGCGGCAGCATGCCTAGGCCCAGGAAGCTCAAGGCCGTCTCGCCTAAGATGGCGCCGGGGACCGCCAGCGCTGCCACGACAATAATGTGACTGACGGCATTCGGCAGCATATGGTTCATGATGACGCGCGTGTGGGAGGCACCTGCCAGGCGTGCGGCTGAGGTATAGTCCGCGCCGCGGTAGCTGAGCACTTTGCCCCGCACCTGGCGCGCCAGGCCGGTCCAGGTTACTAGCGAGAGCACAACCGTTATTAAGAAGAAGCGCTGGGTGACCGAAATATCATGGGGTAGTGTCGCGGCGATCGTCGCGTAGAGTGGGAGCGTCGGAATCGATGAAATAAGCTCAATGACGCGTTGCATGAGGTTATCGATGATGCCACCAAAGTAGCCCGAGGCGGTGCCCAGGATCGAACCCAGGACCGTGGAGAAGCCAACACCCACGAGGCCGACACTCAGTGAGACGCGGGCCCCCATGAGTACGCGACCGAAGATGTCGCGGCCCTGCGAGTCGGCCCCCCAGATGTAGATCTTGGCGGGCTTGCCGACGCCGAAGAGGTGGAGATCGCTGTTGAACAATCCGAGCACAGAATAGGATGAGCCATGCACGAACAATTGAATGGGATTCGACTGGCTACAATCCTTGGTGTAGACCCAGGCGAAATTTTTCTGGTCCAGCGTTTGTGTCACGCCACAAATGCCAGGCCAGCCGCCGGCGAAGGTGAGTGTGCTGGGCCCCGACCATTGGTAGTTGGTATCGATCTCGTTGACGTCGTAGGGTCCGAAGAACGGGGCAAAAAGTGCTAGCAAATACATGATGACTAAAGCGATGCCACCGAAGACCGAGAGCTTGCTCTGCATGAAGCGCCGGACCATTAAGCGCCCTTGCGAGATCTGCGAAGTATCGGCCTGGGCAGCCTTGGCGGCGACGGGCCGCGCGCCAATGGGCTTCGCGAGGTTGGGTGTTGCCATGACCTTCTCCTTATTCGAGTCGAATGCGAGGATCGACCCAAGCCAGCGCCAGGTCGGCCAGGAGGTTGCCAACGACCAACATGACCGATAGCAACAACAGGAATGCGACTGCCAAGTAGGTATCCTTCTTGATCAAGGCATTGATGAAGAGCGGACCCGTCGTTGGCAGATTCAGCACAATCGATGCGATAACCTCACCAGAGATCAGGGCCGGCAAGATGCCACCGGCAGCCATAATCAGCGGATGCAAGGCATTGCGCACCGCATGTTTCCAGATCACGAGCCCTTCGCCCAAGCCCTTGGCACGCGCCGTTTGAACATACTGTGCATTGAGCACGTCGAGCAAGTTGGCGCGCATTACACGCGTCAGCCAGGCCGTGCTGCTGGCACCGATCACAATGATGGGGATCCAGACGTGCTTCAAGAAGTCGACGAACTTCGCACCACTCCAGGCCGCGTCGACGTATGCTGGTGAAAAGAGGCCGCCCACGTCTGCGTGGAAGACGCTGGCGGAGACGACCATCAGCACGAGCGCAATCAAGAATTCAGGAATTGCTACGCCGACGAATTGCAACACGGTGATGATATAGTCTGGAATAGTATACCGGTGTGTCGCGGAATATACCCCCAGTGGAATCGAGATCAGCCAGGCGAAGATGATCGAGCTAGTGGCGAGGATCAACGAAAATGCCAGCCGTCCCCAGATGAGCGAACTGACCGGCACACTAAACTCGAAGGACTGACCGAAGTCGCCTTGCAGGACGCCGACGATCCATTTGCCGAACTTGAGCGGGAAGGGGTCGTTAACACCGTAGCGGATCTTCAGGGCCTCGATCTGTCCATCAGACATATTGCCGCCGGCCTGACGCAGCCGCGCAATTTCCGTGTCGAGGTATGAGCCTGGCGTCAGATCGAGCAGCATAAAGCTGATGATGGCGACAAACACGAGCGTTACCAGCATGTACAGCAGCCGTCGAATGATGTAGTTAAGCATAGTTTGTCATCCCAGTACGGCGACAGCTAGACGCTTACAAGGCACCCACCTATCACCGGCATCATCGCACTGGCGGTCAAGTCGACAGCTTGCCGGCTTGAACTTCCGGAGGAGGCGGAGTGCTATGGCCGCCTCCTCCATCATCCCGAAGCGTCTAGACGTGCTTGTCGGGAGCGTCCCAGAACCACGTCTCGGGGTCGTAGACCGCAGGGGTCGGGTGGATCCACGGCCCGCAGAAGCCACCCAGCGCCAAATCGTCATGCTTGGGCACGTTCATCAGCCCTTGCTTGACCATGACAACATCGGCTGTGTTCGCCACAACGCCTTGGACAAAGGGACCGGAATCAATATGGATCTTGGTGATATCCCAGACCAACTGATTGCGCTTCATGGCATCGGGCTCGACCTTGGTCTTGTCATAGATCGCCCACAGCTGTTCGACCGGCCCGCCCTTCTCGGCTTCAAGGCGGGGCGGCTGCCGTTTCCACGGGTCGACGTCCTTTTCGGCGTTTTCCTTGGGTGTGCCGCGGACCTTGTAAAAGGTGCCTTCGAGCGGTGCCCAACGCGTCTGCTCAAGCGGTACGAGCCACTGCGGGTAGACTAGGCAATTGGGACCATCGCCAATGCCCCAATCGGCGTTGCTCATGAGCTGGCCAGAGGCCCACTTGTCGGCGCGCCCGGTTGACGGCACCGGAACCAGCTTGGCGTTAATGCCAATCGCCTTCCAGTTGGCCGCCAAGCGTTCGTTGCGGGCGATCGTATTCTTATCGGTGGACGCGTCATAGACTAGCTCAACGGTCAACGGAGCGCCGCCGGGCATGGTACGCATGCCGTCCGCGCCGGCCTTGACGCCGATCCCATCGAGCATCGTTTTGGCTGCCTCGGGATCCAACTTGACAGCACTATCGCGCCAGGCTGCATAGACCTGCTTGCCTTGGGCGTTGATGTTGTACTCAATCGCCTTGGGGCTCATGGTGCCGGTGGTTAGCTCGCCGGTATTAAAGTAAAAGTCGCGCTTGATCGCGGCACGGTCGACCGCCATCGAGAGCGCCTTGCGGAACTTGGGCTCGCGGATCAGCTTACGCATGTTCGGCTCTGCGTAGTCGTAGCTAAAGAAGAAGGATTGGCCCGTGCCGCCACCATCGTCCCAGAAGCGTACTTCGAGGCCGCTTTGCGCTTGTGCTTGCTTGGCTGCCTGCACATCGGTGAGCTGTACCAGCCAGTGGTGGGTGAAGTCGACCTTGCCGGCCAGGTAGTTGACCTTTTCGACCTCCTTGTCCTGGTAGCCGGTCACGCGGAGTGTGTCGACGTAGGGCAACTGATTGCCGGCTTTATCCACGACCCAATAATAGGGGTTGCGCTCCCAAGTTGAGGCGGTGCCTTCCTTGTACTCTTTGAGCTTCCAACCGGTCATAACAGGGCATTCTGGGTTGAGCCGGGTGTCCATCTTGATTTTGTGGGTGGCGTAGTCCTTGACGGACTTGTTGTACTTGGGGTCGAACTGCTGCAGATAGTGCTTGGGGGCTAGCCAACGGGGGCCGATGGGGCCGTTGACCCACATCGCCATGCGGTCTGCGGTCAGCGGGGTCGGAGCGTCGAAGACGATCTGCAGGGTATGGTCATCGATCTTGCTGAACTTGGCCAGCGTGCCTTTGCCCGATCGCGCCTCGTCCGGTAGGTTCGCGAACTCTTCGGTGTAGTCCGTGTTGGTGGCCATGTCATTCCACCAGTAGAGGATGTCGTCTATGGTGAAGGGTTGGCCGTCTGACCATTTGAGCCCTTCACGGAAATGGAAGGTCCACTGGCTGGCGTCGGCATTCTTTTCCCATTTTTCAACCAGTCCAGGACCGATTTCCAGGCCATCGCGTAGCCAGCGGAGCGGTGAATGACCGTACATGCTTTCCACGATGATTTGGCTGACGCCGTTGCCACCCCAGCTGTTGCTGAAGTTCATGTTGCCGCCGTATTTGCCTTCGGTCAGCCATTTATGGGGTGGCACGTAGGGATTCTTCGGCAAACGCTGAGCGACGGGTGGTAGCTTGCCGGACTTAACCATGTCGGCCAGCGAGGGAGCGTCTTTGTAGTTGCCCGAGGCCTGAATGGCGACCGTGGTCTGGTTGTTGGTGCCGTCGATGACACCCGACGAGGTAGCTGCAGTGTCAGGGGCGGGGGTAGCACCGGCCGCTGGGAGACCGGCGACCGTTCCGGCGGCCCCGGCCGTGCCGGACGACGTAGGCGAGGTGGTTGAGCTACCACAGGCCACCACCATGGTACTGGCTGCCCCGATGGCTGAAATCCGAAGGAAATCGCGCCGACTGAGCTTCTTTTTGTCTTCCACGGGTACCTCCTTGTACTGTAGTTCCGAGCGGTATGGATGTAGACCGCATGAACCACGGGGGAAATCTGACGACCGGCTCGAATCCGAGAGTGAAGATGCGTCTTGATCGCTCTGTGCTCAGGCGATCCTGCTGCCGATGCGGAAATCAGCAGGGCTTAGGCGGGAAGCTAGGCAAGTAGTCAAGAGCGCGAACGACGCAGGACATCGTAGAGCTATGCGCACCTCTTTCTTACGGGATTTCGGCCAAGTCCGTATCCGAATAGCATAGCTCACGTATGCAGCAAAGTCAATAGTCAATTGTGCGTAAAAAAGGCCAATGGCCATTGGTGGGCGCCAGCAGCGATGGTTGACTGTACACACGAGGGTGATGTACGCTGTGCAAGCTAGGGAGGAAGATGCTCGATGCTACACACAACCCGTTGGACTGCTCAAAAGATTGCTCAACGTCTTGAGTTGATCGCACCACTGGTGTATCGGCGTTCGCATACGCTGGCACCGTTTCGCTACCATCCACTCGCAAGCCCACTTGAGCCACCGCTCGTTGGGCAGAAGGTGGACGACAGTGACTGGCAGGTAATCGAGCCCTATACCTACTGGGGTACATGGCGCACCGATTTCATGTTGCGTAGCAGCTTCGACGTACCCGGCGATTGGGACCAAGCCCTACCGGTTGCACTGTATCTGCCGATCGGTGATGCAGGCGAGTTTGTCCATCCGGAGGCACTAGCATATATCGATGGAGCGTCCTACGCCGCCTGCGACCGCTACCATCAGGAGATCCTGCTGCCGGCGCTGGTGCACGACGGTCATAGCCACCAGCTTGATTTGCATGGCTGGACCGGTAATGGCGGCTGGCAGGTGGGCACCAAGCTGTTGATGCGCCCTTGCATGGTAGTCCAGATCGACCAGCCGACACGCGATTTCATTACCACTGTACGCGTAGCGTTGGGTGTGTCCAACACGCTTTCGCCGAGCGAGCCGGCGCGCGGGCATCTGCTGAATGGCCTTGATGATGCCTTCAAGCTACTCGATACGCGTGAGCCCTTCGGTGACGAGTTCTATGAAAGTGTGCCGCAGGCACATGCAGCCCTACGTGCAGGGATTGAGCAGGCCGGCCGGCCGCTGGATGTGCAGGTCGTCGCCAGTGGCCATGCCCATATCGATGTAGCCTGGCTCTGGCCGCTGGGACAGACACGGCGCAAGGCCGGTCGCACCTTTCATACGGTATTAAGGCTCATGGAGCAGTTTCCCGAATACCACTTCACCCAGAGCCAACCGCAGCTTTATGAGTTTGTGCGACAGGACTACCCCGAGCTCTTCGGGGCGATCAAGCAGCGGGTAGCCGAAGGGCGTTGGGAGATAACCGGCGATATGTGGATCGAGGCCGACTGCAACCTCAGCGGCGGCGAGTCACTGGCACGCCAGTTTTTACTCGGTCGCACCTTTTTCCGCGAACACTTTGGCCTGGGCATCTCGTCGCGCGTACTGTGGCTGCCGGATGTCTTCGGGTATGCTTGGGCCTTGCCACAGTTGCTTAAGCAGGCCGACATCGACTACTTCTTCACCATCAAGATTGGGTGGAGCCAATATAACCGGCTGCCCTACGACTCCTTCTGGTGGCAGGGGCTCGACGGAACGCGTGTGCTCACACACTTCTCGCCGACACCCGAGCATGGCAGCGCCTATGCCAGTACATATAATGCTAAGGCTGAGCCCGACGATGTGATCGGCACCTGGACCAACTTCCGGCAAAAAGATTTGGTTGGCAAGGCTGGTGACCCGCTGCCACCGCTGTTGATGGCCTTTGGTTATGGCGATGGGGGGGGCGGACCGACGCGCGAGATGCTCGAAAACTTGCGCGCGATGGAGGAGTTCCCCGCAACGCCGCGTATCACGCAAAAGCATGTGGGTGAATTCTTTCAGGATCTCGAACGGACGGCCGGCGAACGACTGCCGGTCTGGAACGGCGAACTGTATCTGGAGTATCACCGCGGAACGTACACGACGCAGAGCCGCAACAAGCGTGCCAACCGCAAGAGCGAGTTCATGCTGCATGACGCAGAGTTCTTGGCGACGCTTGCCATGCTTAATGACCCGGACTATGGTTACCCGACCGAAACGTTCCGCAATCTCTGGCGATTGATCTGCCTGAACCAATTCCACGATATCATTCCGGGCAGCAGCATCAACCAGGTCTATGTCGAATCGCAGTTGCAGTACACGCAGATCAAGGAACAGGCCGACACGGTGAGGCACGAGGCGCTGCAGGCACTGGCGGGACGCATGACCGGCGACCTCCTGATCGCCAATCCGACCTCATTCATGCGCCATGACCTCGCTGTGTGGCAGGGTGAGTTGCCAGCGGGGCAGCACCTGCAGCGCGCCGATGGCAGCAGCGTCGCGGCGCAAGCGACTGATGGTGCCGTCCTGCTTGATCTCCACAACGTTGCGCCACTGAGCGTCGTCGCCCTCCACTTTGCTGCCGGTGATGCGCCGACGACGGCAGGACGGCTCGTCGCCACGCCGGCGCTGCTGGAGAACGATTTTCTGCGCGTTGAGCTTGATGGAGCGGGTGACATCACGCGGATATTCGATAAGCAGGCCGCCCGCGAGGTGCTCGTAGGGGGCACTATTGCAAATCAATTCCAGGCCTTCGAGGATCGCCCGATGAGCTGGGATGCCTGGGACGTCGACATCTTCTTTGATGACAAGCAGTGGACTGCCGAGCCGGCCAGCTCCGTGCGGGTGATCGAAGCAGGTCCACTGCGTGCGGTGATCGAGGTCCGGCGGCGCATCCTGCATAGTAGCTACGTCCAACGGATCTCGCTCACTGCAACCAGTGCGCGCCTGGACTTTGATACAACCATCGACTGGCGCGAGCGGCATGTGCTGCTCAAAGTTGCGTTTCCGGTCGACATCCTCGCGCCGGTGGCGACGTATGAGATCCAATGGGGCAATGTGCAACGCCCGACGCACCACAACACGAGCTGGGACTGGGCGCGCTTTGAGACCTGCGCGCACAAATGGATCGACTTGAGCGAGGGTGACTACGGCGTGAGCCTGCTCAACGACTGTAAGTACGGTCACGATGTGCGCAACAACGTCATGCGTATCAGCTTGTTGCGTAGCCCGACCATGCCAGATCCGGAGGCAGACCAAGGCGAGCAGCGCTTCGCGTATAGTCTACTGCCGCACGCAGGCACGTGGGACGAGACGACGATCAGCGCGGCCTACGCGCTTAACGATCCGCTCATCGTCGCGGATATGCGTGCTCTGCGACCGGCAGAAACGTTGGACCGGAGCCAGGACACGATTGAGATGTCGCTCTCAACGGGGCTGATCACATGTGACCAGCCCAGCATTGTCGTCGAGACGATCAAGCGAGCGGAGGATGGTCGCGGCATCATCGTGCGTTGTTATGAGAGCCAGCGCCGTCGGGGGTCCATCACATTGACGATGGGCTGTTCCCTGACGAAAGCGTGGCGTAGCAATCTGTTGGAAGAAGACCAGGAGGAGGTAGCGGTCCACGATGATCGCATAACGTTCGGAGTGCGACCGTATGAGATCTTTACGCTACGGCTGGTTCCTGCTGCGCAGGCATAACCGCTGGCTTGTCGCCGAAGGACGACCTTGGGGCTGCAGCTATGCCGGTACGTTGCGGTGCAACTCATCGAGCCATACTGTGGCCTCACTATCGCTAGGAGCGCGCCAATCCCCGCGCGGCGATAGTGAGCCACCTGATCCAACCTTGGGGCCATTGGGCACGGCCGAGCGCTTAAATTGGCTGGTTTTGAAGAAGCGGTAAACGAAGACTTCGAGCCAGTGCTTGATGGTCACAAGGTCATACTCATGGTGCTGCTCTGGCGGTAAGCCCTCGGGCCAGTCACCGCTGGCCTTGTCGCGCCAGGCGTGGTAGCTGAGGAAGGCGACCTTGCTAGGGCGAAAGCCGTAGCGCGTGATGTAGTAGGTGTTGAAGTCCTGCAACTCGTACGGACCGATCTTGGCCTCGGTGCTTTGCGCGGGCTTGTCAGAATCACTGCTATCGGGCGGCACGAGTTCAGGCGAGATCTCGGTATCGAGGATCGCCTGGAGCGTCGCGCTCGTGTCCTCGTCGAATTGGTGGCTGGCGATGACCCAGCGGATCAAGTGCTGAATCAATGTTTTGGGCACCGAGGCGTTCACATTGTAGTGCGACATGTGATCACCGACCCCATAGGTCGCCCAGCCGAGAGCCAGTTCACTGAGGTCGCCAGTGCCGAGCACCAGGCCATTATGCAAGTTTGCCAGTCGGAAGAGGTGCGAGGTGCGTTCGCCCGCCTGTACATTCTCGAAGGTAATGTCATAGACCGGTTCGCCGTGGCTGAAGGGATGATCAATGTCCCGCAGCATTTGCAAGCAAGATGGACGGATGTCGATCTCACTCCCAGTAACGCCAAGCGCCTGCATCAAGGCATGGGCGTTAGTACGCGTATGACCACTGGTCGCGAAGCCGGGCATGGTGTAGGCCAGGATGTTGGTGCGCGGTAGTCCGAGGCGGTCCATGGTGTTGGCGGCGACAATCAGGGCGTGCGTCGAATCAAGGCCGCCCGAAACGCCGATAACGACACGTCCGATGCCGGTGCTTGCGAGCCGCTTCAGCAGTCCATGGACCTGAATGTTGTAGGCCTCATAGCACCGTTCGTCGCGCACCCTGGGATCGTTTGGCACATATGGGAAGCGCTCGACCCGTCGGATGAGTGGGACTTCAGCCTGTGGTACCTCAAATGCAAAGGGAATATGGCGCAGGGAACGCACGTGTTCGCGGTAGTCTGCAACTGAATCCGCGAAGCTCGTCATTCGCATACGGTCTTGCGCCAAGCGCTCTAGATCAATGTCAGCAACGATGATCTGCTCGTCACGCGGGAAGCGCTCGGCTTCCGCCAACAGCTCGTTATTCTCATAGATCAACGCATGGCCGTCCCACGCCAGATCGGTGGTTGACTCGCCTGGGCCAGCCGCAGAATACAAATAGGCGGCAATACACCTGCCGGACTGGATAGCACATAGATTCCGGCGATAGTCAGCCTTGCCGATGGTGATGTTGCTGGCCGACAAGTTGACCAGTACTGTTGCACCGCCGAGGGCAGCAAAGCTACTGGGCGGCAGCGGCGTCCACACATCTTCGCAAATTTCGGTGTGGATCGCAAAGTTTGCAACCCTGGTCGCCTCGAAAATCAAGTCATTCCCGAAGGGCACCACTTGACCCAAAAATTGTTGTTGCTGCTGAGCCGCCGCGCGACCGGAGGTAAACTGGCGCTTTTCGTAGAATTCGCGGTAGTTTGGCAGATAGGTTTTAGGAGTGATGCCAAGTACCTGTCCGTGGTAGATGACCACTGCACAGTTAAATAGCTTATCCTCAAACCGCAGCGGAGCACCAACGATCAGAACCGGCGCGAGCTCGGTACTGGCGGCTACAAGGCTGGCAAGGGCGTTTTCGGTGGCAGCAAGGAGGGCGTCTTGGTGAAAGAGGTCGTCGTTCGAATACGCGGAGATACCAAGTTCAGGAAAAAGCGCGACCGCAGCATGCATCGTGGACGCGCGACGCGCGAGGCCCAGTGTGCGTCCCAGATTAAACACGGGGTCAGCCACACGCACAAATGGAACGCAGACTGCGACGCGGATGAAGCCATGGGCATACAGGGAATGAAAACGGTTGTCCATGGCACTACTATACCGCTATTTCGCAACCTCACCCATGTATGTGTAAGCAGGTGTGGTGGCGAAATAGCGGCATGCCGCGTCAGCGTTGATAAGCACGCGGGCGAAGGTCAAGCACGTTATCCCAGGGGGCCGGAAAGCCCACCTCCTCCCAGGACGTGCACAGCAGTGCTAGAAGGCCCTGTCCTTCGTGTGAGGCATTACAGCGCTTGATAACCGCTTGCACTGCTGGTGCCGCTGCACGCTTGGCAACCTCGTCAAAGGCCTGCTCAGGAGTCATGCCGGCATTTAAGAGCGCAGCATAGTCGTAGGGGTGATAGTCATCCGCAGGGCTGGGTAGTGCCAGCACCTCGTCAGCTGAAAGGAGCGGCTCTGGTTCCCTGCTTGATCGAACGATGGTCTGCATGGTGATCCTCATGTGCATAGTAGAACAACATAGCTCTGAACATCAAGACCTAATGGTTTGATCTCGAGGCCAGTACTTGGTCCACCCCGACCTCGCATGTTCACAGGGTAACCGTGTATGGTTGAAAGGGGAAGAGCTACAGGTTGCACTCGAATTACAAATCGGCATCGCACATAGTAAGGAGTGTACCCTACCACCGGTTAGAGCGAGATGCTGACCATGTGGTAGCTGGTGGCACCATCGGGATATGGCTCAGCGGAGCGCGCGGGTTGCAGCCGGCCAGTTCCATCGGTGGCTCGGACGCGGAAGGTGTGGTGGCCGGGACGCCGGAGCCAGTCATAGCGCCACAGGACCCAAGTCAGTGGGCCCGGTGGTGGCAGGAGCAGTTTGGCCTCTGTCCACGCTCCCCCGTTAACCTGAACCTCAACCTTCCGGATGCCTCGATCACCGGCCCAGGCGATGCCACCAATCGACAAGGGGCCGGTTACAGTCGTGCCGGGCACAATCGGATCGATAATCGCTTGAATCTGCGGATACGCCTCTTTATTCCAGCCACGATCCACCCAGTAGCCCTTGCTGGCATGGTTCAGTGCCTCAATGCGTGTGATCCACTTGGGCTGTTTCATGACGTAGTGGTTTGGAATATAGATCCGCAGCGGGTAGCCGTCATCGGTCGCGCCGTGCTACCAGGCTCGCCGTCGTTCGCATCTGCCCATCAGCATCCATGCCACCTTCTCGATAGGTCAGAATGTCCCACCCTTGGAAGGCTGCACGCAGTTCACCGGCGGATAACAGGTAGCGCGGATCGGTCTCGGGTCGGTTGGCGAGGCGGGCACGCGTGAAGGTCTCGAAGATTAAGAGGCCGCCTGGGCGTAAGGCCCGTTTGTACACCGGCCAGAGTGTCCGGTCGAGATAGTAAAAATTCAGGATCACGTCAAAGGAGTCGGGTGGAAGGTAGAACATGGTCAGATCGGCCACGACGGCCGCCAACATGGGCCAGTGGCACTTCGCAGCCTGCACAGCGACGGTCGAGATGTCGATGCCGACTACGTCCAGGTTCTGCGCCAGCAACCAACCGGCATTTCCACCGCGTCCCATTGCAATATCCACTGCTCGACCACTACGAGGCAGCAGCGGCTGGTGTTCGACGAGGAACGAGTGTGGCTCTGCTGGACTCGCTCCTCCCCGTGTGCGGTAGCGCGTATTCCAGCGCCTGGCGTCTTCAATCGGCATCGCCATCTGGCCTCTTCGTAGATATGGGCAGCGGAAAGTCCGCTGCCCACGTACTGCTCACGGCTTACGCGGATCCGCCAGACGGTCCACTTGCCGTTGGCCCGCCTTCACCGCCTTCCATACCGCCGACACCAGAGGGAGGATTGGTAGTCGCGGGTGTCGCTTCTGCCGGCACCGCTGACTGCCAATGGGTCAGTGGTATGACCGCGCCAAATTGGGCTGCCGCGATCTGCCTGTTAAGGGCCGGAAGCTCGGTCGCGATGAGTTGATTAAACCGATCAAGCTGCGTATCAATCTTGGCTGACAGATGGTTGAATACGGCGTAGGAGGCGTCTGTGGGGCGGTAATTGCCGAGGGCGACGACCGGTGGGAGGGCAGCAATCTGCTCAAGCAGCCGCGCACCTGCATTAAGATTATCGGCCCAGCCTGGACGTAAATCGGGAACCTGGAACGTTTTTTCGATCTCTAGCACCTGGTCATACAGCTTAGTCGCGGTTTCTGCAATGCCGGCACCGTTGGCTTGGCCCGCCATGCGCTTGCGCCAGCCATCTAACTGGGCGCGCAGATCGCGCATGCAGTTGAGCCCAGCCGTTAGGTCGTTCGTTTTCGTATGGATCTGCAGCAACAGATCGAACTGTGCCTGCAGATCCACTTGGCTGGCCGGTGCAGCCGGATCGCCCACGATCTCGAAGGACTCGGTGATCTGTTGTTCACCAACCGTCAGCGTCACCTGGTAGTTGCCCGGCACGGCGAGCGGGCCTTCAAGCGTAAGCTCTGCCGGCGGATCGGTGCCCTCGACCTTGACGGCCGGTGGGTAGTGGAGATCCCAGAGGAAGCGATTCCAGCCGACCTGCGCCGGAATTTTGAGCTCCTTGTCTTCCGCCTTTCCCTTCTCCTGCTGCTCAGCACTTTGCGACGGCCCGGTGCTCGTAAAGGTCCTGATTTCATGTCCGGTGGCATCTGCGAAGCGCAGGCTGATCACAGCAGCGGGCGGTTGCTTGAGATAGTAGCTTATAACGGCCCCGCGTGGTGGATTCTCGCCAGCATCCAGAAACGTGTACTCGATCGCGTTTTCGGCTGTTTTGTGAGTGATGAATGCACCGCCCATGCTGCCGACGTAGTTTTTGCCGGGCAAGCTGCTGACCGAGTCAAGTCTAGGTGCAACGTGGATCGTGGAAGCGGGCTTAAGCAGATGTACATCGTGGGCCGTGACGGTCTCAACTTGTTGGCGTAAGGGCGTTATATCATCGAGCACCCAAATCGAGCGGCCGTGGGTTGCCGCGATCAAATCGCGATCCTTGACGAGAAGATCATAGAGCGGCGCGACCGGCAGGTTGAGTTGAAAGCGCTGCCAGGCTTCACCATCGTCAAACGAGATGTAGAGGCCGGTCTCGGTCCCAGCGTACAAGAGGCCACGCCGCTGCGGATCGGCACGAATAACGCGCGTAAAATCGTACGCAGCAATCCCATTGTCGATGCGCTGCCAGTGCTGACCATCGTCGGTGGTTTTGTAGAGGTAGGGCCGATAATCGTCTAGCTTGTAACGCGTCGCTGCGAGGTAGGCGGTCGATGGGTCGTGGGGCGAAAGCTCGATACAGCTGATCAGCGAGTCGATCGGGAGGTCTGACGGAGTAATGTTGCTCCAGTCTGCGCCACCGTTGCGTGAAAGATGCACCAAGCCATCGTCGGAGCCGGCCCAAAGCACACCCGCCGTGTGGGGTGACTCGGCGAAGGCAAAGACCGTGGCATAGACCTCGGCACCCACGGCATCACGGTTGATGGGACCCCCTGTTGGCTGTAACTTCTCCGGCTCGGCGCGGGTCAAGTCCGGACTGATCGGTTCCCAGCTTTGTCCCTCGTTGGTCGTGCGGAAGACCATATTGCCGCCGATGTAAAGCACATGCGGATCATGCGGCGAGATGACGATGGGGTAGGTCCAGGCGAAGCGATATTTGTGCTCGATCGCTCCGTGGCCGGACATGCTTTCGGGCCAGGTCGTGATCAGGCGCACCTGTTTCGTGCGATGGTCATAGCGTTGGAGGGCATTGCCACCACCCGGAGAACTGCCGATCGCACCGACGTAGACGATGTCGGGATCATCGGGTCGGACAGCAATGTAGCCGCTCTCGCCCGTGCCAGGAATGAAACAATCACCCCAGGTAATGCCAGGGTGAGCGGTACGGCTAGGCACGGCAATGCTGCTGTTGTCTTGCTGCGTGCCATAGACCGTGTAGGGCGAGCGGGTGTCGGTAGCAATGTGGTAGAACTGCGCAGTCGGCTGGTTATAGATGCTTGACCAGGTCGCACCGCCGGTCAACGAGACGCAGGCTCCGCCGTCGTTGCCTTGAATCATGCGCTGCGGATTGCGCGGATCGATCCACAAGTCGTGGTTATCGCCGTGCGGTGTTGCCATCTCCGTAAAGGTTTTGCCACCGTCGGTCGACTTCCACAAGCTCAGATTGTTGACATAAACCGTCTCGGGATCTTGGGGGTCGGCCGTAAGGTGCATGTAGTACCAGGCACGGGAGATGAGATTCTGGTCGGCGCATACGCGCTCCCAGCTCTCGCCACCGTCATCCGAGCGGTAGAGGCCGCCGGCGGTGGCGTGCTCAATGAGGGCCCATACGCGCCCAGCCTGGGCAGGTGACGTGGCGACACCGATCTTGCCCTTGATTCCTTCTGGCATACCCGATTTGTTTGATAGGTCGCCCCACGTTTCACCTGCATCCGTTGAGCGCCACAAACCACTATCAGCCCCACCGCTGGAGATATCCCAGAAGTTGCGATGAGCTTGCCAGATCGCTGCATACAGCCTGCGCGGATTCGTGGCGTCGAGGCTAAGGTCAACGGCACCAGCTCTTGAACTCTTTGAGAATACTTGTCGCCAAGTCGTACCACCGTCTTCCGACTTGAAGACGCCGCGTTCTTCGTTGGGCCCGAACGCGTGGCCCAGCGCCGCGACGTAGACGATGTCCGGCGAATGGGGATGCACACGAATCTTGCCGATGAAGCGCGTATCAGCCAGCCCCATGTGCTGCCAGGTTGTGCCAGCATCGGTCGATTTATAGACCCCATCGCCATGCGAAACATCAAGGCGGATCGTGGTTTCACCCGTGCCAGCATAGATGACATTCGAGTCGGATGGAGCAACCGCTAAGGCACCGACGGCGGCGGTATTAAAGAAGCCGTCCGACACGTTTTGCCAGTAGGTGCCCGTATCGGTGGTCTTCCAGACGCCCCCGGCGCAGCCACCGAAGTAAAAGACGTTAGCATGCTGATAGTCGCCGGCCACGGCCACCACTCGGCCACCCCGGAAGGGGCCGATGCACCGCCATTCCCGTAACTCGTCAAACTGGTTCGCTTCTGCCACGTTTCTGCTCCTCGAATCACCATTTAGGGTGAATGATATCTAGCTCAGCCCATCAACTCTATCTTAGCAAGACTGTCAAAAAATGAGATGTGCGGAGGCGGGGAGGAGCAGTGAACGTAGTTCATAAGGGACGGAAGAGTGGATGGGAGATGAGGAAGATACAAAGCAGGACAAACAAAAAGGGCTTACCTCAAAAGGTAAGCCCTTCAATTCACGGCGTGAAACCGTTCGAATTAGTACCGCGAGTTGCTGCGGGCCGGTTTGTTGCTCTGGAAACAATCTGAGCAGTACACCGGCTTGTCGCCACGCGGAACAAACGGTACTTCAGCAGGCTTACCGCATGCTGAGCATGTTACCGTGTGCATCTCGCGCTGACCGCGGTCGGAGCTGTAGCCACCACCGTAGCCACCGCCACCGCTGCTGCTGTAGCTGCTGCCGCCATCGCGGCTCTGCTTGCGTACCTGACGGCAGTTTGTACAGCGCGTCGGCTCGTTATCGAAGCCCTTCTGCGCATAGAATTCCTGCTCGCCCGAGGTAAATGTGAACGCCGTACCGCAGTCGCGGCAGGTCAAGGTCTTGTCGGCAAAGCTCATCGCTCGCTTCTCCATCCATAAGGTTGATTAACGTAGTCCATCCGGTGGAGTCAACAGGCACGAGAGAAGGATCAGGTAGCCGATCAATCCGAGGCAGCGTGAGAAACCAAACCAATTGAACACTGCGTAACTATACCAGATTCCCGGACACTATACAAGGGCAATTTGGGGAACAGTAAAAAATTGCTAAAGTTTGACTTCGTCGTGGTCGATTAACCACTGAAGGGACTCTTCCACTGCCTGGAGCGAGGTATACCTCGGCCGGTACTCAAGCAGCCTTTGCGCCTTCGCGATGCTGCAATTCGGACTATGGGCAATATGATCCCAAGTTGCCGTCGCCTCCTCCTCTGATACGGTTGTGCGCCAGTCCGCCCATTCAGTAAAGTGCACGTGTGCTTCTTGGCCAAACCAGGCTGCGACTGCCTCGGCATACCCACGCAGCGTGAGAGCTTGGGATGAGACCACGTGAAAGCTTTCGCCACATGCACTACTCCAGTGAGTAAGCGCCTGCATAAAGGCCTGGGCAACATCAGCGGCATGAACATGATGCACGGTCTCGAGACCGAAATGAGGCAAAACCAACTCCTCACCCCTAGTCAGACGGGCGAATACTTGCGGGTTGAAATGGCCGGCCGGATTAAGCGGTGCCCAGCCGGGCCCTACAATATGACCAGGATGTAGAATCGTGACCGGGAAGTGGGAGCGCCGCGCGACATCAAGTAAGTATGCTTCGATCTCCGCCTTCTCTATACCATATGCTCCAAATGGTCGTCGCGGCTGATCTTCGGTAGTAGGCACGACGGCACTCGGCCCGTGCACCCAGATCGTGCCACAATGGAGCACATGCTGGACTTGCCCCTGGAGAGCCGCGACAAGCTGCTTGGCGCTTTCCAGCTTAAAGCAGATCAAATCGATGACTACGTCGGGCTTGAGCGCGCATAGCTGCTTGCCCCAAGTGCCCGTCGCTTCGAGAGCATCCCGATCAAGCTTGACACGCTGTACCTTGGTCCACGCAGCGTCAGATCGATAGGCTTCGCGCTGGCCACGGGTAACGTTGATGACTTCGTGGCCTGCTGCAACTAGTTCCGGTACGAGGTACGTTCCAATATGTCCACTCCCGCCAATCACGACTGTTCGCATCGGAGTCTCCTCATCCATTATCACATGGCACACTTCGAAATTACCGATAATCAATTGTTTCCTACTACTATTATAAACGAGAGCACCCGAACCCGAATGATACGAACTAGAGGTAGCGACTATGGTAGGATAAAGCCAAGTGAGTTGGAGAGCTATGGCGGAATATCCCTTCATGCGTAATGCCATTCTGAAACAGATCGACCTAGGGGCCGCGCGCTGCTGCCTATTCCTTGATGATCGGCTTATCATCACCCGCACCGCATCGGGCATTTGTTTGCCGGACATGCAGGTTGTGACCGCTGCCGGCTTACAGCCTGCATGTCCAATTGCGCTTGGCAGCTGTGGACCCATCGACTACGTGGCAGCCTCGCTCGCACCGGTCGTGCTTGAAGCACCGTTCGAGACGGTTGATCTTCGCAGTGCATATGGGCTCCTGTCAGAACAAGAGTATGGCATCGCTGGATGTGCGGCGCAGCTGGCCTTCTGGGATCGCACAACCCGCTTCTGCCCCGTTTGTGCGACTCCAACTGAACGGGTAACCAAGGAATGGAGCAAGCGCTGTCCCCAGTGCGACTTTCGGCAATATCCGCGTGTTAGCCCGGCGATCATTGTCTTGATCTACCGACCGGGCGCGGTCTTACTGACCCGCCAGCCCTCATGGCCGCCCAATCGCTATAGCTTGGTAGCAGGCTTTGTGGAGGCCGGCGAGTCGCTTGAGGCCTGCGCGCGACGCGAGGTGGCTGAGGAGGTGGGCGTTCGCGTCGACCAGATTCGTTATCTGGGAAGCCAGCCCTGGCCCTTTCCGCACCAGTTGATGGTTGGCTTTCTGGCTCAGTATCACACCGGTGACGTTGTTATTCAGGAATCCGAACTTGAGCACGCCGCCTGGTTCGATCTCGACGCGCTGCCCGGTCTATCTCCGCCATTGAGCATCTCGCGCCGGATCATCGACTGGTATCTCGCAATGCAAGACAACCCAGACCTACCTTTCCCGCCCGATCCATACTAGCCGGGAGATAGAGGAGATGATGGCAACGATATCAACTATACTGCTAGTAACGTATGCTAGGAGCAATAAGCATGCCTTTTGATCAATATCATGAGCCAGCCAACGAACTTCCCGAGGAGACGCGCACCTTTGCTCGTATGATCCTCTCGCTGATTGAGGAAGCCCAGGCTATCGATTGGTACGAGCAGCGGATGGCGGTCGAGAAAAACAAGCAGGCCAAAGCGATTATGCAAAATGCGCAACAGGAAGAGTTCAAGCATTTTGGGATGGACTTAGAGTTTTTGCTGCGGCAAAAGCCCAAGTGGCGGGTTGCAATGCAACAGATTTTGTTCCAAGACGGCGACATCGTGAAACATGGTGAGGAAGCTGAAGACGCCGAAGACCAAGTAGGATAGCCGAGGCTTGGCTTGATGAGGTAAATATAGAAAGGAATCCCCATGTCGATCACAAAAGAACGTCTTGAGCAGGGCTTGCGCTACGACGACTATAAAGCACAGATGACACGTAATCGCGAGCGCTTCGAGGCTAACGAAGAAACAGTCCAGCTAGCGCCTGACGATCTGGCATTTTTTGCACAACTCCCAGCAGCGTTACCGGTGCTTGTATTGGCCGAGGATTGGTGTGGCGACGTGATCGCTAATCTGCCGGTGCTTGGCCGCTTGGCAGCTGAAAGTGCCAAGCTTGATCTGCGCATCTTTCTCCGTGATCAGAATCTCGACATCATGGACCAGTACCTGAAGGACGGGCAGCACCGCTCGATCCCGGTCTTTGTTATTTTCGATCCGGGGTTTCGTGAACTCGGCCATTGGATCGAACGTCCGGCACGCGTGACGGAGCTACAAGAGCAGATGCGCCGTGAGCTGTTCGCCAGCGACCCGCTGTTGCAGGGCATCGCGCCAGACACGTCTATCGCGCAGCTTCCGGAAGAAGCACGGAACCGCCTCGGGCAGGCCTTCGGTACCTTCCGAGAAGAGCAGCGGCAGCTCTCTGATCAAGAAGTTGTGCGCGATATCAGAGCGATCATTGAGCATGGTACGGCGCAACCGGTGGTGGAGGAACGTCGCGCGGTCCCGACAGCCGTGCAGGGTCAGCCAAAGGCGGACGGTCATACCTCCCAACGCGTCAAGGTCGCTATCACCTATTGTGCATCATGTGGCTATGAGCCGCAGACCTTGGCGCTCGCATCGGCGCTGATGCAGGAGTTCGTCTACGATCTGGCATCCATTGAGCTCATTCCGTGGACAGATGGCACCTTCGACGTCGTTGTTGATGGCGACCTCGTGCATTCCATGCTCCGCGAGGGCGGTTTCCCTGAACATTCTACGATCATCCAGGCCGTACGCGAGCGGTTGGTGCATTAACTGGGGAGGGTTCGCATGGCAAAGCTTCGATTTGGTATCAAGACGGCCCCGCAGCACACGACCTATGAGGCTATGCTGGCGGTCTGGAAAGAGGCGGATGCAACGCCGGCCATTGAGCATGCGTGGCTCTTCGATCATTTTGCGCCCATCTTCAGCGATGTGAATGGCCCCTGTTTAGAAGGCTGGACCCTGTTGACGGCATATGCAGCTCAAACAACGCGCCTTCGGGTTGGCTTAATGGTCACTGGCAATACCTATCGCCACCCAGCAGTCCTGGCCAACATGGCTGCCACGGTAGACGTTATCTCCAACGGCCGCTTGGACTTAGGCATTGGTGCAGGCTGGAACGAGTACGAGCACCAGAGCATGGGCATTCCGCTGTTTGCACCAGGAGAGCGCATTCGACGTTTCGGTGAGGCGTGTGAGATCATCAAGCGACTCTTCACGCAGGAGCTCACGGACTTCGACGGGCGCTACTACCAGCTCAAGGAAGCACGTTGTGAGCCGAAGCCAGTACAAAAGCCGACGCCGCCCTTCGTGATCGGCGGTGGTGGAGAAAAGCTCACACTGCGCATTGTCGCAACCTATGCGGACGTATGGAATTTTGCCGGCGGTCCGGTCGAAGAGTTTAGCCGCAAGGTCGGGATTTTACATAAGCATTGTGCCGACGTAGGACGCGATCCGGCCAAGATCGAGCTTTCAGTGCAATTGCCCGTCGATTACGATGATCTAGCCAGTACAACGGAGGCTACGCAACGTTTTGTGGATGCCGGGGCGACGCACTTGATTCTCAATTTACGCTACCCCTATCCAGAACGGATCGTGACGCGACTAGCGGACGAAGTTATACCGCACGTACATTAAGGTAGACGTGGCATGAGTACACCGATGTCCAGCCGCATTGCTTATCCAACGATTACCAGCAGCGTCTTGGCCGGCAATCCCGCCGGCGATCCCGAGGTACGCACACTCCCGATCTATCTCCCGCCAAGTTACGATGCGGAGCCTGAACGGCGTTATCCGGTGGTGTGGATGCTCACCGGCTTTACGGGTCGGGGCCAGATGCTGCTCAATGACAACTTGTGGACGCCTACCATTCAGCAGCAGATCGATACCTTGATCGCTCATGGCATGACCGAAATTATTATGGCGCTGCCCGATTGTACGACGCGCTACGGCGGCTCCCAATATATTAATTCAGCCGCGACGGGCCAGTATGAGGATTATCTGATCGACGAGCTTGTACCATTTGTCGATGTGCACTACCGCACGCTGCCAGGCAGTCAGCACCGAGCAGTACTAGGCAAGAGCAGCGGTGGCTACGGCGCGATGATTCACGGGATGAAACATCCTGATGTCTTTAGTGCCATAGCCTGCCATAGTGGAGATATGGCCTTCGACCTTTGTTACCGGCCCGATTTTCCTAAGCTGAGTAGCCGGCTTGCCGCAAACCAGTACGATCCGCAGGCGTTCTTTGAGGAGTTTCTAGCCAAGCCCAAGAAGAGCGGGGCCGACGGCGCTGCTTTGAATATCCTGGCGATGGCTGCCTGTTACTCGCCCAACCCGGCAGCGACTGGTCTGCCAATCGACTTCCCGATCGACTTGTATACGTGTGAGTTGCGGCCCACCGTGTGGGCCCGCTGGCTCGAACACGACCCGGTGGAGCTTGTCCCCAACTATGCTGCGAACCTCAAGCAACTCAAACTGCTGTTCATCGACTGCGGCACCCGCGATGAGTTTAACCTCCAGTATGGCGCGCGTATTCTGGTGGAACGGCTGAAACGATGGGACGTGTCCTACGAGCATCAAGAGTTTGACGATGATCATCGCTCCATCTCGTACCGCTATGATGTCTCGCTGCCGCGACTGGTGCAGCAGATCGCGGGATGAGCATGGCATAGAGCCTGTGTGAACGAGAATTGGTCCCTTTAGGAGCTTATAGATGATTGAGAAGCAACAGAATTGGGCTGGCAATTATACCTATAGTGCTGACCGATTGCACTGTCCCAGCACGCTAGAGCAACTACAAGAGCTTGTAGTAGGCTCCAACAAGCTGAAGGTGCTTGGCTCGCGCCATTCATTCAATGATATCGCGGACACCACCCAGGATCTGATCTCACTTGAGCATTTCGATCATGTGGTCGCGTTGGATCGCGAGCACCGCACGGTAACCGTCGAGGCTGGGATCAAGTATGGTCAACTGTGTCAGTATCTCGACCAAGCAGGTTATGCGCTGCACAACATGGCTTCGTTACCACACATTTCCGTCGCGGGTGCCTGTGCAACCGGAACGCATGGCTCAGGTGATAGTCATGGTAACCTCGCCACGGCTGTTACAGCCATGGAAATGCTCACTCCCAACGGCGAGCGCGTCGTTGTATCGCGTGAGCAAGACGGCGAGCGCTTTCGAGGAGTGGTGATTGGGCTTGGGGGCCTCGGCGTGGTCACGAAACTCACGCTTGATGTGGTACCGGCCTTTGAAATGCGCCAAGATGTGTACGAAAACCTACCCCTGGCGCAACTGGAAAACCACTTCGACGAGATCCAAACGAGCGCCTATAGCGCTAGCCTCTTCACCGATTGGCAAAGCGGGATGTTCAAGCAGGTCTGGTTGAAGCGCCGTATCATGGTCGACCCTGCTTTCAAGGCAGAACCCGAGTTGTTTGGGGCGACGCTCGCAACCGGCCAGCGACACCCCCTTGCGGACATGCCCCCAGAAAATTGCACCCAGCAGATGGGTGTCCCCGGTCCGTGGTATCAACGCATGCCGCACTTCCGGATGGAATTCACGCCGAGCAACGGTGAGGAGTTGCAAAGTGAATACCTTGTGCCCCGCACGCACGCCTTCGCGGCCTTCACTGCGATCAGTCGATTAAGTGACCAAATGGCCCCGCTCCTCCAGATTTCAGAGGTGCGTACGATCGCCGCTGACGATCTGTGGATGAGCCCATGCTACCAACAGCCCTGTATTGGACTCCACTTCACCTGGCAAAAGAACTGGCCTGCGGTCAAGCAGCTGCTACCGCTGATCGAAGAACAACTCGCGCCTTTCGGTGCTCGCCCACACTGGGGCAAGCTGTTTACGATGGCACCGGCACGCGTACAATCGCTGTACCCGAAGCTGCTGGAGTTCCAGCAACTGCTGCGGGCATATGATCCACAAGGCAAGTTTCGTAATGCGTTTCTGGACAGGTATTTCGCATGAACAACCCGGCGCGCAAAATCAGCATCGTCGTGGTCGGACTCGGCTTCGGTGCCGCATTCGCACCGATCTACCAATGTCACCCCGATGTGGAGAACGTTGGCATCTGCGATCCTGACGAGGCGAAGGTCACAGCTATCGGTGACGCACTGCAGATACCACACGAGCAGCGCTTTACACAGCTAGACGAGGTGCTGAACCATGACGGGTTCGACGCCATCCACCTGCTAACGCCCGTGCCCTTGCACACCGAACACACACTCGCGGTCTTAAATGCTGGCAAGCACTGCGCCTGTGCCGTACCAATGGCGACGGAGCTCGACGACCTCCGCCGCATCCTTGCCGCGCAGCAGCGCTCCGGCAAAAACTACATGATGATGGAGACGGCTGTCTACACGCGCGAGTTTTTGTTCGCTCAGGATCTGCTGGTGCGGGGGCAGTTCGGCGCACTCACGTTTCTGCGCGGCACCTACTTTCAGGACCTAGAGGGCAGTTACCCCCTTTACTGGCGAGCACAGCCGCCAATGCACTATGCAACGCACGCGGTCGCACCACTCCTCGCGCTGGCCCAAACACGTGCCGCCAGCGTCTGCTGCCTTGGCTCCGGGCGGCTCCGGCCCGATATCCAGCAACCTAACGGCAACCAATTTCCGCTACAAACCGCGATCTTCCGCCTTGCCGGGACCAACCTCGCCGCCGAAGTGACCCGCTCGTGGTTCCAGACGGCCCGCGCGTACACCGAGGCATTCAGTGTGTATGGGGAGCAACAGGGCTTCGAATGGCAGCAACTAGAGCACGAGGATCCAGTACTCTTCACATTGGAGCCGGGTGCGCCAGATCGCCGTGGCCGGAATACGACTGCGGCGCGCGTGCATGTGCCGTATCGCGCGGATCTGCTCCCTGAGGCTATAGCGCACTTCGCCGAGGGCGATCACGGTGGCTCACACCCGCACCTCGCACATGAGTTCGTTCGTAGCATTATTGAGGAGCGTCCCAGCGCGATCCATGCTGCCAAAGCGGCCGACTGGACCGCAGCTGGCATTTGTGCTCACGAGTCATCACTGCGCGACGGCGAACGGGTGCTGATCCGAAGCTTTGTGTAAGTCGCCATATTGAAACAACTAGGACGAGGAAATAGATGGCAAAAGGACAAGGGAGTCAGGTTCGTACGCTGGTTCTTTGCGGTGATCGCTGGCATCCTCCTCAGACGGCACGCACTGGTCTGGAGATGCTCAAGGATGATCGCTTTGTTTTTGATTGGATCGAGAACGCTGAAGAATGGTCAGCGGACCGCATGTCAAAGGCTGGAGTTGTTATGCTGACCAAGTCCAATGACGTCTCCGCTACCGATCCACGCCCATGGGCCACCAAACAGGTTCAGGAGGCCTTTCGTGACTATGTGCGCGCAGGCAACGGACTCCTGATCATCCATTCAGGCAGTGCTGGCTATGCTGAGATGCCGGTGTTACGCAGCCTGACCGGCGGGACCTTCCTGCGACATCCTTCCCAATGCCCAGTTACCGTGGAACCTCGGCCTGGACATCCCCTCAGCGCCGAGAGCACACCATTTACGGCGGTCGATGAGCACTATATGATGGCGTTGGACGATGGGCAAGCCGACGTCTTCTTATCTACGACCTCGGAGCATGGGAGCCAACCAGGCGGTTGGATACGCACTGAGGGTCAGGGTCGTGTCTGTGTCTTAACTCCTGGCCATAATCTAGAGGTCTGGCTGAACCCAGCCTATCAGACACTGCTCGGCAACGCCCTAGATTGGTGCGCTGGCCTTCATTAAAGTGGTACGTCTCGTCAGCGCTGGGCCAACTCCTGCATCCCCGTCCACTCCTGCCAGATGTCGGTCATACAGTCCCACTGATGGGCCGTGTCGGAACTCCTTTACTGCTTGGCGGCATACGCCGCAAGAGCCATCCAGCACGTAGCTAAGAGCAGTTACCGTGATTGCTTGTCACGCCATGCTTCGTATTCCGCGCGTGCCTCTGCCGATAAGGGGTAGTACTTGCGGAGATCGCCTCCCTCCGCCAGTCGCATGCGTGAAAAATCTTCCCACTCCGCATGTTCGCTTGCGGCACGCAGAAGCTCCGGCGCGAGCTTGATCGGCACGACAACAACCCCGTCATCGTCAGCGACAATAATATCGCCCGGCATCACCAATGCGTTCCCACAGGCGATCGGGACATTGACGGCAAACGGGACGATATTGGTCTGGGTATGGAAATTAGGAGTGACACCGCGCAGCCATAGACCAAGCCCAAGCTCCTTTGCCTTCGGGTAATCGCGGATACACCCGTCGATAATCACGCCGCTCCCTCCACGCCCCTTGAAATAAGTCAGCATCATCTCACCAAAAACGCCACTGCTCATATCGCCACGAGCGTCGACGACCACGACGTCACCGGGCTGCGTATGGTAGAGGACATGCCGGTGAAGCTGCCGTTCGGGATCCACATATTCGTCGACCCGGTACAAATCCTCGCGTTTCGGCATGAACTGCAAGGTTAGAGCTGGACCTACTACCGTCGTTCCTGGGGTCCAACTGAGAGGTCCCCGGATCTGCGGGTCGCGAATACCCAGGCGACTCAATTCTCCACTGGCCGTCGCGCTGCCGATTGCGGCTAGCCCTTCGATCAATTCCTTTGCCGGTCGTTCAATGTCCAATGTCTCAATCATCAATTCCCTCGCTGCCAAGTATGCCCGATAAGTAAGTGCCTAGTGGTTGGCGGTGCGGAATGCTGCAACTTCCGCACGTAGCTTTCGCACCGTCGTGGGAACACCAGAAATAACCAGCACAGCCAGAAACCCATCAAGCAGCCTGTTTCCCAATGACGATGTCAGAAGTGCATCGCGCAGGAGGTAGGCAGTGGTGACCACAAATACGAGCGTTATCACTGCAAACCAGACGATCCGCTTCTTACTCCTCTCGACCTGTGGTGTCATCACGTGCCTCCTTGCAATCCTAAGTATACTGCTCTCCGCTAACCACTTATTAGTGTCCCACAGCTTGCCTCTATTTCGTTGTGCCTCTTTGGCTCAGTCGTATGCATGGTCGTTAGCCAACACTTCTTATAAGTTTCGTTAGAAGAAGTACTTGCTAGTTAATAGATAGTGCCAATCGCTGCAATCCTATTGGAGCATGTGCACACCGCTGTCCATGGCCTGCAGGGGCGGTCCGCCATCTTGCTAGGGCTGTGACTGTTTCTTGGCTAGCGGGGCACAACTTGGCGCGAGGACAAGGAATGCGCAACAGAACATGACTATGCACAGGTATTGCTTGCTATACATGATGCTCCCTCTCCAGCAGAAGTATGATGCCATATAATAGTTCCCATGGGCATTATAAACATGCTGTGTGCGAACAGGTGAGTGCGGAGCTCGGTATCATCGATTATAGCGAAGGGGCTAGCAAATGAAAATTACGGATCTGAAGACCACTATTTTGGGGCAACATCCTATCATCCGTATCACAACCGATGAAGGCATTAGTGGCCTAGGACAGGTCGAGTCGTATAAGCCGTACCTCAGACCCCACATTAATTTCTATAAAGAGCATATTGTTGGCGAGGATCCTACCAACGTCGCGCGGGTGATGCTCAAGATTCGTAACCTTGGTGCCTTCAAGCCGTGGGGCAGTGCTGTGAGCGCGATTGAGATGGCACTCTGGGATATCGCGGGCAAAGCTGCGGGCATTCCCGTGTATAAGTTGCTCGGAGGTAAGGTCCGCGACCGCGTCCGGGTCTATAACGGCGCAGTCCGGTTCCCCATGGCTGGCTATTCACCCGAGGATTACGCCGAAAATATGGCAAAGATGAAGGCCGCAAAGGAAGGTTTTACGATCATCAAGCAATCGATCGGCTTCCACAGTCCGATGGTTAGCGAGGTGCCTAATTTTTGGTATGGTGAGCCACAGACGGGCGGCCGCCATCCTCACCGTGGCTTGGTGACTGAGCGCGGGTTGAAGCATGTAATTGCGTGTGTTGAGGCCATGAAACAGGTCTTAGGAGACGAGATCGGGCTCGCGTTGGACTGCGGTCCGGGCTGGATGGTTCCCGACGCGATAAAGCTGGCTAAGGCATTGGAGCCGCTGAACCTGATGTGGCTGGAGGATCTCCTGACAGGCGACTACACGCCATATGTACAGTCCGATCTCTATCGCGAGGTGACGCAGAGTACATCGACGCCGATCCACACGGGCGAACAGATTTATCTGCGGCAGAACTTTAAAGAACTGATCGAGCGCAAAGCAGTGAATATTGTCGGTCCGGATCCTTGCGATGTCGGTGGTATCGCCGAGTTGAAATGGATTGCCGAATACGCGGACCTCCATGGTATCTTGATGGCTCCCCACGGCACCGGCAACGGTCTAATCGGATTGGCAGCACTCGTACAGGTTGCCGCAACCCTGCCCCAGAACTATATCGCCTTTGAATATCCAATTGGGAACACCGACTGGTGGTACGAGATTGTCGAAGGATTGCCGAACCCGATCGTCAAAGACGGCTTCATCGAGGTCTGGGATAAACCAGGCATGGGGTTAGAGCTTAATCCTCAAGCGGCCAAGCACTACTTGCCTGCGGGCGATGAGGATTTTTTCGACTGATTGCTAGACGTAGCGCTCAATCACTCGGGCTTAGTCTGCCGTGTTAGCGAGCGTATGGTTCGGCCCTGCCCAGAGTCTTCGATCAGCGTAGCAAGCCGCTTGAGCTTGGTTTCTTCTTTTTTCGCGCTGATGACCCACCAGATGGCAGTCCGGCGATACCAGGGAGGCTGGGCTTGAAAGAAATCCCAGGCTCCTTGGTTAGCACGAAATTGTTGCTCATACTCCACACTCAACTCAGCGCTTGTTTGTTCATAGGCGTAGATGGCGGACTTTTCCGGGGTGCGTTCCGCAAATGCTTTGAGACCGGCAGGCTGCATTCGTCCCAGACTGGAGAGTTCCTCGACACGTTGGATGTTAACAGCACTCCATATGCTCCGTCGTTTTCGTGGCGTGAAGCGAATGGTGTAACTTACGTTATCAATGCCTTTGCGTATGCCATCAATCCAGCCAAAGCACAGGGCTTCGTCTACCGCTTCGGGCCAGGTGATGCTGGGCTTGCCAGAGCCTTTTTTATAAAATCCGACCCACAACTCCTCGCTTGTGGCATGCTGCACTTCAAACCATCTTCGGAAGTCAGCGGGGGTTGCGAAGAACATAGAATTTGTCGATCCTTGGATCTTATCGGTCAAGATTATACCTTTTTCCACAACTGCTGCGATGGCACACGGAGAGCGCGGTTGAACTTACTCGAAGAATTTTCCCAGGCAATGATCATCGTTAACTCGATCAGGGCATCGTCATCATAGACATCGCGTAGGCGTGCAAATAAGGCGTCACTGACATCGCGGCCCGTGATGGTCATACAATCGGCATACTCGAGACTTAGACGTTCCACCTCGGTATAGAGCGGGCTGCTGGCGTACTGGGGGAGAGCCACGAGCTTCTCATCTGATACCCCTAAGGCACTGCCAACGGCAGCATTAATGTCCTGTCAAAACTCACAGCCATTCAAGGCTGCTACCCGCCGGTTGATCAATGCTTGTAACGCGCTATCGATCAAGCCGGACGAGTCAATGCCGGTCCACATCGTGCGGACACCGCGAAAGATCGTGGGGCAGCGGGCATAAAGCAGGTGGTTGAGGAGCGGTGCGCCCCACTGCTTGACCTGGGCCTGAAATACTGCGTGGATAGGGCCAGCAACGTGATCGGGGTCTACTCCGTCAATACGGGCCATGGCGTGTAGGCTCCTTACTATAAAAGTTATTGCTTGATGCCGCAAGTGTAGCATAGCAATCCTGTCCTTGAAAGCGGTTACACTTGTAGGGCAGCGTTTATGACTGACACGACAAAAAGGAGTTAGAAATGGCGACGACCGGAGTGCAGATCGAGCAACTCAAGGCCGGGAGCGGCGCGAAGCCGCAGACGGGTGATATGGTGCAGGTGCACTACACGGGTTGGCTGACGGACGGCAAAAAATTCGATAGCTCAGTTGATCGTGGCAAACCCTTTGAGTTCAAGCTGGGCGCAGGCCAGGTGATTAAGGGTTGGGACGAGGGCGTGGCGACGATGCATATCGGCGAAAAAGCGCGCCTGACGATTCCGCCGGAGTTGGGCTATGGTGCGCGCGGAGCCGGAGGAGTGATTCCACCCAATGCGACGCTCGTGTTCGAGGTCGAATTACTCGGCGTGAAGTAGGAACTCTCCCCGCAACACGTCCATGAGCAGACAAGGTACCCACAGTGGCTGGCCGTGGGTACCTTAGGGAAAGATGCTAACGCGATGGAAGTGATCGATGCCGCCCTAACTGCAACGCTCTTGCCGTACCCGGCCTTAACGCAGGCGTTGTATGACATGCTACTAACGAAGCGTGTCGGTCGCGCAACAGCACCACAACGTACCGTACTATCGATCGATGATGGTGGGAGTTTGCTGCTGATGCCGGCCACCTCGTCGGAGCTTATGATCGTTAAACTGGTGACGGTGCATCCCCAGAATGATGTGCACGATCTACCCCGCGTCCAAGCAACGCTGCTGGTGCTTGACGCACGGACGGGTCGCCGTCTGTATCTGTTAGATGGGGAAACGGCGACGGCACGCCGTACTGCTGCACTTTCGCTGCTTGCGGCGAAGCGACTTGTGCCAACTTGTAATGGGATATTGCTGATTATCGGTGCTGGTATTCAAGCCCGCGCTCATCTTGAGGCATTTGCTCAGGGCTTCGACCTTCAGGAGGCGTATATTGCGTCCCGCACGTTGGCGAGCGCGCAACGGCTGGCCAGCCAGGCTCAGCAACTGGGTGTCGTGGCACATGTGACCAGTTCACCATCCGAGGTCCTCAGGGATGCGACACTGATTGTTACGGCGACAACCAGTGTCGAACCTGTGGTTACGAATGATGTGCATCCGGATGCGTTCGTTGCCGCGGTTGGTGCTTACCGTCCTGATATGGCGGAATTGCCGGCGGAGTTGGTGCGTCGCTCTACGCTCTATGTCGATACGCTAGAAGGGGCACAAGCAGAGGCGGGCGATCTGCTCCGGGCTGGGGTGAATTGGGCCAATGTAACGCCGCTGGAGCAGATCATTGACCAGCCGCCATCAGTGCGCAGGGGGCCGATCATCTTTAAGAGTGTTGGTCATGCCCTATGGGATTTGGCAGCTGCGGAGGTTGTGCATCGTAGCAGGACGCGCTAAGGGGAAGCGCCCTTGAAGCGGGCGAACTGAAAGCTGCTTATGTCAATCGTGCTCGTGCCGGTCGTGACTAATTCCGCAAGGATCTCGCCTACTGCCGCAGAATGTTTGAAGCCGTGGCCGGAGCATGGCGACGCGATAATGACATTGGGGAAGTGCGGAAGGCGGTCGATCACAAAGCCATGGTCAGGAGTCACCGTGTACAGGCAGGAGACAGACTTGATGGCACGGGGACCAATGCCGCGCAGGTGCGGCGCAACGGCGTGGTGATAGATGTGCTCTAGCTCTGGGGTCGTTACAGTGCGGTCACTGGTTTCCGCCGTCGTCAGGTCATGGTAGTGTTCAGTGCCGACTTTGATGCCGCCGTGCGGTCCGTCGATGGCAGGGAAGCCATAGATGAGGTCGTCAGGGCCGTCACCGAAGATCCAGATATAGATCGGAAAGTTGTCCGGGAGATACGGCGCAATCTCAGCCGGAAGCTCAAACCAGGAGACCACCTGACGGAAGATTTGAAACGAGCGGGCGTACGATGGTGCGAGAAATTCGGGAAGCCAGGCACCGGCGGAGATGATGATTTGTTCGGCCGTATATGACCCACGGACCGTTCTTACCGACCCTACATCACCAGAGGCAGCGGGCGTGATCTCTAGCACCCGTTCGTTCAATTGCACCGCAGCCCCAAGCTGGCGTGCTAGCGCGATTTGCGCTGCAACACACCGTTCTGGCCGAAGAAAGCCGGCACCAGGCTCGAAATAGCCGGTCTCATTACCCTGCAGAATGAACGAGCCGAAGCGGCGGCGGATCTCCGCCGTTGACAGGAGTTCGTGAGCAATCCCGTATTTCTGAGCAAGCGCGATAGTGTTGTTGAGAAATCCCGTGGCACCATGCCACGCTGCCGTCCTCTCAGGGCCGCTCATAATCAGACCACCAGTAATGGTCAAGAGACTCTGGCCGGTCGCCTGCTCGATCTCTCGCCATAGTTCATGGGAGCGAAGGACGAGGGGGATATAGGCTTCACCCTCGACTACGGCCCGACGAGTGATACGACTATCGCCATGGATCGAGCCATAGGTGTGGGGCGGCGAGAAGCGGTCAAGGCCTAGAACACGACAGCCACGTTTTGCAAGCTGATAGACGGCCGCGCTGCCCATCGCGCCGAGGCCCACGACAATCGCATCATAATCATTGGTCAAGCCGGTCCACCACCGCCACGCACGATGACATCATTGACCTCGCTTGCCACTGCCGCTGCCGGCTTTGCCGCCACCAGATCATTGAACAGCGGCAGATGGCCCGTCCGTAACGCTTGCTCGGCATACAAGAACATCGCGGCTGACCAAGCTTGTTGTGCATAGCCCATGGGCTGGCCCCGCTCGCCGTGGAGCCATTCGTTGAACTCCCATTCCCCATCCAATCCCTGATGGTTCGCCAGGGCCAGTGAGTCTAGAAGCTGTTCTGCTAGCGGAGTCCAGCCCTGGCTCACGAGGGCCGCAACATGAAAGCCACCGATCATCGGCCAGATGCCGCCGTTATGATATTGGTGCGGCAAGTTGAGATTGCGGCTGCGGTAGTAGTCACGCCAATCGCGCTCGCCCGGATAAATCGGTGGATAGATCGCTTTCGTGGGGTACGGTTCTGCCATGCCCACTTGTTGCATGTAACGCAGAATATGCGTGGCACGATGGCGGTCGGCAACTCCGGTCAGGATCGCCAACAAATTACCCAGACTATCACACCAATCGCCATATTCGCGAAAGGCAACCCAGGGCAGGTAGAAGGGGCGACTAGAGATGGTGCCGATATTGTGGTAGACCATGAACCATTCTAAGCGGATCGCCTTCAGGCGGTCCAAATGCTCGGCAAAATGATCGGAGACCCAGCAGCGGTCGATCCACATCAGCAGATTCAGCCGCTCATGAATACCGGCCGCGTCCACCACGGGTTGATGCTTGATCGTTGCGGGCGCGGCATGTACTGCCAACTCTTGGAAGGCCAGCACGGCAGCATAATACAGGACATTGTCATACAGGGTGTTGTAATGGACGGCTAACAAGTCCATCCAGTTGCCGGCCTCTGGTACCTCAAGCAGGCCGCAGGCATTCATATCCTGGTATTCCAGCCAGACGATCGCTTGCGCAATGGATGACCAGTGCCGCTCCAAAAAGGCGTGGTCGCCTGTTTGTTTGAAATACAGATAATGACCAAGTATGAACCACAAGTTCGAATCGACCGCACCAGCATTTTCGGTACTCACGGATCCGGAGTCAGGGTTCACATTGAGCTGGATCAGGCCGAGGGCAGACTGGTGAATGCCCATGATCTCAAGCGAAGCGCGACCGGCACGCATTAACTCTGCATCGCCACTCGCAACAGCCCCCAGAAATGTGATGACGCTGTCGCGAGCCCAGGTCTGTGGGTAGCCTGCTGCCAAGCTAGAGGCACGAAAGCCATAGGGTGTGGCACACGCATGCAGAATCGTAAGCGCCCGTTCGCGGGCTTGCTCAATGGTGATACGAGGCATACCAGGCGCTCCTTGTATTTAGCTGTGGAGCAGCGCTGAGGCTGTCAGCTCCGCTAAACGCAGCCGCTGCTGACCGTTCGCATCAAAGTTAGCAGAATCGAGCCACTGCTCGAAGGCCCTTTGGAGGGCCGACCATTCTTGATCGATCATCGCAAACCAGGCAGTATCCCGATTACGGCCTTTGTAGACTGTGGCCTGGCGGAAGATGCCTTCAAAGGAAAAGCCCAAGCGTTGGGCCGCCGCCCGCGAACGGGCATTCAAGGCATCACACTTCCACTCATAGCGGCGGTAGCCAAGGGCAAAGGCGCGCTGCATCATCAGATACATGGCTTCGGTCGCCGCCTGTGTGCGTTGTAAGGCGGGCGCGTAGGCAATGTGACCCACTTCAATCGAGCCACTGGCAGGTGTGATCCGTAGGTAGCTCGCGACGCCAACGGCACGGCTGGTAGACAGGTCAACAATAGCATGGAAGAACGGATCATCGCCCGGGCACGTGCGTTGTAGCCAAGCGACATACTGGTCCAGGTCGGCGAAAGGGCCATAGGCGAGATAAGTCCACATACGCTGTTCAGTATCAGCACTATTCGCCACGTAAAGATCAGGCGCATGGCGGTCGACATCCAGCGGTTCGACTCGACAATACCGTCCTTCCATGGGCTCGCGCGGTGGGTAGGGCGGTGGCAGCCAATTGGGCAGCGCAGGACCGGTGGGCTGGCCGAGATTATTGAGTGTGGTCTTCATCATCATGTTTCCATGCAGACTAGCACGAACGTCAAGTCGATGGGGTGATGTACAATAGGGCCACCTGAGCGGGAGGTGCCCATGCAGTTTGCCGTCTTTACCGTTGGATTGCCGGAGTTCACACCCCAGCAAGCAGTAGCTGCGCTGCATCAACTGGGCTACGACGGCATCGAATGGCGGGTTACCGCCCAGCAACCGGCAGTGGATGATCAGCCCAGCTTTTGGACCGGCAATCGCTGCACCTGGCCCTTCCACAGCTTCGTCGCAGATGCCTCGGAGATCCGGTCGTTGACCGAGCAGGCCAGCTTGCAGATGCCATCGGTTGGCACCTATGTCACATGTGACGACATTGAAGCGGTTGAGCGGGCTATGCAAGGCGTGGTCCAGTTGGGAGCGCCGCGCTTGCGGATTAACGTCCCGCGCTATGATGGCACAACGGCGTACCGACCGTTATATGAGCGCGCTGTGGGCCAGTATCACGAGGTCGCAGCCCTAGCCCAGCAGTATCATGTCCAGGCACTGATCGAGATGCATCATGGCAGCTTGACGCCGAGTGCTAGTGCCGCAGCACACTTTTTGAGCAACTTCGACCCACGCTATGTCGGGGCGATTCACGATGCCGGTAATATGGTCTATGAGGGCTACGAACAGTACCGGCTGGGTCTCGAAATGTTGGGACCGTATCTAGCGCATGTTCATCTCAAGAATGCTCGATGGCAGTCGACCGGGACACGACCAGATGGGAGCACAATCTGGGACGCGCAGTGGGCACCGATCACACAAGGGATCGTGGATATGGGTGCGTTATTTCGGGCGTTGCATAGCGTTGGTTATGATGGATGGGTCTCGTTCGAGGACTTTTCGACCGAGCAGCCATTGCTGGAGCGCCTGCGGGATAACCTTGCTTATGTCAAACGTGTAGCTCAACAGGCGCGTGAAGAGTAACTTTGACGCGGGTCGGCGGGACCTATCAGAGAGGAAGGGCCGTATTGGACCTAGAAGCAGACAGAAGGCAAGAGCCCCGGCTACGTTACGCGTTCATAGGCAGCGCGGCCACTATTGTATCGCTACACCTTAAGGCCCTTGCCCAATTGCCGGCCGACATCGTGGGGATGGCCGATGTCGATGCCGAACGGGGAGCAGCCCGTGCCAGCGAGGTAGGTTGTCCATTCTTTGCCGCTCATCGCCCGATGCTGGACAAGGTGCGGCCGGATGTGGTGGTCATCACTACACCCCATCCTTTTCATCCCGCCCTGGCGATCGATGCATTCGCAGCAGGTGCACACGTGCTGGTGGAAAAGCCGATGGCCATTGATGTCGCGGCGGCCGACCAGATGATCGACGCAGCCAAGCAGGCACAACGGCTGTTGGCCGTCAATTTCCAGCAGCGCTTTCGACCGGACATTGAGCGCGCTAAGACGTTGATCGAGGCTGGAGCAATCGGCCCGCTCGTCCGGGTGCTTTGTGTTGAGCCTTGGTATCGCTCTGCGGCCTATTATCGCTCGGCTGCCTGGCGGGGGAAATGGAAAACCGAGGGCGGGGGTGTGCTTATGAATCAAGCGCCACACACGCTTGATCTTTTGTGTTACCTCGTCGGTATGCCGGCCAAGGTCTGGGGCTGGACGCGGACGCTGGAGCACGCCATCGAATGTGAGGATACCGCCCAGGCGATGCTCGAATATCCGAATGGTGCACCGGGCTATTTTACCGCCAGCACGGTGGAAGCTGGCAGCAAGCGCCGGCTGCATATCGTTGGGGATTGTGGTTCGATCGAATTGACCGGCGACCAGTTGACAGTTACAACCTTCACGCCAAGCTTGAAGGAATTTCTGGTCAGTACACCCGAGTTATTTGCTGAGCCCGATAACAGCCGCGAAACGATGACACTACCCGGCGATGGCGGTGGTCATCTGGCCGTGCATCGCGATCTGTACCGTTCCATTATCGAGGGGCACAGCCCACGTTGCGACGGCCGCCAGGGGTTAATGTCATTGGAACTGGCGAACGCGATTGTTCTGTCAAGCTACACTGAACGACCAGTCACGCTACCACTTGACCGCAGCGCTTATGCCGACCTGCTCGCCGATCTTCAAGCCGGACGGCGTCGTTAAGGATAAAGGTTGTATGCCAACTCGTTTATGTTTGAGCGCTTTTGGCGATGAAATTGATGCAGACCTCGCGACGCAGCTTGATGTACTAGTGAGCGAAGGAGTGCAGCATCTCGAAATACGCGGGGCGTGGGGCAAGAACATTTTGGAGTTCGACGGGGGCGAGATCAACCGAGCGCAAGCGTTGCTTAAGGAACGTGGTGTTAAGGTCTCAGCGATTGGGAGTCCAATTGGTAAGTCACAGCTGGGCCAACCGCCGGCGTTTGAACTGGAGCGACTGGAGCGTGCGATTGCGGCGGCAGAAGCATTCGACACACAGTTGATCCGCATTTTTTCCTTCTTCGTAGGGGAAAATGATCATGACCGAGCTCGACCCGACGTCTTTGAGCGTATAGCCCGCTGGACAGAACGAGCGGTGGCGGCCGGCGTGACGCTCGTGCATGAGAACGAGAAAGAGATTTACGGGGATATCCCCCAGCGCTGCCAGGAGTTACTGGAGGCCGTGAATTCACCCGCGCTGCGAAATGCCTTCGATCCCGCGAACTACGTGCAGGTCGGCGTACAACCAATGGCCCAGGCTTGGCCGTTGCTGGCCGATTACACGACGCATGTCCATATCAAAGACGCGGTCTTTGCCGATGGGTCGGTGCGACCAGCCGGGGAAGGCGATGGTGCCTTGCCAGCATTGCTCCAAGCGCTCGTAGATCGGCGATACGACGGGTTTCTCACCTTAGAGCCTCATCTTAAGATTGCCGGACGATTTGGTGGCACAAGTGGCGAAGCTGGGATGCGACTCGCGATCCGGGCGCTACGCAAGCTACTGGAACCGTTTCGGGAGCAGGTTATCATTCAATAGATCCCTTTGAGGCCATAGGAGGTACTTTCACATGTCGGCGTTGACAAACTTCAGCCAGTCCGATAGCCGTTGGTTCCAGAATGATCGCTTCGGTCTCTTCATCCATTGGGGCATCTATTCCCTGGCTGCACGGCACGAATGGGTCAAACAGCGAGAACGCATTGATGATGCAGCTTATCAGTCCTACTTCGCTCATTTCGATCCTGACCTGTATGATCCAGTGCGCTGGGCGCGAGAAGCGCGTAAGGCCGGGATGAAATATGCCGTGATCACCACCAAGCACCACGATGGCTTCTGCCTGTGGGACTCGGCGCTGACTGACTACAAGGTTACACGCACGCCCTATGGCAAGGACGTGCTGACTCCTTTCGTTGAGGCTTTCCGTGCAGAGGGCTTACGGATCGGTTTCTACCACTCGTTGATCGACTGGCACCATCCGAGCTTTCCGGTTGATGGCTTGCATCCTCAGCGCGATGATATTGTTTTTCGACAGCGCGAGCAGGGTAGAGATATTAATGATTATCGGCAGTATCTACATGGACAAACACGGGAATTGCTCACACAGTTTGGGAAGATCGACATTGTATGGTTCGACTTCTCGTATAGCCAGATGAGCTGGGAGTGGTCCAAAGGCAAAGGCAAGGCAGACTGGCATTCAGAAGCGCTCATTCAGATGGTGCGTGAGCTACAGCCAGGTATTCTAGTCAATGATCGGCTCGAAATCGGCGGCGACATTACAACGCCCGAGCAATACCAGCCGCGTACCGGCTTCGAGATCAACGGGCAGCCCGTCGTATGGGAAGCCTGCCAAACGCTCAACGGCAGTTGGGGCTATGACCGCGACAACCTCGATTGGAAGTCGCCCGATATGCTGCTCCGGATGCTCATTGACAGTGTCTCCAAGAATGGCAACCTCTTACTCAATGTGGGGCCCAATGGTCGGGGCGAGTTCCAACCGGAGGCGCTCGCGCGGTTGGGGACGATTGGGGAATGGCTGCGGCTCCACAACCGATCGATTTACGGCTGCTCAGGCAGTGTATTAACGCCACCGCCAGACTGCCGGTATACCCAAAACGGGAGGCGGCTGTATTTGCACCTCTTCGCCTGGCCTTTTCGCCATGTCCATCTTGAAGGGCTGGAGGGGAAGGTCGAGTATGCCCAGTTGCTCAATGATGCTTCAGAAGTCAAGCGTATCGAGATCGATCCCCACCAGCAGGCACAGAATACAACGATGAGTGGACAAGCAGGTGTACTGACGCTGGAGCTACCGATCCAACCGCCCCCGGTTAGTGTTCCGGTCGTCGAACTGTTTCTCAAATAGTATGATTACCGTCACGCCAGCGATCGCCCTTGACGAAGGGGAACTACAAATTACCTTTGTGCGGGCGTCCGGTCCAGGCGGCCAGAACGTCAACAAGGTCTCCACAGCAGTGCAACTACGCTTCGACGTCGTCGGCTCGCCATCGCTGCCGGACGACGTGCGTGCACGTCTAATGGAGTCGGCAGCGGGGCAAATCAATGCGGATGGCATTTTAGTCATCAAGGCCTTACAGTTCCGTACCCAAGAGCGCAATCGCCAAGCGGCGATCGGCAGGCTGGTGGCGTTAATCCAAGCCGCCGCAGTACCGCCCGTGCCGCGCCATGCAACGCGCCCCACCTATGGTGCGCGGCAAGAACGCCTAGCGGGTAAACGGCGACGCTCTGGGGTGAAGAGCCAGCGCCGATCCGTCGCCAGCCATGACCCGGAGTAGTTCGACGTTTGACACCATCGGCTACAGTACCTTGAGATGGCGAAGCAAGCCATACCATACGACAGAAAGGTCAGGGGATGAAACGAGCACTCTTCGTCTGGGGCGGCTGGGAAGGCCATCAGCCAAAACAGTGCGTCGATGTTTTCGCGCCTTTTTTGGAGCAGCGGGGCTACGAAGTGGTTATTCAAGATACGCTGGATGCCTACCTTGATACAGCCCTGATGCAATCACTGGCTCTGGTGGTGCCTGTGTGGACCATGGGAACCATCACGAAGGAGCAGCAGCAAGGCCTGCTTGACGCGGTACGCGGTGGCGTAGGTGTTGCGGGCTGGCATGGGCCGATGGGCGACTCATTCCGTGAGGCGACCGAATATCAGTTCATGGTCGGCGGCCAATGGGTCGCGCATCCCGGCAATATTATCGACTATACGGTCCAGATCGTTAACCATGACGATCCAATCACGGCTGGCCTCAACGATTTCCCGATGCACTCAGAGCAATACTATATGCACGTCGATCCGGGGAACGAGGTACTGGCAACGACGACCTTCAGCGAAGACCATGGTGTGCCCTGGGTAGCGGGGACGGTGATGCCGGTCGTCTGGAAGCGCCACTGGGGCGCAGGTCGAGTGTCGTATTGTTCGTTGGGTCATGTGGCAACTGATTTCGAGGTGCCGGAGGCCTGCGAACTTGTTAAGCGCGGGATGCTGTGGGCAAGTCGCTAAACGAAGGATCAGTGTATGACAACAACTCCGGTCAACGTCGGCGTCATCGGCTGCGGCAACATCAGCAGTATTTACCTAACGAACTGCCCCACCTGGGAAATCCTTAATGTCGTTGCGTGCGCCGATGTGGTGCAGGAGCGGGCGGCAGCACAAGCGGCCAAGTATCACGTGCCGAAGGTATACAGCGTTGACGAACTGCTGGCCGACCCGGCGATCAACATCGTGCTTAATCTGACGATCCCGAAGGCCCACGGCGAGATCGCACTACGGGCACTCGAAGCCGGGAAATCGGTGTATAACGAAAAACCGCTGGCCCTGACCCGCGAAGAAGGGCAACACATGCTTCAACAGGCGCGAAGCAACGGGTTGCGCGTCGGCTGCGCACCTGACACCTTTTTAGGGGGTGGCCTACAAACCTGTCGCCAGCTGATCGATGACGGCATGATCGGCACGCCCGTTGCGGCCACGGCCTTCATGCTCAGCCATGGGCCGGAAAGCTGGCATCCCGATCCCGACTTTTTCTACCAGCCGGGCGCCGGTCCCATGTTTGATATGGGGCCCTACTATCTCACCGCCTTAACGACGCTGCTTGGACCTGTCCGGCGTGTGACTGGCTCGGCGCGGATTACGACACCCGAACGCACTGTTGGGAGCGGACCCCTCAAAGGCACCAAAATTACTGTCAATACGCCCACGCATGTCGCTGGCGTCCTCGATTTTGCTGACGGCCCGGTTGCCACATTGGTGACGAGTTTCGACGTATGGAGTGGCGAGGTACCGCGGATCGAAATCTATGGGAGCGAAGGCTCACTTAGTGTTCCCGATCCGAATACCTTTGACGGTCCCGTACGCCTACGTAAGGCTGGTGCCACGGAATGGAGCGATGTCCCGCTCACGCATGGCCATACGGAGAATAGCCGTGGGATTGGCGTTGCTGATATGGCCTATGGCTTGCGCTTTGGCCGGCCACACAGAGCGAGCGGAGAACTCGCCTATCATGTGCTGGACCTGATGCATGCCTTCCATGATGCCTCACGGGAAAACCGGCATATCGAATTGGCAAGCAGCTGTAGCCGCCCAGCACCCTTACCGGCCGACTTGCCGCAACATACACTGGATCAATAGGGCGCAGCAAGCACTCCCCCACTATGTTCGTACACTGAGAGCCTGGGACAGCAATACAGCCAGACAGTGGGCTTGAAGACAAGAGGTTGTTGTGGAATACGGCACGCTACGAGGGATCGACAAGCCAATCTCGCGGTTGGTTCAAGGCACAATCATGGTCAATTCCAACGAAGCCGAGCGCAGCTTTGCCTTGCTGGATGAGATTCTTGAACTAGGCTGCATGACCTTTGATACGGGACACGTCTATGGCAGTGGTGACAACGAGCGCACCGTTGGCCGCTGGGTTCGTGAGCGCGGTATTCGTGATAAAGTAGTGATTATCGGTAAGGGTGCGCATCATAATGCCGACCGGCAGCGCGTAACACCGTTTGATATTACGGCGGACCTGCACGATTCACTTGCTCGCTTCCAATTTGAGCAGATCGACTTGTATTTGCTCCACCGCGATAATCCAGCAGTCGCAGTCGGGCCGATCATCGAGACGTTAAACGAACATCTGCGGGCCGGGAAGATCGGGGCGTTTGGCGCGTCAAATTGGAGTGTCGCACGCATTCGCGAAGCAAATGACTACGCCCAGGCCCACGGCTTAACACCCTTCACCGCGAGCAGCCCGAACTATAGCCTCGCGGACCAAGTGAAACCTCCGTGGGAAAATTGCGTCAGCATCAGTGGCCCACAGGGCAAGGCAGAGCGCGAGTGGTACACGGCGAACCAAATGCCGCTCTTCACGTGGTCGAGTCTGGCAGGCGGCTTTTTCTCGGGGCGCTTCAAGCGCGATAATCTGGCCGAAATGACGAGCTATTTCGATAAGCTGTGCGTCGAATCATACTGCAGCGAGCAGAACTTCGAGCGCTTGGATCGCGCCCAAGCATTGGCGGAGGAGAAGCAGCTAACACTGCCACAGATTGCGCTGGCATTTATCCTGAACCAGCCCCTGAATATTTTTGCACTGGTGGGTTGTCATACCGCTGCCGAGTTCAAGGCCAATCTCGAAGCGAGCACGGTTAAGCTCGCACCACAGGAGCTAGCCTGGTTGGATGGTGAGCGTGAGAGCCGCACACACGCTTAATTGCTTATAAATGAGAGGACAACGAGAGCATGAATGGGCATCGTATCGCACTTCAACTGTATACCGTCCGAGATCATACGGCGAAAGATATGCTGGGAACCCTACGGCAACTAGCAGCGATGGGCTACCGCGCTGTTGAGTTCGCCGGCTATGGCAATGCGACCCCTGAGGAGATCCGACCGGTGCTGGATGAGTTGGGCATGCAGGCGATGGGAGCGCATGTCGGCATTCAGCTTTGGCAAACGGACCGAGAGAAGGTACTCCACGACATGGCAACACTGGGCTGCAGCTATGCGGTTGTTCCATCTGTCGGTGAAGAATACCGGACAACGGTCGGGCAGATCCAGCACCTCGCCACTATTTTGAATGATCTAGGCCGGGTAGCGCAACAGGCTGGCCTCCGGTTCGGCTATCACAATCATGCGTTTGAATTCACAACGGTCGAAGGCACAACCATGTATGATCGGCTCGCAGCGCTGACAGATCCAGACCTGGTACTGCTGGAATTCGACATCTTCTGGGCCCAGTTTGGGGGTGCCGATCCCATCGCCCTGATCGAGCACTACGGTCGGCGCATGGCCTTGCTACACGTTAAGGACATGGCAGCCGGCGAACAGCGGGAGGACCGGCCGGTGGGCGAAGGCATCATGACTTGGCCACGGCTCTTGGCCGCAGGACGGGCTGCCGGTTCAGAATGGTATATCGTGGAACAGGATCACCCCAAAGATCCACTAGGCGACGTACACACCAGCTTCCAGAACCTCGAACAGCTGTTGGGCCAGGTATACGCCCTCTAGACCAAACAACGAGTGGAGGTTGGCAGGCGGCAGATGACGCTCTGCGGCCTGCCAACCTCCACAGATCAGCTTTGCAGGATTTGCTCGATGCTTTGCAGTTCTTCCGGCGTAAAGTCTAGCTGCTCCAACGCTTGGACTGCCTCCTCGATCTGCGACACGCGGCTGGCACCGATCAAGGTCGACGTGACCTCGGGATGGCGTAGCGTCCACGCGAGGGCGAGTTGCGCTGTATTCTGGCCACGAGCCGTAGCGATGGCCTGCAGGCGCTGCACTTTTGCTCGTTTGTCCTCCGTGATCTGGTCCGGCTTAAGAAACGTATTGGGCTTGGCGGCGCGCGAGCCGGCGGGGATGCCCTCGAGATACTTATCCGTTAATACGCCCTGAGCCAAGGGCGAAAAGACGATACAACCCATGCCTTCTTCACGAAGGGCCGTGAGCAGGCCATCTTCGATCCAGCGGTTGAACATGTTGTAGCTTGGTTGGTGGATCAAGCAAGGGGTGCCCAAGGCACGCAGCAGTTGAGCAGCTTGATGTGTTTGTTCAGGCGAGTACGACGAGATACCAACGTATAATGCCTTGCCACTACGCACGATCTGATCCAGCGCACCCATCGTTTCTTCTAAGGGCGTTTGAGGGTCGGGACGATGGTGATAAAAGATATCGACGTAATCCAGCCCCATCCGCTTCAGGCTCTGGTCAAGGCTCGAGATCAGATACTTGCGCGAGCCCCATTCCCCGTAGGGACCAGGCCACATATAATAGCCAGCCTTGGTTGAAATGATGAGTTCATCGCGACTCGCAGCTAGGTCTTGCCGCATAATCTGACCAAACGTTTCCTCTGCCGAACCAGGCGGGGGGCCATAGTTGTTGGCCAAATCAAAGTGGGTAATCCCCAGATCAAAGGCCCGCAACAGCATGGCCCGCGACTGTTCTACGGTATCGACACCGCCAAAATTGTGCCAAAGCCCGAGCGAGATCGCTGGTAGCTTGAGGCCACTGTGCCCACAACGATTGTAACGCATCGTCTCATAACGTGTGTCGGACGGATGGTATGTGGTCATCAACCCCTCCTACTGCTTGCACTACGCGAGTATCAGGCTATTGTAGCAGCAGGAAGGAGTTGATGAGCCGAACTCGGTTACTCTAGCAGCGGGCGGAACTTATAGCCATAGACCAACAACCCGTCCTCGCCGAGATCCCGTAGCTTGCGCGTTACCATTTCGACCGGTTGGCCGATGTGTACAGCGTCCGGATCGACATCTGTGAGCTGAGCAGTAACCAACGGTCCTTCAACCAGCTTCACCAACGCAACAAGGTAGCGACCGCCCCAGGCATCTAGTCCATTCTCGACCGCACTCCACGACCATATTTCGCCGCGGCCACTTAAGATCACCAGTTCATCGTCGGGGCCAGAAAAATGTGGAGGCGGAAACGTAATCGTGTTGGTGCGGCGGTCACGAGCACCCTCCAGGCGATAGCGCGCTCCTTTGAGACGCCAATGTTTGGCTAGTTCCATGATCGTTTATTCCTTTACCAGTACATGGGTCGCTGCTGTCGCGCCGAGGCCACCCAAACATTGCGCCAGGGCGACACGTACTCCCGGAACTTGAAGTGACCCAGCCTCACCCCATAGCTGCGCCGCAAGCTCGACAATCTGGTAGATCCCGAGGGCACCGACGGTGTCACCACGTGCTTTGCAGCCACCGGCCGTTGCTAATGACAAGCTGCCACCTTTGGCGTAGGCACCATCGGCAGCCAAACGTGGAGCCATGCCGCGCGGAGCAAAGCCGCTGGCTTCGAGCGATAAAGCTGCCACAATGCCATGTTGATCACTTAGTTCGGCGACGTTAACGGCATCTGCGTCAAGCTGTGCCTCCGCAAGCGCAGCTATAGTTGAGCGGGCCACCGCATCAAGCCATAGCGGATCGGGTCGCGCACCAAGGGCTAGCGGTACCGATGCAAGGGATGAGCCAGCAACCCGAATGGCAGTCCGAGTGTTTTCACCTTCAACCTGAGGGGCAGCGGCAATAATGAGGGCGGCAGCACCATCAGCCACAGTTGAGCTATCAAGCAAACCGATGGGCGTCGCCACCGCCGGAGCGCCTGCTACTTTGCCCGGGTTAAGCGGGAAGCGATATAAGGCGTTGGGATTATGGAGGGCGTTGGCATGGGCGGTGACAGGCCAGGGCGCGAACGAACTGGCCGTATAGTCATGCTCATACGAGTAGCGCTGCTGAAGCAAAGCCCAACCTGCGGTTAAGGTTAAGCCTTGGTCGGCTTCGGCTGTGGCATCAAGACCGGTAGCCAGCGCGGCATTAAGCTCATTTTCCAGGACGTCGGTTACTTTTTCGACACCGACAACGGCGACACACTGGTAAACACCGCTGGACACAGCCATGAACGCCTGATGCAAGGCTGCTCCACCGCTCGCACCGGCTGCCTCTATGTGGTAGCCCTCAATCGCACCGAGTCGCAGGGCAGCGACCAAGTGAGCCCCTAATTGAGCTTGTTTATTTAGGAGACCACCGAGCGCATTTGCCACATATAGAGCCTGGATCGGAGGTTGGCCGGCATCATCAAGCGCAGCCTGGAGCGCGGCACCGGCGAGTTGCTCAAGGCTCCGGTCCCAGTGCTCGGCGACAGGTGTTTGGCCCGCACCAATAAGATAAACTGGTCGCATGAAGATACTCCTTAGCCTAGGTTATACTTGCCACGCATGCGGGCATAGGTGGCATAGTCGACCGATTGTTCGCGTGCCAGGTACACACTTGTGCGCGGCGCTCGATCCCGTGCTTGACCCAGGTGCTCAGTTGCGGTGAGTGCATAAGCATCTGCACCGGCTCCCGAGCCATATGAGACGAGCATGATCCGCTCACCCACTTCTGTTATGTCAAGCGTAGCACAAAGACCTAGCAAAGCTGCCGCCGAGTAAGTATTGCCAATCCGCGGGGCTAAGAGACCCGGCGCGACTTGCTCCGGTCGGAAGCCCAGTTGCTTGGCAGCAACTTGTGGGAACTTCGCATTCGGTTGGTGAAGTACGAGATACCGAAAGTCTCCGGGCTCCGCGCCAATTTCGTGCAATAGCTCGGTCGCCGCTGCTTCTATATGATGGAAGTAGGCCGGTTCGCCGGTGAAACGATTGCCGTGTACCGGATACGGCCGGTCGGCGCGACGAAAAAAGTCGGGTGTATCCGTTACATAGGATACCGTTGCATCGATCGTCGCCAAGGCCTTGGCAGATGAGCCAATGATCATCGCCGCAGCGCCTGCGGCTGCAGTGTACTCTAACGCATCGCCCGGTCGCCCTTGGGCAGTGTCGGCACCAACGGCCAAGGCATACTCGACCAGCCCGGAGCTGACCATACCCATTCCGGCCGTTAGCGCCTCGGTTCCTGCTTTACAGGCGAATTCCCAGTCGGCGGCATGGACTGTCGGTCGGCAGCCTAAGGCTTCAGCGACCAACGTCCCCGAGGGCTTGACGGCATAGGGATGCGACTCGGAGCCAATCCAGACGGTACCAAGTTGTGCACCATCAAGCTGTGCTCGTCGCAAGGCATTCCGACCGGCTTCAATCGCCATGGTGATTGTATCTTCGTCGGTTCCGGCGACCGCTTTCCCCTCAACCGGCCCACTACCACCACCGGCCCAAACTCGCGCTATCTCGCTATCAGCGATACGAAAGCGTGGAATGTATGCACCATAGCCCACAATACCGGTATCACTTCTGGTTATAGCCATGCCCTACTCTCCTCATCAACTCCGTCCGGATCACAGCTAACATGCGACCAAACAGTTCTTTGTGAACTTTTTCTCTTATAGGTATACGGGCAGCGAGCTTGTTTTAGTTCACCGGAAAACTGTCAAAAGCTATCTTGCTGCTACCTGCTCTATGATGTGACGGATCTTAGCCGTGGAACAGATTGTGATAGCCTCTGCACAATTGACGATCCTTGGTGGTAAAGAGTGCTATGACAACTTCACCGGCGGATGAGCATGACAAGACTGAGAGAAAACCGCTCAGCAACATTTTGGAAAGCCTCGCCGGTAACGGTAGTGATGAGCAGCGGATCGAGACTGCTTTACTGCTAGGTGATCGTGCTCTAGCAGCGCTGAACAGCGGCATCGTTATTACCGATGCGCAGCAGTCCGATTACCCGATTATCGACTGTAATCCAGCCTTTGAGCACCTTACCGGCTATGGACGAGACGAAGTGCTGGGTCGTAATTGTCGCTTCCTGCAAGGTCCAGAGACGAATCAGGAAGCACGCGCAGTGCTTCGTGCCGCACTTTTAGACAAACAGGAATGCCGGGTCACAATCTTGAACTACCGTAAAGATGGTACGCCGTTCTGGAATGATCTGGCGATCGCACCAGTGCGCAACGAGCAAGGCCAGCTGACGCACTTTATTGGTATACAAACGGATGTCACCAGCCGGAAACAACTCGAAGCCGAACTGCGCGAACAGACGGAGACGATTACGATCATTAACCATGTCGGGCAAGCATTGGCTGCTGAACTCGATCTGCACAACGTCGTCCAGCTTGTGACCGAGGCGGCAACCGACCTGACGGGCGCCCAGGTGGGAGCATTTTTCTATAACGTACCCACAGCAGGACACGAGTTGTTCACGCTTTATGCCCTAGCCGGGGTAGCTCAAGAAGTGTTCGCAGAAATCCCACTGCCGCGCGATACCCCTATGTTTGGCCCGACCTTTCGAGGTGAAGGCGTGATGCGGCTCGACGATGTGCGGAATGATCCGCGTTATGGCCAGAATCCGCCACACCTTGGCCTACCAGCCGGCCATCCGCCTGTCACTAGCTACATGGCGGTACCCGTGATCTCGCGCTCAAAAGAAGTCTTAGGAGGGTTATTTTTCGGTCACACCGAGGTAGGCATCTTCACCGAGCGCGTGGAGCGCATCGTGGTTGGTTTAGCTGCAATGGCAGCTATTGCGATGGATAATGCTCGTCTCTACGAGCAATCCCAACAAGCAATTCGCCTGCGCGATGCGTTTCTCGCAAGTGCCTCGCATGAACTCCGTACGCCCATTACCACCTTGCTGGGCAACACCGAACTGCTCCAAAGGCGTGCCATCCGTGAGCAAAGCTTGAGTGCACGCGACCAGCGCACCCTGCAATCGATTGCTGAGCAAGCCTACCGGTTGAACGAGCTTGCAGAATTAGTGCTTGATTTGTCACTGCTGCAAACGGACCTGCTTGAACTTGATCCCCAACGAGTTGATCTACGCGCGCTGGCCCAACGTGCGCTGGCACGGGTAGGTACGAACAACATGCCTGGGCGCTTGCAACTCAGCGTTCCGGAGCAGCCGGTGATCGTTAGCGCTGATGAGCGGCGCCTCATCCAAGCACTGCATCAAGTTCTCCGCAATGCCCTCGCCTATAGCCCGACTGGTTCGCCCATCACGGTCCGGATCGAGCAGGACGCGAACACAGCCCTGATCGTGATGAGCGACCAGGGGATCGGGATCCCCGAGAGTGAGTTAGACTTCGTGTTTCAGCGCTCCTATCGTGGCAGCAACATCGATATTCGGCATGTAAGTGGATTGGGAATGGGGCTCTTTTTCGTCAAGGAAATTATTACCCGGCATGGCGGCATGATCGAGGTGCAGAGCAGCGAGGGCAGCGGGAGCATCTTCACGATGCAACTGCCGCTCGCAGAATGAGCGCTACAGCCGTCAAAGCTGCACTCCCATTGACAACCTCCCGCGCCAAGCGCATCATAGTGACTAAATGCGGGAGCAGCGTTTAGCCATTGAGTAGAGGGGATACGGTCATGGCAACGAGTCTTCAAAGCTGGCAGGCTATCACAGATCTGGGTCTGCCTGACCAAGCGATCGACAGCGATGAGCTGCCGTGGGTGCCGCAGGGTGAGCGCGTGTGGTACAAGCCCTTGCGCTTCGACTTGACGAATGGTCGCTGGGTCAACCTGCTGAAGGTGACCGGCGGCGGCAAGGTTAACCGTCACCGGCATAGTGGCGGCCAGGTCCTTGGCTATTGTATCCAGGGCAGTTGGCATTACCTCGAACGCGAGTGGGTGGCACGACCTGGTACCTTCATTTATGAGCCGCCCGGTGATATTCATACATTGATGGTTGATGGGCACGAGGATATGCTGACGCTCTTTCTGCTGGAGGGGGTCGTGCAGTACCTGGATGACGACGACAACCTGATCTATCAGGACGATGTCTTCTCGAAGATGGAACGCTATCTGACCTTTTGTCGCCAGCAGGGCATTGAAGCCAAGGACTTGCGGTACTAAATGATCCTTGAAAGCTTTCGGCTGGATGGCAAAGTCGCCTTGGTAACAGGCAGCGCGCAAGGCCTCGGTCAAGCCCTGGCCCTCGGCGTGGCCGAAGCCGGTGCCGATGTCGTCGTCCTCGACATACAGCCGCCGGTCGAAACTGCGCGGCAGATTACCGTCCTTGGCAGGGCGTGCCATGCAATCCAGCTTGATCTCCAGCGTACGAGCCCAGAGCAGGCGCGGGCGACGATACAAGCATGTGTCGATGCCCTGGGACGGCTTGATATTCTGGTCAACAACGCTGGCATCATTCGGCGCGCTCCGGCCCTCGATTTCAGTGAAGCAGACTGGGAAGCCGTGCTACGCATCGATTTGAGCAGCGCGTTTTACCTTGCCCAGGCTGCAGCCCGCCACTTTGTGCAGCATAGCCAGCCCGGCAAGATCATCAACGTTGCCTCGATGCTCTCATTCCAGGGTGGCATGTTGGTACCCTCGTACACTGCAGCAAAAAGTGGGGTCGCTGGTCTAACGCGTGCTCTGGCAAACGAGTGGGCCAGCTTAGGCATTAACGTCAATGCCATCGCTCCCGGCTATATGGCAACCGAGGTGACAGCGGCGATCCGGGCTGATCCAACCCGCAGCCAAACGATGCTGACACGTATTCCGGCGGGCCGGTGGGGAGAGCCCGACGATCTCAAAGGCACGGTCGTCTTTCTAGCCTCGGAGGCCGCACGCTATCTACACGGCGCGATCATTCCGGTTGACGGAGGATGGCTCGCATCGTGAGCGGGGTTGTTTCCGTCCAACGTACTTGAGCAAGGAGAGCATGATGACCACGAACAAGACAGCGTTGACCGAGAGTTCGGCATGGACAGCATTGGCGGCGCATTACAAGCAGATCCGCGATCTCCAACTCCGGCAACTCTTCGCCGAAGATCCAGGACGCGGTGAGCGGCTGACAGTAGAGGAGAATGGCCTCTACTTTGATTACTCAAAGCACCGCATCACCGACGAAACGATCCGCTTGCTCCTGACACTTGCCGAGGAGCGTGGCCTGCGCGAGCACATTGATGCGATGTTTCGCGGCGATGCAATCAACAGCACCGAGCGCCGGTCAGTGTTACATGTAGCCTTACGTGCGCCCCAAGGTCAGGCCATCAATGTGGACGGCAAAGACGTCGTCCCTGACGTCCATGCGGTCCTCGGCAAAATGACGGATTTCGCCAACCGCGTGCGGAGTGGGGAGTGGACCGGGTACACCGACAAGCGTATCCGCAACGTGGTTAACATTGGCATCGGCGGCTCCGATCTCGGCCCGGTCATGGTCTACGAGGCGCTGAAGGAGTATAGCGACCGCAGCATGACCTTCCGTTTTGTCTCAAACGTGGATAGCACCGACTTTGTTGAGGCGACGCGCGACCTGGATGCAGCGGAAACGCTGTTCATTGTCTCGTCCAAGACGTTCACGACCTTGGAGACCATGACCAACGCGCAGAGCGCCCGCGCTTGGGCCTTACAAAGCTTGCACGATGAGCAGGCCATTGCCAAGCACTTTGTGGCAGTCTCAACGAATGCTGAGGAGGTGTCGAAGTTCGGGATTGATACCGCCAATATGTTCGCTTTTTGGGATTGGGTGGGCGGTCGCTACTCGGTCGACTCGGCCATTGGTCTGTCGGCCATGCTCGCCATTGGCCCCGACAACTTCCAGGCCATGCTGGCGGGCTTTCATGCCATGGATGAGCATTTTCGGACCGCACCGTTCGAGCGTAACCTCCCCGTGCTGATGGGCTTGCTCGGCCTCTGGTACAACAACTTTTTCGGCGCGCAGACCGTCGCGGTCCTGCCCTATGAGCAGTATCTCAAGCGCTTTCCGGCCTACTTGCAACAGCTGACGATGGAAAGCAACGGCAAACACGTTACCCTCGAAGGGACGACCGTGAGCTACCAGACAGGACCGATCTACTGGGGCGAGCCTGGCACTAATGGGCAGCATTCCTTCTACCAGATGATCCATCAGGGGACCAAGCTGATCCCATGCGATTTTATTGGCTTCTACCACGCATTGAATCCACTCGGCAACCATCATGATCTGTTGATGGCCAATGTCTTCGCCCAGACCGAGGCACTGGCTTTTGGCAAGACGACCGAAGAAGTTAAAGCAGAAGGCACACCTGATTGGCTCGCTCCACACCGCACCTTTGAGGGCAACCGCCCCAGCACCACGATTCTCGCAGACCGTCTCACGCCTGACATCCTCGGCAAGCTGGTCGCACTCTACGAGCACAGTGTCTTCACGCAGGGTGTCATCTGGGACATCGACTCATTCGACCAATGGGGCGTCGAACTGGGCAAAGTGCTGGCGCAACGCATCATTCCCGAACTCACAAGCGCTGACAAACCTCAGCTTAAGCACGATAGCTCGACCAATGCACTGATCCGGCGCTATCGCGAACGCCGCAGTTAAGCAGCAGATGTTTTTTATTATGTAAACCGCTATGTGGGGCGCACGTGATGTGCGCCCCACATCTTCCACTCAGAATTTCACGAGACTCGCTACCTGCTTCACGGCATACAGGGGGACCAATGGGCTGCGATCCGCATAATCTTTGTGTAGAGCAGTGGTAAACATCCGCGACCGCGAGCCCAAACCAACAACTGCATATCGCTTCCGTTCACTCATGCGCAAGCGCTCCTTTGCGCCACCGGTTCATGTCTAGAGTCGCACCAATGCGACTCGCATGTTCTATATGATATATGATGTTGCAAAAGGAGATCGTATGGACGACCATACCAGTGCATTCTCACTCAACTCAATTGAGCGATTACGCATTGCACCACGCTCTTGGGTTGCAGCCGACGGCAGCGAATATGCACTTGCAGAGCTAGACGGTACGCCCCACCTAGCAATTCTAGCAGCCGGCCTTGCTCACCGTGAAGGCTTTGAGGGCGACAGTTCTGAATATGAGGGACGGACACTGCTCCTTAGCCCGTGTAACGCCCACAACGCTCGCGCCCTGCGCGAACGATTGCCTTGGCTGCGACCACAGCCGCTTGGCCTTCAAACATCGGCAGGGCTGGGGGATCGGCTCGGTCTGGCTACGCCAGGCCATGTGCGCGCGGTCCGGGCAGTGGGCGGCTCGATTGCACCGATCTTTCCCCAGCAGTCGATCCGCGAAATGACCCGCACGGGTCGTAGTGCACAGCAGGTCATGGACGATGCAATGTGGGGCGTCCTTGCCGAAGGTTGGCGTGACGGTTTTGGCGCAGATGCAGATCACCTCAAGAGCCCCACCGACATTGACACATGCCTTGCGGCAGGCTATACGTTTTTTACGATAGATCCAGGCGAATATGTGGATGATCGTGCTGAGACAGCCGATTCTGCCCAGCTCCGCCAACTCTTCGAAGCACTGCCGTGGGCTGAGTTGGAAGACACCCCAGCCGAGGCCCTCCACCGCTATAGTAGCTTATCGCTGCAGATCGAAGGGCACTTGATCAGGTTGGATGAAACGACAGCCCGACGCGCTGCTGCGAAATATGGGCGTGCTGTGGCGCACGTGGCACAGATGTACCGTCACCTGAAGGCAGCCAGTGGTGAGCGAGCAACTGAACTCGAAGTATCTGTGGACGAGACCGAGTACGTGACGACGCATGCCGAGCATGTATACATTGCCGCGGAGTTGCAGCGACTCGGCGTACGTTGGGTGAGCCTTGCGCCACGCTATATTGGGCGCTTCGAGAAGGGTGTCGATTACATCGGCGATTTACAGGCGTTTGAAGACGATTTTGCCATCCATGCTGCGATCGCCCGCCAGTATGGGCCCTACAAGCTCAGCCTCCATTCGGGCTCCGACAAGTTCAGCGTATACCCGATCGCCGTCCGCCAAACCCATGGTGCCGTGCATCTTAAGACGGCAGGAACGAGCTATCTAGAGGCGCTACGTACGATCGCGGCGCTCGATCCGGTTCTGTTCCGCGCGATCTATCAATTTGGGAGGGGGCACTACGAAACCGATCGCGCCAGCTATCATGTCTCGGCGCAGTTGGAGCGTGCACCGTTAGCCAACGAACTGGCCGACTCCGATTTACCAGCGCTGCTGACGCAGTTCGATGCTCGCGAGATCTTGCACGTGACATTCGGCTCGGTGTTGACGACCCACACGGAGCAGGGCGAAGCGCTTTTTTATGATCAGCTAATGGCGCTGCTCCAAGCCCATCCCGAGGCTTACGCCCGCAATCTCGAAGCTCATTTCGTGCGTCACCTGCAGCCGTTCGCTGTGAAGCAGCCAACCGATAGTAAGTGACCCGGGGAAGCAGGAGCGCATGATGACGAACAGATGGGAGTTATCGCCCGACCGCTGTTTTGATCCCAACCCGACCCAACGCGACCTTGCGCGCGAGTTATATGCCTCGGTCAAAGACCTACCGCTCGTTTGCCCGCATGGTCATGTCAATCCGGCTCTGCTTGCTGATGACAATGCTCGCTTTGGCTCACCCGCTGAGCTGTTCATCATCCCCGACCACTATGTATTTCGGATGCTCTATAGCCAGGGCGTAGCGCTGGAACAGCTTGGTGTGCCCACCAAGGATGGGACACCCGTCGAAAGCGATCACCGGCTGATCTGGCAGCGTTTTGCTGACCATTTCTTCTTGTTTCGTGGTACGCCCACCGGTCTATGGCTCAGCGACGCGTTAATCAACCTGTTCGGCGTAGATGAGCCACTGAATGGCATAAGTGCCCAACTCATCTATGATCATCTAGAAGCACAGCTCGCCAAGTCGGAGTTTGCACCCCGCCCGTTGCTTAAGCAGTTCAATATCGAGGTGTTATGTACGACCGATCCGGCGACCGACCGGTTGGAGCAGCACCAACGCTTACGGGCACAGGGGATCAATATGATCTGTCCAACCTTCCGCCCAGACGCGATTGTCAACCTCAACACGCCAAGTTGGCACAGTCATATTGAGACCCTGAGTACAGTGTCGGGTACGGAGGTCAACAGCTACCGTACGTTTATCCAGGCGTTAGAAGCACGGCGTAGCTTCTTCAAACAGATGGGCGCAACCGCGACGGATCATGCTACGCTAGCAGCACATACCGAGGCGCTAACGGAGCGTGAAGCGGAGGCTATCTTCGAGCGGGCGATGCAGGAGCGTGCGACAGAGCAAGACGCAGCTCGCTTTACTGCCCATATGCTCATAGAAATGGCGCGGATGAGTGTGGAGGATGGCCTCGTGATGCAGGTGCATGCCGGCAGCTTCCGCAACCACAACACAGCAATTTTTAACCGCTTCGGGCCGGACATGGGGGCGGATATCCCGACCACCAGCGATTGGACGCACGGTTTGCGGGCCTTGCTCACCGCCTATGGGAATGATCGGCGCTTGCAGTTGATCCTGTTCACGCTCGATGAAAGCACCTTTAGTCGCGAGCTTGCGCCGCTGGCCGGACATTATCCCGCCGTGCTGCTCGGCCCGCCGTGGTGGTTCTTCGACAGCATCAATGGCATGCGGCGCTATCTTGATCTGGTGATCGAGACCGCTGGCCTATACAATACCGCCGGCTTCAACGATGACACACGCGCGTTTGCCTCGATTCCAGCTCGCCACGACGTGTGGCGACGTGTAACATGTAACTGGACAGCTGGTCTGGTCATGCAGGGCATCGTCACCAAGTTCGATGCTTTCGAGATGGCACAAGATTTTGCGTATCGCTTGGCCAAGCGCGCCTACCGGCTGCCGGAGCAATAAGAGGAGTGACCTATGGTCAGCGGACAAGGAGTGCCAACAACGGTATTGACAAACGACGACGTGCAGCAGGTGCTGGCCCAGGCCTTCGATGCGCAGCCACTGGACGGCAAGCGCGTGCTCGTCATCATCCCCGATGGCACACGCAGTGCGCCGATCCCGCTGATGTTTCGGTTGTTGTACGAACAGTTGGGGCAGCGGGCGGCCCAGCTCGACTACTTGATCGCACTTGGCACCCACCAAGCCATGAATGCTGCGGCGATCGACCGGCTAGTTGGTGTCCCAGGGCCGGAACGCGCGACGCGCTATCCCAATGTCCACATCTTCAATCATCGCTGGGATCTCTCCGACACACTATTGCAGATCGGCACGATCTCGTGCGACGAAGCGGCCCAATTGACCGACGGCTTGTTAATCGATGAGGTACCGGTCACACTCAACCGCATGATCCTGGATTACGACCTGCTGCTGATCTGCGGCCCGGTCTTTCCGCATGAGGTAGCCGGTTTTTCCGGCGGGGCAAAATATCTGTTCCCCGGTATTGCTGGCCCCGATATCATCAACTTCACCCATTGGCTCGGCGCGCTCTCCACCAGCATGACAACGATCGGTGTTAAGGATACGTTCGTGCGACGTGTTATTCACCGCGCGGCCGAGCTAGTGCCGACCCGCCTGTTGTGTCTGGCACTGGTGCTTAAAGGGCAGGCACTCCATGGATTGTTTGTCGGTCCACCGGTCGAGGCGTGGAACAGAGCCGCCGATCTCTCAGCGCAGCTTAACATCGTCTGGTTACCACGACCTATGCGCCGTGTGCTGGCGATGCCCTCACCAATGTACGACGATCTATGGACAGCAGCGAAGGCGATGTATAAGACCGAGCCGGCTATCGCTGATGGGGGTGAGGTCATTATCTACGCGCCGCATCTTACCGAAATATCGTATACGCATGGTGCCCTCATTGACCAGATTGGCTACCATGTACGCGATTATTTTGTGGCGCAGTGGAACCAGTTTAAAGGCCTTCCTGGCGGTATCCTCGCACACAGCACACATGTTAAAGGGACAGGAACATACGACTCAACGACGGGTGTCGAAACGCCACGCATCACGGTGACGCTGGCAACCGGAATCCCCGAAGAGCGTTGTCGCCGCGTTAATTTGGGCTACGCAGACCCTCATTCGATTGAACCGGAGAGCTGGAACGAGCAGGCCGGACCAGATAGCTTGCTGGTACCGCATGCGGGCGAAGTGCTCTACCGAGTCGACGCTCAGCGCTAACTCGTGGGCTGCGACACTCCTAACGATACCGGCAAGCTCGATTGAATTGATACACTTAAGCGCCAACTGTGGCCTGATAGCCAAAGAGCTTGCGCTCTTTGATGATTTCGGCCACCTGTGGTGGCACCGTCGCTTCCCATGCAGGATCGCCCTGCCGTATTTTGGCCAGAACATCACGTGACCAAATGGAGAGGTAGTCCTTGTTGTAAAAATCGATCGATTCGATGTAGCCGTTTTCGACCAGGTGCTCGTAGAGATTGTGCAGATGCGGGGCAACTTTCAGCTTTTGAACGTTGATGAGTTGACCCGTCGTTTTGTCCTTGAGCGGGTAGATATAGAGCTTGAGGTCGTTCTTGAACAGGCGACCAAATGACTCGAGAATACCGCCATCAAGATGCTGGTAATAGGTTTCATCAAACAGGTCCTGTAAGCTGGGAATGCCCATGGTCATGGCAATCGGCTTGGTCGTGTAGTGCGCGAGATAGGCGGCCAGACGGTAGTATTCCATGTAGTTGGAGATCAGAATTGTAGCACCCGAGGCGGCGAGAATATCCGCGCGAGCGAGAAAGTCGGCATAGTCGATTTCACCTGTCGCCATGAGATTCCGCATGGTGATCTCCATCAGCGTGACGACCTTGGGCTCATCTTTGACGGCGGGCTCGTTGACGAACTGTTGACGGGCGCATTCGAGCATATCAAGATTGACGTGCGTGACGGGGCGGAAGCTGCCGCGCTCGACCAGGATCGGCTTTTTGTACAATACCTCGGATGGCTGCAGTACCTCGCCGTCGGCCGCAAACATGGCCGCATTGCTAAGCCCCAGTTGTACCAGTTTAAGACTCATGAGGCGATGATCAACAGCCTGAAATTCGGGGCCAGAAAACTTGATCATATCGATCTCGAGCCGCTCGGTCGTGAGATCGTCAAGCAGCGATTCCATCAAGATTTCCGGCGACGAATAGTTAAAGAATGCTCCATAGACTAAATTGACACCCACAATACCCAGTGCAGCCTGCTGTGATGGGTTATCTTTGTCCAGCATACGGACGTGTAGCACAATCTCGTTGGGCTCGCCTTGTGGTTGGGTCTGGAACTTAACGCCCATCCAACCATGGCTTTCGTTGGTGCCCTTGTAACTGCGCGCCGCAACAGTATCGGCAAAGACAAAGAAGTCCGTTTCTGCGCCGCGCTTTTCATTGAGCCGTTCAACGAGGAGCCGATACTCATAATCGAGCATGGTTTGCAGCCGTTGCCGTGATACGTAGCGCGGTGAAGAGCCATAAATCGCATCACTCACAGTCATATCATAGGCCGAGATGCTTTTAGCAATCGTGCCTGCCGCACCACCGACGTGGAAAAACCACCGCACAACTTCCTGACCGGCACCAATCTCTGCAAAGGTGCCATATTTGCGCGCGTTCAGATTGATCTCAAGCGCCTTCTGCTGTGTACCGACATTCTCTCTGTCCATGATAATGCCTCGCTGATTATAAGGATGTGTCCAGTGCCACGCACTGATCGAGTTTAGGCCACCGTTTGGTGGTGGATCCCGATGACAAGGTAATTAAAAGGTAGTTCCTTGCCGCTCGCAACATCGACAACGCGGCCTTCGGGCTTGCGCCAGCGATAATCGGTCCACTTCAGGCTATCCGCATCAGCCTGAGCGATGATATAGCTACCCTCGCGCAGCTTGCCGCTAGCGGCGTCACCCGCGATCTGGAGCCCTAGTAGCGGCTTGAAGGTGAGAGCGCCCGTGCTCTTGCTCAGGAAATGCTTGGCGATGCCGGTAACCAGGCTGGATACGACACCGCTGACAACGTTCGTAGCTGCGATCAACTGGAGACCCTTGCCGAAGGCATCGCTGGTCATAGCTTGAATAAGGGCGTCATCACTGCTGCTGCTGGTATTGATGCAACTGATCCATAGGTAGAGCCCATCGCTAATCCGCAAATCGCGGAAGATGGGCATGCCACTCACTGCTGCCGCCTGACCATCAACGACCGGAAAGGCGTAGCCAAAGGTGACATCCTGCTTGACCGGCTGACCAGTTTGTCCATCGAATTTCGCGAGGTAGCCAACCGTAAAGGTGCATAGGAGTTGATGGGTGCCAAGACCCGGGTATTCCTGGACATAGAAGCGATCCAGACTCACCGTTAACTGCTTACCCGCGAGGGCGGCATCACCGCTGAGCGTGGAGGCATGGATGATGGCAACATCATCGCCCACCGTGTCGGATGGGAGATAGCCGACGACTGCCTCCTGGGTAGTGTATGGACGCGATGCGAAAGGATTGAGGTTTAAACCTAATGTTAGCGGCTGCGCCGGCAGGCCTCCACCATGTTCCTGGAGAGCGGCTGCCTGCTCGTCATTGGGCAGGGCACCGAAGACCGGGACGTTGGCAAACGGTTCGTCGGGCTGCACCACCTCCGGTTGAGGATTTGTATCAGCATCCCTCATCGAACACCTCCTCGCGGCGATTACTCCAAGAGCATCATAGCATGCCTACCACAGCCATCGCACCTCGAAATAGAAAAGCTAGAGGGAGCGCCGCCAGAAGATCACAGTGCTGGCACGCAGCAGGCTAGACATGATGAAGAGCGTCTGGTAATTGCTGATCGAAAGGCCACCCAAGGCCCAATGCACGCCAGCTAGAGCATCTGCCACGCCACCACCGAAGGTTGAGGCGAGGAAGTACGCGAGGCCAGTGCAGGCGGCGAAGCTGGCGAGATAGGCCCCGCGTGCCTCAACCGGGGCTTGTTCCATCAGGCGATTCGCTTGCGCGAGGTTAATACCCGGCCACCATATACCCGATATGACCGCGTTCAGATACAAAAACCAGAGCGAGGACGGCGTAGCGAAGACCCAGCACCATGGCAGCAGAATGACGCCGGCCATGCAGCCGAGCATGATACGCCGGTGGCCAAAGCGATCGGCGAGCTGGCCCCACAGTGACAAGCTAAGCAAGCTCACCGCCCCGGTGATCACGTCAAACATGGCCAGTTGCGTAAATGGTAAATGCAAGACTGTCAGCGCATGAGCGCTAAAGAACGGGACAGCTACACCGAGTGCAACGTTCCATACCATCGTTGCAAGCATAAACTGCCGGAACGAGTGATGACGGAGTGGGCGACGGACAACCTCGGTAAGCCGCAGCCGCGTCACAGGTGGGAGCGCAGGCTCCGGCTGGCGTGCCAGAAACAACGTCCCAATGGTGGCACACACCACCCCAATGGCGAACAAAATGGCATAGCCGTTGGTCACATCTCCAGCGGCACGCATGCGGTCAAGCCACTGACCCGCACCATAGTTGGCGACCATCGCTACGGCCGCAGCAAGCGTACCACGCGTGCTGAAATACCGTCCGCGCAGGCGGGGTGGAACCAGATCGGTCATCCAGTTGGTCCAGGCATTAGCGCAGATCGCCATCAGGGCGTTGGAAACGAGCAATATCAAGATGAGCAGTGACAAACGCTGGGTTGCTGAGAGTGGTAGATACGGCAATAGGAGTAAAATCAACCAAAGCGTCCGTCCGAGCGTGCCAACGACAGCCAGCGGCTTACGGGCACCTTGCCGCTCGATCAACCACGCTCCCAAAAGCTGCAGGGGCTGGATCAAAAACGGCAGGGCTGCCACGATGCCAAGCGTAATATTGCCTGCTCCGAGGAGGAGCGCAAAGCCGGTCAGGAATGCGCCACCGGTCAGGGTGAGATGGACCGTCGAGAACATACCTTCAGCGATGGACAGCTTAAGCGCCCGCCGCACCACCGAAGGTGCAAGTGGGCTATCGGTGGCAGATATATCGCGCGGGACGAGGTGAATTCGTGTCCGCGCACGGATGAGCATTTGCATATTCAAACGGCCACGGAAACTGTCGCCTGCACAGCAGTGCGAGTGGCGCCAGCCTGAACGGCCGTCCTCCTTCATGTTGGTTTGATATGATTAGGGCGGGCTACATCGCCCGGAGGAAGCCTCTGGCTGCTGCACTACGCTGAAACAACACGCTCTGATAGTACATAGTACTGTCTCATCTCCGCTCTTCAACTGATAGCTGCCTGACATACTCGTGGCCTGCCCAATGATCGATCAATGAAATCAGCCCTGTACCACCGATGGGCAACTGGTGTATGATAGAGCCGTTGGTGAAGCAGATAACCAGGCGGGGCGTGGAACGCCACTAGCATGGTGGTTGAGTGCTAGATAGGCCGGAAGGGCACGTGATATGTATACGACCACGGAGCAATCCAACACCCTTACGGAACAGGTATCATTTCCATACGGTGCAACGACCAAGTCGGGCTACCTAGCAGAGCCAACTGGCTCAGGCCCATTTCCAGCCCTCGTCGTCATTCACGAGGCCTTCGGCCTCAACCCCAACATCAAGGACATTACAGAGCGCTTCACCAAAGAAGGCTATGTTGCCCTGGCCGTCGACCTGTTTGACGGCGGGAATCGCGTGCTCTGCATGGTTCGCATCATGACATCGCAATTGCTGCATCCGCTCGACGGTCCCACTATCACCCAACTGAAAGCAGCCCTGACCTACCTAGCAGCTCGGCCCGAAGTCGATGGGCAGCGGTTGGGAGCAATTGGCTTCTGTCTGGGCGGTGGCCTCGCCATCACCTGGGCCTGCACCGACAAACGTTTGCGGGCCATTGCCCCCTACTATGCGCCCAACCCCCGTCCGTTGGAGGCCGTGACCCGTGCCTGTCCGGTCGTAGGCTCCTATCCCGGCAAAGACTTTACAACCGCTGCTGGCCGCACGCTCGAAGCCACTCTTGAGCGTGCCGGCACCCCACACGACATTAAGATCTACCCCGGCGCGCGCCACTCGTTCTTCAACGATACCAGCCGGGCCTATGATGCAGCCGCTGCTGCCGATTCATGGCAGCGCGTGCTTGCCTTCTTCCAAGAACATATCAAAGGTCCGACGATGAGTTGATCGCGCCGGCCGCTAGCATACTTGCAGCAGTCCGGTTAATGGATCAGAATAGGTAAAGCAAGAGACATGTAATGATGAGTGACGAGCAACAGAGCCTCCCATCTCACGTTCAGATCGACGAGCAGCCGCTCCAACGCCAGCAGCTCTTCCACCCTCGGGCGAACACAGTCGCCAAGGTGAGCATCATCGGCGGCCTGCTCGCAGTTGCCCTGGCCTTCTTCCTATGGGGCGTCTATACCCGGTCACCCTACTACACCGGCGCGACAGTTACAGTCGACCAACCAGTACCCTTCAGCCATAAGCACCATGTCGGAGAATTAGGCATTGACTGCCGGATGTGCCATACTTCCGTCGAACAATCCGCTTCCGCCGGCATGCCTGCGACCCAGACCTGCATGACCTGTCACTCACAGATTTGGGCGAATAGCCCGGTGCTGGCACCCGTCCACGAAAGTTTCCGCAGCGGGGTGCCAATTGCCTGGAACCGTGTTTATGAGTTGCCAGGCTATGTATACTTCAACCATAGTATTCACGTTCAAAAAGGTATCGGCTGCGTCTCCTGTCATGGGCAGATCGACGAGATGCCATTGACCGCCAAGGCCGTGCCATTGACCATGCAATGGTGTTTGAACTGTCACCGTGCACCCGAAAAATACATTCGGCCACGCGACGAGGTTTTCAACACACGCTGGGTGGCACAGGATCAACTCACTCAGGGTCGTAAGCTGGTCGACGATTATCATATCGTCGCAGGTGGGCGTTTAACCAACTGTTCGATCTGCCATCGTTAGACGGGGCGCTATGCAACAGCAACCTCTCGATCTTGCCGCCATCCGCGCTCGCCTTGCAGCTGAATCAGGGCCACACTATTGGCGTAGCTTGGCCGAACTGGCTGAAACGGACGAGTTTCAGGAATTCCTGCGGCGTGAATTCCCCCGCCAGGCCTCTGGATGGCTAGGACCGGTTAGCCGCCGCACGGTGCTCCAAATGATGGCAGCCTCGCTCGGGCTCGCGTGTCTCACAGCTTGTGGGCAGCCCAGCGAAAAGATCCTTCCATATGTCAATCAACCTCCTGAGCTTGTCCCTGGACAACCGCTGTTTTATGCTACAGCACTGACGCTGGGAGGCGTCGCAACCGGCGTGCTGGTCGAAAGCAATATGGGGCGACCCACCAAGATCGAGGGCAATCCGGACCACCCCGCCAGTCTGGGACATACCGATGCACTCACACAAGCACGCATCCTGGATCTTTATGATCCCGACCGCTCGCAGACAGTGCTCAATGCGGGCGAGATCAGCCGTTGGGAAAGCTTTCTCGCCGCCCTTGAACCCAACCTCGCCGGCCACCGGGCCACGGGCGGTCGTGGTCTGCGGCTTCTCACCGAAAGCGTGAGCTCTCCAACTTTGCTGGCCCAGATGGCAACACTGCAGACGACGTATCCCCAAGCCCGCTGGTACCAGTACGAGCCGGTCAACCGTGACAATGTGCATGCCGGCTCCCGGCTGGCCTTCGGTACCGAGCTGAATCCCGTCTACCGCTTCGAGAACGCAGCGGTTGTGGTGAGCCTGGATGCCGACTTTCTCCAGGCGATGCCCGGCAACGTCCCCTACGCTAACCACTTCATCCAGCGACGGGATGTCACACAGGGCGCGCACACCATGAACCGGCTCTATGTCATCGAGAGTACACCAACGATCACGGGTGCGATGGCCGACCATCGACGCCCACTACGCGCTGGACAGATCGAAGCCGTGGCGCGATCGCTCGCCGCTGCACTGGGTGTCGCTGACGTGGTGTCGATGCCGTTACCGGTCGACATGCCCGCTTCATGGCTTGCTGCACTCGTCGCCGATCTACAACGCAATCGTGGTACCAGCCTCGTGCTAGCTGGCGATAACCAGCCGCCGGTCGTTCATGCCCTATGCCATGCGATCAACGAAACGCTCGGTAACATTGGGCACTCAGTGGTGTTGACTGATCCTGTCACCAGGCCTGCCGGTCAGGTTGCGGATGTACGCCAACTCGTGGCAGAGATGGCGGCCGGCCAGGTCACTACGCTGGTGATTATCGACGGCAATCCGGTCTATACCGCGCCGGCGGATCTCGACTTTGCCGCCGCCATGAACAAAGTACCGCTCCGAATCCACCTCGGTGCGTATGCGGATGAAACGGCCTTTTTGTGCCACTGGCATCTGCCTGCGGCACATGCTCTGGAAAGTTGGAGCGATGCACGCGCCTTCGACGGCACGATCTCGATCATGCAACCGCTGATCGCACCGTTATACAATGGAAAGTCAGCCCACGAGCTGCTGGCAGCGCTGCTGGGGCAGCCCACGCTTTCGGCACACGGCATCGTCCGCCAGTACTGGTCCACGCAGCATCAGGGGAGTGACTTCGATTCATGGTGGCAGACCACTTTGCACGCTGGACTGATCGCAGGTAGTACCCTACCGCTGCGGGCGGTCAAGGTACAAGCTACCTCTTATGCTACGACCAACCCCACCGGTGGGAGCCCCGACACAGGCCTAGAAATCAACTTCCAGCCAGACCGCAGTGTATGGGACGGGCGGTGGAATAACAACGGTTGGCTGCAAGAACTGCCACGGCCGATGACCAAGCTCACCTGGGATAATGCCGCGTTGATTAGCCCACACACCGCCACACGGCTAGGGCTACAGAATGAGGACGAAGTCGAGCTGCGCTTGCGAGGTCGCACGCTGCGCGCGCCAATCTGGATCCTGCCCGGTCAGCCGCAGGATGCCGTCACCGTTCATTTGGGCTACGGACGCACCCAGGTCGGGAAAGTCGGCAGCGGTAGCGGCTTCGACGCCTACGCCCTGCGTACCAGCGACAGCCCCTGGTTTAGCAGTGGTCTTGAAATCAGTCGCACCGGCCAACATCATGCACTCGTCACGACCCAGCACCACTTCAACATTGAGGGGCGTGACCTTGTGCAGGTCGCAACGCTGGCCGACTACCAGCACAACCCCAGCGTGATCCACAAGGATGAGCACCCGCCATCGCTGTACCCCGCACACCCGTACCCAGGCTATGCCTGGGGTATGGCGATCAATCTGAATGCTTGCATCGGCTGCAACGCCTGCACGATGGCCTGCCAGGCCGAAAACAACAGTCCCATCGTCGGCAAGGAGCAGGTGGCGCTCGGCCGGGAAATGCACTGGATTCGCGTCGACCAGTATTATGAAGGCAATCTCGATAATCCTGCGAGCTACCATCAGCCGGTGCCGTGCATGCATTGCGAAAATGCACCCTGCGAGCCGGTCTGCCCGGTCGAAGCGACGGTCCACGACGACGAAGGGCTGAACACGATGGTCTATAACCGCTGTGTTGGCACGCGCTACTGCTCGAACAACTGCCCATACAAAGTCCGCCGCTTTAATTTCCTGCAGTACAGCGACCAGAATACGATCTCGTTGCGGCTGGAGCGTAATCCCAACGTGACCATTCGCCAACGCGGCGTCATGGAGAAATGTACCTATTGTGTCCAGCGCATCAGCGCCGGTCGCATCCAGGCCGAAAAAGAGAACCGCGTGCTGGCGGATGGTGAGGTCCAGACTGCCTGCCAGGCGGTCTGTCCGACCAACGCGATCGTTTTCGGCAATATCAACGATCCGAACAGCGCCGTGGCCAAGCTCAAGGCTCACCCGTTGAACTATGGACTGCTGGCGGAGCTTGGCACCCAGCCACGGACGAGCTATCTGGCGCGGCTGCGCAATCCAAATCCTGAGATGCCAACGGAGTAGGCCATGCAAGGTGATCGCATCCAACCGATCGCACCCATCGAACCCGTCCTCAAGCCGGGTCACACCTATGCTTCAATCTCCGACAAAATCAGCGACATCGTTGTCAAACGCAAGACGACATTGGGCTGGTTCCTAGGCTTTGGAATCGCCTTCAGCCTAACGATGGTGTTATTCGCCTCCATCACCTATCTGTTTATCAAAGGTGTCGGCATCTGGGGCGTTGATATACCGGTGGCCTGGGGCTTTGCGATCATTAACTTCGTGTGGTGGATCGGGATTGGACATGCTGGTACCTTGATCTCGGCTTTTTTGCTCCTGATGCGTCAGGATTGGCGGACCTCGATCAACCGTTTCGCCGAAGCGATGACGCTGTTCGCCGTGGCCTGCGCAGGCCTGTTCCCGATTCTGCATCTAGGGCGACCATGGTTATTCTACTGGCTGATCCCGTATCCCAACACCATGGGGCTATGGCCACAATTTCGCAGTCCGCTCGACTGGGACTTCTTCGCCGTGTCGACCTATGCGACGGTATCGTTGCTTTTCTGGTACATCGGCTTGATCCCCGATGTTGCCAGCCTGCGCGACAGAACCGAAAAACGGCTACCACGTCTGATCTTTGGCATCATGGCCCTGGGCTGGCGCGGCTCGGCACAACACTGGCACCGCTTCCAGATGGCCTATTTGTTGATGGCCGGTCTGGCCACTCCGCTCGTTGTTTCGGTCCATAGTATCGTAAGCATTGATTTCGCGGCGGCGATCATACCCGGCTGGCACTCGACCATCTTCCCACCCTACTTCGTCATTGGTGCGATCTTTTCGGGCTTTGCGATGGTGCTGACGCTGGCGATTCCGCTGCGCCGCTTCTTTGGCCTGCAGGATTTCGTGACCCTGCGCCACATCAACATCATGGCCAAGCTGCTGCTCCTGATGGGCCTCGGCGTTAGTTACGGCTACCTGATGGAGTTGTTCATGGCCTGGTACAGTGGCGACCAGTTCGAAACGTATGTCAGCCTCAACCGGCTTACCGGCCCATACTGGCCGATCTTCGCGGGCGTGATCGCTTGTAACGTCCTGGCACCGCAACTCTTATGGTTTCCACGCGTTCGGACGAACACACTCGCCCTGTTCGGGGTCGCGCTGATCGTGAATGTTGGCATGTGGCTGGAACGCTTCATGATTGTGGTGACCAGTCTGCATCGTGACTTTTTGCCCTCCTCTTGGGGCATGTATCGCCCGACCTTTTGGGATTGGTCGACCTTCCTCGGGACGCTTGGGCTCTTCTTCACACTCTTCTTCTTGTTTGTACGCGTTCTGCCGATGATCCCCATGTTTGAGATGCGTGAACTTCTCACCCACCGCGAAGGACATACGCGCGAGGAGCAACAAAAATTGGCAGTCGAGCCAGAGGGGAGTGTGGCATGATCGCTCAGAGCCAACTCTACGGCTTGATGGCCGAATGGGACAACCCCGACGACCTGTTGTATGCAGCCCAACAAGCTTCGACGGAGGGCTTCCGGCATATGGATGCCTATACGCCCTTTCCGGTCGAGGGACTCCCCGAGGCAGTCGGCTGCCGTCCGACACGGCTACCCTTCTTGGTCTTGTGCGGAGGACTTTTTGGGGGCGTTGGTGGCTTCTTTATGCAATATTACGCCAACGTCCACGCCTATCCACTGAACGTCGGTGGACGGCCCTTCAATAGCTGGCCGGCCTTTGTACCGATCACGTTTGAGCTAACGATCCTGTGTGCTGCCCTGACGGCAGTCTTTGGCATGCTGATTGCCAACGGGCTGCCGATGCCCTATCACCCGGTCTTCAACGCGCCGCACTTCGAACGAGCATCCCGTAATCGCTTCTTTCTGTGCATTGAAGCGACCGACCCCCACTTCGACCGGTCGAAGACCCGCCAGTTCCTGGAAAACCTCAGACCCCAAAGCGTGTCGGAGGTGCCATGCTGAACGTGCGGTTGAGGGCGTACAAACGGCCCCACCGAGGTGCAGTCGTGGGCGGCTTTTGGGTTATCTTTGCCCTAGCCGTATTAGTTGGCTGCGGCCCTAACATGCAACGCCAGCCACGCTACCAGCCCTACGACGCGAGCCAGTTTTTCCCCGATGGCACCTCGTCCCGACCACTTGAAGCCGATACAGTATCCCGCGAAAACCTGCACACCGACACGTTGCGTTATACCGGTAAAATCAACGGCAAGCTTGCGGATACCTTTCCTCTCCCGGTCACGCGTGATCTCCTGACGCGCGGCCACGAGCGCTATGGCATTTATTGCGCGCCCTGCCATGGTCCACTTGGCGATGGCAATGGTGTGATCGTACAGCGCGGCTTCAGCCAACCACCGTCGTTTCATACCGACACGCTTCGGAATGCCCCGGCCGGCTTGTTCTTCGACGTGATCACCAACGGCTATGGTCTTATGTATCCTTACGCTGCACGTGTCCAACCCGACGACCGTTGGGCAATTGCTGCCTATATTCGCGCCCTCCAGCTCAGCCAGCATGCGACACTACACGATGTGCCGCCGGATCAGCAGCCAAAGTTGCAGGAGGCCCAACCATGACCACAGCTACGCCGGCTCAGCGCCTCCTGACACGTAGCCAAAGGACCGCGCTGACCGTCGGCGTCGCCGGTGCGTTAGCGAGCATTGTGGGAGCCTTCTTCAATCCCGACCAGTTTTTCCGCTCCTATCTGATCGCGCTGTTGTTCTGGCTCGGCATTGCGCTTGGTAGTCTCGGCCTGCTGATGATCTACCACCTCGTCGGGGGTACCTGGGGTTTCATCCTCCGCCGCATACTCGAAGCCGCCACCCTGACCCTGCCGCTGCTCGCCCTGGTATGGCTCCCTCTAGCCCTTGGCTACCAGCATATATACCCCTGGGCAACAGCCGGCGCCTTGGCCGGCGCAGAAGCAGCCCACCGCCGCACCTATCTCAGCTTCCCATTCTGGTTCGGCCGCGCTGTCGCCTACTGGCTAATCTGGAGTGTGATCGCTTACGTGCTGAATCGCTTGTCGCGGCTTCAGGATCAAGCAGCCACTCCTGTTCCCACCGCGCGCCTCGTGCGCCTGAGTCCCCCTGGCCTGATCCTACTGGTGCTGACCGTGAGCTTTGCCTGGATCGACTGGGTAATGTCACTCGAACCGGACTGGTATTCAACGATCTTCGGTTTTATTGCCTTGGTAGGACACGGCATGGCAGCACTCTGCTTCGCCCTGATCGTGGTCCTCCTGTTGATTGACCGCGAGCCCTTCGCGACACTGCTGGGCGACAAGCCAAGCCGCCTTAATGATCTAGGCAACTTGCTGCTCACCTTCGTGATGCTATGGGCCTACACCTCCTTTTCGCAGTTTTTGATCATCTGGTATGGCAATCTACAACGCGAAACCGTGTGGTACCGCCACCGCATGGCCGGAGCGTGGGAGTATGTTGCCCTGGCCCTGATTGTTCTGCATTTTTTCGTACCTTTCTTGTTGTTGTTGTCCCGCTCAATCAAACGCCGTCCACAGATACTGCTTGGCCTTGCCGCCGGATTGCTACTCATGCACCTCATCGACATCTGGTGGCAGGTGCTCCCTGCGTTCCATCCAACCGGTCTATCGCTACATTGGCAAGATATCGTTGCGCCGATCGCACTCGGTGGTTTGTGGTTGGCGGCCTCCCTATGGCTCATCCAACGACGACCGCTCTTGGCGCAGCGCGATCCACACGCACCTCAACTGGTGGCCTACGCTGGAGCTGAGCCTGCAACCTGAAAGCGCGATGGAGTATGGGGATGTCTAAGCTCTTAAAGATTATCGGTAGAATGCTGAAGCAGGTGTTTAGTCCGGCAGCAGTCTGGCGTGGGCTCGTGGGCCGCCGCACTGTGCCGCCTCCTGCCCCCACTCCACGCGCCGATGATGGGCACGAACGCAGTGATGTGCAGGCGATTCCTGTGCTGATGACGGGCGTTGGCCTGCTCGTCACGGTTGCCGTCATTTCAGCTGTGGTATGGGGACTGTTCACCTTCCTTGTAGATCACCCGCGCGCCGATGCACCGCTATCGCCTCTGGCCAGCCAACGCGTGCCCTCCGGTGCACCGCGCCTAGAGGTCGCACCACGCACGGCCCTTGCGGATACACTGCGCCGGAGCGATGCTGTACTCGGTAGCTATGGTTGGGTTGACCGGCAACATAGCATAGTTCACATCCCAATTGACCACGCCATCGAACTCCTAGCACAACGTGGCCTGCCGGTCCGCAGTACCGGCACGATTTCCGCCACGGGGAGTACGGGAGGTCCAAAATGAAAAGTTCGCCACGCCAATGCGGCTGGCTGTTGCTCCTCCTCGGATGGGCGTTGCTGGTAGGTGTCCTCCCGGTGCGGGCTCAGACCGGTGGGCCTCCTAATCCACTTGACCAGGTCGCCTTCGATCAACACCTCAACGCAGCGCTGCCGCTTGGTCTCGTCTTTCACGACGATGAGGGCGCTTCCGTCACGCTCGGTACCTACTTCGGCCAAAAGCCCGCCATTCTGGTGCTGGCGTACTATACGTGTCCCAATCTGTGCCCACTGTTGCTCCACGGTTTAGCCACGAGTCTCAATGATCTAGCATTCCGTGCAGGTAAAGAGTTTGATGTCGTCGTGGTCAGCATCAATCCCCGCGAAACGCCGGCGATTGCCAAAATGACCAAAGCGATGTTGCTGCCAGGCGTGAATCCGGCGGTAGCCCGCGGCTGGCACCTCCTGACCGGCGACGAGCCAATGATTGAGCGCCTCGCAACGACGGTCGGGGTACATTATGCCTGGGATGCCGCCCAGCAGCAGTATGCCCATCCTAGTGGCATTATGCTGGTGACTGCTCAAGGCCATTTGGCGCGCTACTTGTATGGCATCCAGTATCAGATCCGTGATCTGCGCTTAGGTCTAATCGAAGCATCGGCGAACCAGATTGGCAGCCCGCTTGACCAGGTGCTCCTACGTTGCTATCACTACGATCCGGTCAGTGGGACATACAGCCTCGTCGTAATGAACATCGTGCGCGGGGCAGCGGTCATCACGACGCTCCTTGTACTCGCCGCTCTGCTCATCCTCTTCCGGCGCGAGCGCTTACAGTCGGGCCAGTTGGCTGCTCCTCCTATACCGCAATCGGGCGATACTGTTTGAGGGTGTATGTGGAACTTTCCGCTTCTTCCGGATCAAGCCTCAACCCACGCAACACAAGTGGACCGCTTGGGCATAGCCCTACTCGGTCTCAGCTTGATGTTCGCCATACCGGTGTGCTTCTTGATCGTCTTCTTCAGCATCAAGTACCGGCGCGGATCGCCTGCTGATCGTTCCAATCCGCCGAACAACATCTTGGTCCTGGAATGGGCCTGGATGATTCTGCCACTGATCCTCGCGCTCGGCATCTTTACCTGGGCCGCACTCCTGTTCTTCGATCTTTCCCGTCCGCCTGCCAACGCACTCAACATTGATGTTGTCGCCAAGCAGTGGATGTGGAAGGTTCAGCACGCCGAAGGTCGTGCTGAGATTAATGAACTGCACGTCCCCATCGGGCGGCCCATTAAGCTGACGATGACCTCCCAGGATGTGATTCACGATTTTTCGGTCCCGGCCTTTCGTGTCAAACATGATGTGTTGCCGAACCGCTACACGACGCTGTGGTTCCAGCCAACCAAAACAGGCACCTTCCACCTGTTCTGTATGGAATACTGCGGGACCGACCATTCGATCATGGGCGGTGATGTTGTCGTGATGAGTGCTACTGATTTCGAACAATGGCTGAATATGGGCACGCTTAACGCCAGCGAAGCCGCAGCGGGCCAACGCTTGTTCCGACAATATGGCTGTAGTGGCTGCCATGGCCCAAGTGCCGCAGTGCACGCCCCAAGCCTGGCCGGTCTTTATGGTAAGTCAGTGCCGCTGTCGGATGGCTCGTTCGTCCTTGCCGACGCACAATATATTCACGACTCGATCTATCTGCCCAACAAGCAAATCGCCGCTGGTTACCCAGCGATCATGCCCTCCTTCAAAGGCCAGCTCAGTGAAGATCAGGTTTTGCAACTCGTCGAGTATATCAAGTCGCTCGCCAACAGCGACACTATGGGGCAACAACCATGAGCGCAATTCCTTCGGTATCAGCGCCGGTCCGTCCGGGCAACGACTACCTCCATGCCGGCTCGGCTCTGCGGTCGTGGTTGCTGACCATCGACCATAAACGCATCGCGATCCTGTATATGATCTCGATCACCTTCTTCTTTTTTATCGGCGGTTCGGCTGCCACGCTAATTCGGCTCGAGTTGCTCACGCCACAGGCCGATGTGGTCAGCTCAGATACCTATAACAAGCTCTTCACGCTACATGGCGTCGTCATGGTCTGGTTCTTCTTGATCCCGTCGATTCCGACCGTCCTCGGCAACTTCCTGGTGCCATTAATGATTGGTGCCCGTGATCTTGCTTTCCCCCGGCTGAATCTGATCTCCTGGTATACCTATATGGTCGGCGGGCTTTTCACCATCGCCGTCGTGATCATGGGTGGCGTCGATACCGGCTGGACCTTCTACACCCCGTACAGCAC
>JACDGP010000212.1 GCA_013821605.1 Herpetosiphonaceae bacterium
ATGCAGGTGACCCAACGCCTCGTTGCCAACGCCAACGGCTAGCAGCAGCGTGCCGGCCTCGGCCAATGGGAAGCTCCAGCGGTAGCCGGTGCAAGAGATGATGCGCACGTGCGTGGCTCCCGGCAGTGGCTGGGCGAGCTGCAACAGCCGCGCGAGCGTCATGCCATGCCAGTGCTGCGTGGAGTAAAAGCCGCCGGTACAATCCAGCGTGGCCTCCATCTCATCGCCACCCTGCAGCAGCGTCGCCGGCAGGGAGAGCGGCCTCGTGACCAGACCGCGCACCTGCAAGCGGTATGTGGCCGTATCGAGTGACCGTGGCCGGTCAGCGACCCAGGATGAGGACGGAAAGGCGTTGCCTTGCAATGAGCCTTGCTCATACGATCCCGTCCAGCGGCGACGGGCCCCACGCCACCCCAGCACCGCCGCTGAAGGTCGTTGGAGCCGCCAGGCCATCCCCGCCGTGGCCGCGCTGCCCGCAAACAGTAGAAACTGGCGACGATTGACGATATCGGGCTGCCGCAAGGGCTTCGCACGCAGCATGGCATGCATCACGACGGCCAGGCTGAGTGCGAAGCCCAGGGCAATGTGCCAGTTCAAGAGATTCAAGCCGAGGAGGACCCTGTCTCCGCCGTTGGACCAGATCCAGCCGGACAGGAGCGCCATCCCGACCAGGAGTGTGGTGACCAGCCCACCGGCAGTCCGTCGCTCCCAGTGGCGGACGGCCAGAACCCGCGGCCCCACACGTCGCAGCTTGACCACCACGATGACCAGCAGGAGGAAGCCAGCGGTGCCGTGGAGCACGAAGAGCCAGGTCGCCGACGTGCTGCCGCTCGTCAGCGTCACGGCCCCGCTACCCGCGAGCAGCCCAATCAGTGTAGCGAGGAGCCAGTCTGTCGCGCGGGGTGTCATAGCACCATCGTACCAGTGTTGTCGAGCATCGTGTTGTTGGACGACACTCCGAGACCGTGCACGCCACGCTGCTTTCAATACAATGGCCGGGGTTGCGGAAATGTGCAACGACCTGCCGGAACAGAGGCATCTTTACACCAGGGCGAAGTTCCCTCTTGACGCTCCGGCTCTGGCATGGTATCCTCTAAAAAGATTTACAGTCGTCATACGCGTTTTCGTCATCAAAGGTAGTATCATGGTAGTCATGATCATCCGACTCTGGCAGAAGAAAGTTGTAGCAGGCCGCTCGGGCGTGCTCAATCGTGGCACGGGCAATACGCCCAACCCACTCGATTATTGCCGAAACAGGTGGTCGCGACCGGATAGACGTCCATAGATTTTCCTGAATCTGGATGTGCCGGTCGCCCCACAGGCGGCCGGTTCTTTTTTCCCTGGCATATGTTATTGCTCGTGATGTCGGCCGCAGGCCCAACATCAGTGCTGGTCTGCGCCGAACTGGTGTAAACAATTAACGCAGCCCCAATCAACAACGTACCGAGAACCGGCAGTGTGGCGAAGAGGTCGTAGTCCTGGCATCACAGCACGAGCCGCACAGCAGCCGGATCCGAACAAGAGGAGGTCACGTATGCACGTCATCGACAACATCCCGGTCTGGGGAGAGCCTGACGAGGCGACGCTCGCGCAGATCAAGCGGTGCGCACGTGACGAGCTCGTGGCGGCTGCCGCCTTAATGGCCGACGCCCATAAGGGCTACTCCCAGCCCATCGGCGGCGTCATTGCCTACCGCGACGCCGTGTCGCCCAGTGGAGTTGGCTACGACATTGCCTGTGGCATCAAAGGGGTGCGGACCATGCTCCGCGCGGCCGACCTTCGCCCGCACATCGCGACGATCATGGACAATATCGCGCGCGCGGTCGTCTTTGGCGTCGGCCAGCGCAGTGGGCTGAACGTCGACCATCCGCTGTTTGATGACCCGACCTGGCAGGATATTCCCGAGTTGGGCATCCTCAAGGACCTGGCGCGTCAACAGCTCGGAACCGTCGGCAGCGGCAATCATTTTGTTGACGTGTTGGCCGACGAAGCTGACTCCATCTGGGTCGTCTGCCACTTCGGCAGCCGGGGACTCGGGCATAAGACGGCGACCGGTTTCCTGAACCTCGCCGCCAACCGCAGCTTTTTTGACCGTGCTCCGGGTGAACAGGTCGACCAACGCCCGACACTGATTGCGACAACCACCGACCTCGGGCAAAGCTATGTCCAGGCCATGCGGCTCGCCGGGCGGTATGCCTACGCGGGACGGGATGCGGTGGTTGACCAAGTACTTCGGTTGTTAGGGACCCACGCGGTCGACGAGGTTCATAACCATCACAACTTCGCGTGGTCCGAGCAGCACAACGGGGAACAGCTCTGGGTCGTCCGCAAAGGAGCAACGCCGGCCTTTCCGGGTCAACGTGGCATTGTGGGCGGCTCGATGGGTGATATCACGGCCGTGATCGAGGGTGTTGACGGCCCTGAGGCGGAGCAGGCCTTGTACAGCACGGTCCATGGTGCCGGGCGGATCATGAGCCGTACCCAGGCGGCGGGCAAGCGCAAGTGGCTCCCCGATCCGCGCACGGGAAAAAAAGTACCGACGATTGTCGCGCCGGGGGCGGTCTCGGCCGAGATGATGCATGAGTGGTTGCGGCGGGAGGGCGTCGAGCTGCGCGGCGGTGGCCTTGATGAAAGTCCGCACGTCTACCGGCGGCTTCCGGACGTGCTGCACGCCCACGCGCGCACCATCAAGGTCGTGCATACGCTGCGACCGCTGGGTGTGGCGATGGCCGGCGCCGAGGTCATCGACCCGTACAAGGATTAACGAGGTGGAGGCGGGCATCGGCATGGACCTGCAGAGCGAGATCGCGTGCTCTCTCGCAGCGTCCATATCCTGTTCCTCGGATGCCTCTTTTCTTCATCCCGTCTCTTTTTTGCGCTCATGAGCTTCGGCACCGGTCGTTGAGGACCCCCCCGTGGGAGAGCGAGCGCCTGCACGCCGTCCAGGATCTAATGACGAGTGGGAAGCGACGTGCCAGACTTGGAATCGGGATTTCGGTCCGTGCCAGCATCGTCCATCACATCGCTGTTAGCGGCTTAACATCTCGAGGTTTTCGTGCTCCCCCGGCAGGGAGGCAAAGGAGCTTGGAGGACGCGCTGTCCGAAGAAGGACGTGCGGGATCCTGTTTTTCGCTGTGCATGCCTCGTGGTATGATCCGGTCTCGAAGATCGGAGTTTGCGCACTGCCAGCCCTCACCCTTGAACAATGATTCTTGATCGCCAAGAGGCGGTACGTCACGTCAAGGCGATGCTAGGCAGGAAACGCGGGACATCAGCGTAATCAACAAAAGCGAGGTACATCTCATGACAACATCCGAATATACCGAGGTGCTTGAACGGGCGGAGCGCTTGCCGCGTGAAGAGCAGCAGCACCTCGTTGACGAATTAGCCACACGAGTACAGCAGCCTGACACCGAGTATCCGGGGGCTGCTCTCCTCAAGTATGCGGGGACGATCGACCCCGAGCGACTGCGCATCATGGAACAGGCGATTGAGGAGGACTGCGAAAGGACCGAGACGAGTGGCTGATCGTCTTCGCCCGTCGTTCCTCGATACCACGATCATTATTGCTATTCTCCGCCCGGATCCGGTTATTACCACTCGTATCTCTACGATTAGCGCGGCCGTGTCGCACATCATCATTGGCGAGCTGCTGTATGGAGCTGAAATCAGTGGGCAGACCGAGCAGGAGGTTGCAAAAATTCAGAGTCTTCTGGCAGAGACACGACTGCTCAGGTGCGACTGGACGACAGCGGGCCACTACGCCAAAATCAAGGCCAACCTTAAGCAGCGCGGCGAGTTGATCCCTGAGAATGATATGTGGATCGCTGCCACGGCGATGCACCACAACGTCGTGCTCATTACTCGCGATAGGCGGCATTTCGAGCGAGTTGAGGGACTTCTTGTTGAATTCTGGTAAGGAACACTGACTGCCCAGGCCACCCTTGAGCTGGAAACAGCATCAAGGTTCATGAAAAGTTTGGGACTCTTCAAGGGCAAGGACGTATCTCATACTATACTGGTTGTCACAGGGGTGGTCCTGTCAAAACAATCGAGACAACGATCATCGTGTCAGCTGACGAGAGTATTCGACTCCCTCGACGCACTGATCTCCCGACGAGGGAGCATCGTGCGGTGCTTGTGGTGGACGAGCAGCTAGGACCAACACGACCTGACGAGCGTGACCGCGCGGTGGCCACGCTGCGCGCCGCTGGTCTCCTTACGGAGCCAACACCCGAGCTGCAGCAATTGTGTGCGGAGTCGACCCTGACGCTTGAAGAAGCACGGGCACTGCTTGACCGCGTGGGAGGCCCCCGCTCAGCGAGCTTCTTGGGGAACAGCGTGGGCCGAAGGCGTGAGCAGCTCCTTCGTTGACTCGAGCGCACTGGTGAAAATCTATCTGACAGAGACGGGCAGTGGCTGAATTGAGTCGCTCACCGACCCGGTGGCGGGACATACTATCGTCGTGGCAGACATCACGCGCGTCGAGGTCGCGGCGGCATTGGCGGCGCGCCAGCGAGCGGGCACCGGCCTCACCCTCGGGGAGCGCGATGCCCTGGTTCGGCTGCTTGCTCGTCACGCGACCCCCGAGTACCACGCGATGAGTGGGACCCTGATTGATCGCGCCATGGATCTCAGGCAGTGCCATCGCTTGCGGGGCTATGATGCCGTGCAGCTCGCGTCGGCGTTAACGACAAACATGCTCCTGCCAGCGTTGACCTTTGTGGCAGCTGATGACGATCTCATCACGGCGGCTCGCGCTGAGGGCATCCTGGTCGAAAACCCAAATGTGCATCCGTAACGACCGCGTCCGACCTACGCAGCAGCACGCACGACCTCATCGGCAGCACGGGGAGCATCGATCGGTTGAAGTACATGGGATAACACCGAGATACGTGTAAAAGTAGGAATGAGAGGGATGGCGAGTATTCCCACGAGCCAGGCCAGGTCAAAATGGTCGTCGCGAACCCGCGCACGTATGCTTCGCTTCCTTATTCATAAAATGATCACTCGTGTGTTGTGTTCACGTGGTTCAGGGACGCTCTCCCGGTTCAGGCGGCAGGCTCAATGGCTCACATGACTGGTGATCAAAATTGCGGACGAGCATGCCCGTTATTGGACGCATGCCTAGGCGAGCATAGAAGGGTTGAAGCTCAGCGTCACACAGCAGATCGATCATGTAGAGATGCTGAAACCGAGCAAGCAAATGCTTGACTAACTCCGACCCAATGCCTTGGCCTTGATATTCGGGCAGCACTTCGAGATGAGGGATGTAGGCACAGGAGACCTCATCACTGATGGCAGTGATAAAGCCAACAACCAACCCATCAGCGCGTCGAGCAAGGAGTGCCGCGGTGCTTTGACGCAGGAGCCGTAAATGATCAGCGGGCGATGGCGGATGTGGCCAGCCAACAAAGAAGCCACCTACCAGGTGCTCTGCCGTCACATCAGTAAGGCTATTCGTATAGACGATCATGGTGTCCTCAGTCAGCGTCGCACCTGCGGATGCGAAGAAGTACTCATGCCAGAACACGATAGCACACGATACGAGGGACGGGGAGGATGTGCATGAAACGGATCAGATTGTACATCACCGAGCATCGGCTCAACTGTTCCGAAAGCCAATCGTGTTCACGATCGGGTCTCCTCCGCCATTGTTGCCACGAGCTGGAGCTCATGGACACGGAGCACGCGCTCAGTCTGCCATACGGCATAGCTATAGCGGTTGGTGGTAGCGTAGATGATGCGCGCATCGATGACCTGCAGCGCGAGCGGCGGGCTATGGTGCAATTCGACCTGAACTTGTCGTTCGACGCCATCGCGCGACGGCAGACGGAACTGTACCACTTGCCAGTCACCCGGCGACCCGTCGTGAAACGGCAGCCAGCGCGACGGGTCATAGCGGATGATAAACCGCGGCTCAGGATTCATCAGGATGTCGGCATGCAAGGCTACTCCCGGACGTACCCGTTGCTCCTATCAGGTCACCCTGAACCAATAGATGTAGCAGGCCCATCGGCGCTCATCACGCGTCTTGTCAGAGGCGAGATGTAGTGGCTTGGACAGCACGGTTTCCCAACCGTGAGCCACCTCCAGCATGCACGCCTGCTGTCATCGTCTGACCGGCAAGACGCATCGAGAGCACTAAAAACCCGGGGGTACGGCAATCCCAAGGCTGCAACGGGACGGATCGTTGGAGGACGTACGAGGGTGCAGAACGGGAATGCACTGGGTTGGGATAGCT